>QHBV01000066.1 GCA_003244035.1 Solirubrobacterales bacterium | reverse complement strand
ACGATGGTCTACGGGATCATCGAACTCATTAACTTCGCCCACGGCGACATCTTCATGCTCGGCAGCTTCACAGCGATCAGCGTTGTCGGCGTGTTCGGCATCAACAACCAGCAGACGTTTCTTACCGACCCCCTCGCGGTGGTAGGCGTACTCCTCGTCGCTTTCCCCGTGACCATGCTCGTCACCGGCCTGCTCGGAGTGGTTATCGAGCGGGTCGCTTACCGCCCCCTGCGTAACGCCCCAAAGCTCGCCCCCCTAATCTCGGCCATCGGCGTGTCCTACATCCTCCAAAACATCGGCGAGGACTGGCGCGGCCCAAGCCAGATCAGTTTCCCCGCTATCTTCCAAGACAATATCTACAAGTTCGCTATCGCCGACGGATCTGTAATTATACGCAGCAAGTCCATTCTACTGCTGATAGTGAGCGTCACGCTCATGGCGCTGCTGACCCTCTTCGTGCAGCGCACCAAGCTCGGCAAGGCGATGCGCGCTACGGCCAGCGATCCTGAGCTGGCCCGCAACTGCGGGATCGCCACCGACCGGGTCATCGACCTCGCGTGGGCACTGTCGGGCACGCTATGCGGCCTGGCCGGCGTCATCCTGGTGATGAACGTGACCGCGTTCACGGACACGACCGGCTCCCAGTTCCTGATCCCGATCATCGCGGTGGCGGTCCTCGGCGGGATCGGCCAGCCGTACGGGGCCATGCTAGGCGCCCTGGTCATCGGGATCGTCAGCGAGGTCGCCGCGGCGGTGATCAACCCTGACTACAAGGACGTCGTGGCCTTCGTGATCCTGGTCATCGTGCTGCTCGTGCGGCCCCAGGGGATCCTGTCGGAGATCGCCACCCGCAAGGAGGTCGCGGCGTGAGTAGCCCTGTGTCAAGCCGTCTCCTGTTGATCTTGGTTGAGGAGGCGCTGGAGTGCTCGGTGCAGGGCGGGGTCGTAAGCGACGCCGTCTTGCCAGCAGTGCCAGATGACGAACAGCCAGGCGCGGGCGAGGATGCGGACGGCGTGGGGGTGGTCGTGTCCGCGGGCCCGGGCCTTGTCGTAGAGGTCGGCGGCCCAGGGGCTGGCTCTGCGGGAATCGCCGGCGAAGTCGGTGACGGCGTCGCGGAGTTGCTTGTCGCAGGACCAGCGGAAGGTGACGGCGCGGATCTTGCCGGACTGGCGGGTGGAGGGCGCGGCGCCGGCGAGGCAGGCCAGGGACTCGGGGGTGGGGAACCGGGCGCGGCAGTCGCCGATCTCGGCCAGCAGGCGGGCGGCGCGGACGGTTCCGGAGCGGGGCAGGCTGGTGAAGACGTGGCTGTCGGCGTGCGCGGCGAGCTGCGTGCTGATCTCGGCGGACAGGGCCTTGACCTGGCCGGCCAGGGTGGTGAGCACTGTGTGCAGGGCGCGGGTGATGGGGGCCTGGGTGTCGGCGTCGGGCCCGGTGAGGCCGCGGGGTGCGGCGGCCAGGCGGGCGTGCAGGACGGCGGGGCTGGTGTGGCCGCTGTAGCCGATGCTGGCCAGCCACGCGGTGAGACGGCGGGGGGTGAGCCAGTCGGCGCGGTCCTGGGTGTCGTAGCGGGCCAGGAAGGCCAGGCTGACCGGGGAGTCGATGTCGGCGAACAGCCCGACGGCGCCGGGGAAGACGTTGCGCAGGTGCGCGCGGAGCTGGTTAGCCACGGCGGCCCGGTGGCTGACGAGGTCCTTGCGGGCCCGGCAGGTGCGGCGCAGCGCGGTGGTCGCGGGGCTGTCCGGGGTGAGCGGGCGCAGCCGGGCCCGGTCGGTGCGCAGGGTGTCGGCCAGGACGAACGCGTCGAAGCGGTCGTCTTTGTTCCCGGCCGGCCCGTAGCGGCCGCGCAGGTTCTTGACCTGGTTCGGGCTGATCACCACCACAGTGATCCCTGCGCTGAGCAGGGCATCGACCACAGGGCCGTCAGGGCGCTCGATCGCGGCCTCGCCAGCGCCGGCGCGGGCCAGCACCGCCACGAGCTCACGCAGGCCCGCCGCGCTGTGGCTGATCGTGCACCGGCTGATCTCGCGGCCGCGGGCATCGATGACCGATACGGCATGATCGTCGCGAGCCCAGTCAATCCCGCAGGTCACGTTGCCGGCGGGTGCCTCGGGCAGGGTGTTTCTGGCAGACTTCAACTCTGCCTCCTCGCTGCTAGTCCCAGTGGGGAGGCACCCTCATGTGGTGCCAGGGCGCGGCTGCCGGTTCGCTCACTGATCGGCGCTCGGAGGCGCTCAGCCCTGTCGGCGGTCAGCACGCCCCGGGTAACCGCCAGGCCCCGCATAACTCACGCTGGACATCAACTGCGTCAAGCGAGCGGGGCGG
>QHBV01000065.1:2161-2355 GCA_003244035.1 Solirubrobacterales bacterium | reverse complement strand
AAGTCGCCGGCCATCAGCCAGTAGGCGTACTCGATGGTCCCGTACCCCTGCGGGTCGGCGAGCGCCTCGCGGTCGCGATTCTCGGCGACGCCATCGAGCTTCATGAGCCAGTGCTCAAAACCGGGGCCGAGGTTGAGCTGTCCGGAGCGGACCTCGCCCGTGTCGGGGTTGTAGGCGATGAGCGCCTTCGCGCG
>QHBV01000065.1:0-2026 GCA_003244035.1 Solirubrobacterales bacterium | reverse complement strand
AGCTGGTGGTCCTCTTCGGCATCCGGACCTTCGACGGGTTCGTACTCGAGCGCGCCCATCCCGCGCTGGCCCACGTAACAGAGCCGTTCGACGGGGTTGAAGCTGCCCGGGGTGCGGCCTTGGGAGGCCAGCCAGGCGTTGATAAGCGCCTCTCCGTACTTGTCGGGGAGGGAGTCGGCGAGCAGGCCGGGGAGGCCGTGGAAACTGTCTGCGCTCAGCCCCGGGAACGAGTACTCGGCGCGGCGCAACGGCATCGTCAGCGGCGCCACCTCGATATGGCTCTCAACGAATCCGGGAGAGTATTGGAACCGAGCCGCGCCGCCGTCCTCGTCAGAGGTGACCGCCCCGATGCGGGTGCCCCACAGATTGACCGCGGCCGTCGTCACTGCTCATCCCCCCAGCCGGTCCAGCCCCCGGTGTCGCGTTCGTGACGGTGGATTTCGAGGCCGCGGGCGCGGCGCCGCGGCCGCCCCTGGGTCTCCAAGAGCTCGATCGGGCCTGGTCGGGCGGCGGGAACGGCCGTTTCGAGGTTCTCAAGCAGGCCCAATGCGCGTAGCAGCCGCAGCAGCGTGGTGAGGGTTACCGAATCGCCGCCTTCAAGCCGCTGCAACGCGGTGCGGTCAACACCGGCCTCTCGGGCCAACTCGGTCTGGGTCAGGTCGCGCTCGAGTCGCTGGCGGGCGATTCGGCGGCCGAGCTCGTGCAGCGCGGTTGCATCGGTGAGTTCATTTCGCATTCTCATGTCTAACGCTGCTTTTTCAGGGCTTATCGGGTCATTTAGGGGTTAGCGAGTGCCTTTTCGCCGCTTAAGCTTATCACGTAGTAATGCTGCGAGATGGCAGCCCTAAGTGCGTCTGTCGCACAGATGCTGTGATTCCGCAGCTTAAGTTAATCAAAGCCAGCTCGTGCCCGTCCCTCCGCACTTCGTTTTAGGAAGTTCAAGCCCGTTCCTTTCTTCTGGAAGCGGCTTAGGAAAGGAACGGTCCGATGTCTACGGCTGGCTGCGCTGGCCTGTCGGACCGCGCGATCGAGAGCCAGCACACGGGCTCGTTGGACTTCGCGATCCACCGCGGTGCGCGACCGCATCAGATCCTCAAGGACGAGGCGCTGTTCGTCACAGGACGGAACACCACGATGGGATCGGTACCAGCGTGGTACCGTGTAACGGTGGCCATGAACCTTCGCTTGACCGAGGGCGAGTCAGCCGCTCTGCGCCTCAAGGCCGCAGAGGAGGGTCGCTCGATGCAGGAGGTCGCGCGAGCCGCGATCGCTCAGTACGTGTCGAACCGGCCAGAGCGTTTACGGGCGGCGATCGAGCGTGTTCGGAATGAGGATGCCGAGCTGCTCGACCGACTCAGCCGTTGACCGAACCGCGGGTCGATTACCTCAGCGTCGAAGACCTGGTGGAGATCGCCGTCGGCGTCCTCGACGAGGTGGATATCCGTGATCGAGGGCTCCTGGCGTCCGCGGCGGGACGGCCGCAGAGCAGCGCGTTCGGAGCGGACGCCTACCCGACGTTTGCAGAGAAGGCGGCGGCGTTGATGCACTCACTGGCACGCAACCACGCGCTGGTCGACGGGAACAAGCGGCTTGCGTGGGCGGCCACGCGCGTTTTCTGCCTTCTGAACGGGCGTAACCTCACGTTCAGCGTCGACGAGGCGGAAAGGGTGGTCGTCGCTGTGGCGACCGGCGAGCTCGACGTTCCGGACCTGGCGAAGGCGATTGAACTCCACCTGCCGACTGCTTGAGGCTGTCATCGCTGTCGGCGCTTACGAGTCGCCCGAACGACGAGCCGTCGGATCTNNACTTGGCGTGATGAGTACGAGTGCTGGGTTCGATCTTGGTCAGGTGCGGGTCGGCCGGGCCCGCGGTCGGTACTTCCGGGAGAACTTTGCGCAGGGTGGCGTCGATCTGGTGCAGATCATCCCGGAGTTGGTGACGAACTCCGATGCAGCGATCACGGCGTCGGGCCGGGAGCGTGGTCGGATCGTGCTGGCGTTCGGCGACCCCGATCCCGCGTTCCTTG
>QHBV01000064.1 GCA_003244035.1 Solirubrobacterales bacterium | reverse complement strand
GGCGCCTACTACGACGCCAACGGACACTACGTACGCACTCAGCCGGCGCTGTTCCCGTTCACCGTGAACGCGTCTGACCAGCTCACCGCGCAGTTCCCGTCCCAGCGCTACCAAGGGGTGCACGTCGCCCGCAACCGCTGCCCGGGCAGCGCCGTTGCACCGGCTGCGGATGGATCGGCTCCCCGACAGGTGGCCGGCTGCTCGCAGAGCTCCGTCCCGCCCGGCCCGTGAGACGCCTGCTGTCAATCGCCGTGCTGCTCGCCGCGGGCTGCGCCTCGTTCCTGCTCGCCACCGGCTTCACCAGTTCGAGGCGGCCGGTGTACCTGGTGCGGGCGATCTTCGACGACGCCTCGTTCGCCGTCCCGGGAGAGGACGTGCGCATCGCCGGCGCCAACGTCGGCAGCATCCAGGGGCTGGGCGTCACCGCGCAGAAGCGCGCCGCCGTGACGCTCGCCATCAACCAACCAGGGTTCGCCCCGTTTCACGCCGATGCGCACTGCGCCATCCGCCCGCAGTCGCTGATCGGCGAGGAGTACGTCGACTGCTCCCCTGGCACGTCGAGCACGCCGGCGCTCGCGCGGGTCACCCAGGGACCGGGAACGGGCAGCCACCTGCTGGCCGTCACCCGCACCAGCTCGCCGATCGACTCAGACATCGTGCAGAACATCTCCACCCAGCCGGTGCGCCAGTCGCTGGCGCTCATTCTCAACGAGCTGGGCACGGGGCTGGCCGCGCGCGGCGCCGATCTCAACGCCGTGATCCGCCGCGCCAACCCCGCGCTCGGACACACCGATCGCGTGCTGCAGATCCTCGCCCGCCAGAATCACGTGCTGGCGCGCCTGGCCATCGACTCCGACACGGTCTTGGCCCCGCTGGCCCGCGCGCGCCGGCATCTGGCCGGCTTCATCACCGAGGCCAACCGGACATCGGTGGCCAGCGCTCAGCGGGCGTCGGACATCGCGCGCACATTCCATCTGTTTCCGTCCTTCCTACGCCAGCTGCGCCCGCTGATGGCCGACCTCGGTTCGCTCGCTGACCAGGGCACGCCGCTGATGACCAGCCTGGGACAGAGCGCATCATCGGTCGGGCGTGAGTTCGCGAACCTGACGCCGTTCGCAACCAGGGCGCGAACCGCCCTGGTCGAGCTCGGCGCCGCGGCCCAGAGCTCCCAGGCACCCCTGGTGGCGTCGGTCCCGCTGGCTCAGCGACTCCTTCGGCTGGGAGCCTCGGCGAAACCGTCCGCGGCGCTGCTCGATCGACTCACCGCCAGCCTCGACCGGACAGGCGCCATCGAGCAGCTGATGCACGTCCTCTTCAGCGGCGCGGTGGCCGGCAACGGCTTCGACAGCCTCGGTCACTTCCTGCGCGCCGAGCCCCTGGTGTCCAGCTGCACCAATTACGCGACGTCCACGCTGCCGGGCTGCTCGTCCAACTTCGCTCCGAGTTCGGCGAAGGCGGCCGGCGTCTCGCCCGCCGCAGCGCCACCCGCCGGGCACCCGGACCGCGTGGTGTCGCAGGCCGTGCGCAGCGCGCCGAGCGCAGCGGGCGGGGGCGCCTCGATGAACGGTCTGCTCAGTTACCTGGTGGGCGGTCGGAGATGAATCCCCGCCCCCGCAACCGCAGTCTGGCCAACAACCCGATTCTGATCGGAGCCCTGACGGCGCTGGTCACGATCGTCGCGGTGAGCCTGGCCTATCAGGCCAACGCCGGCCTTCCCTTCGTGCCCAGCTACTCCCTCCATGTCCAGGCCGCCGATGCCAACGAGCTGCAGTTCGGCGATCAGGTGAACATCGGGGGCGCGCTGGCGGGGACCGTCTCGAGCGTCACCGCCGCGCGCACGTCGTCAGGACGGGCGATCGCGCTGCTCAACCTGAAGCTCTACAACAGCGTCAAGCCGCTGCCGGTCGACTCCCGATTCACGGTGCGCCTGAAGGGCAGCATCGGGCTCAAGTACCTGCAGATCACCCCCGGCACGTCCACGCGCGGCTATGCCAACGGGGCCACCGTGCCGCTGGGCAGATCCGGGACAGAGGTCGACTTCGACCAGCTGCTCTCGATGTTCACGCCGCCCACGCGCACCGGGATCCAGCACGCGACGATCGGCTTCGGCGAAGCCCTGGCTGGACGTGGCAGTGACATCAACGACGCGATCGGCGCGTTCGTGCCGCTGTTCAATGACCTCGGCCCGGTAATGCGCAACCTGAGCTCTCGCCACACCGACCTCGCCGGGTTCTTCCGGGGCCTCCAGGGATACTCGACGGCGCTCGTCCCGGTCGCAGCCACCCAGGCAAGCCTGCTTGCGAACCTGGACACCACGTTCAGCGCGCTGGCCGGAGTCGCGTCTCCCTACCTGCAGGAGACGATCTCCCGGACGCCTCCGCTGTTCGACGCGACGATTGCGCAGGGCCCCGTGATCCGCCCGTTCTTGACCGACACGGCAGGACTGCTGCACGACCTGCGGCCCGGCGCCGCCACGCTGCCGCAGAGCGCGCCGGTGCTGGCGGCCGCGTTCGCCGCCGGGACCCGGAACCTCCCCGGCACGGCCGGGCTGGACCGCCGTACCGTCGCCCTGTCGCGCACGCTTCAGAGCTACGGTCAGACGCCGGCGGTCGCGCAGGGGCTGGATCGGCTCTCGCTGACCGCCGCCACGCTGCGACCGCCCCTGGCCTTTCTGACGCCCGCGCAGTCGTCGTGCAACTACGTGACGCTGTTTCTGCGCAACATCTCCAGCCTGCTGTCCGAGCGCGTGACCCAGGGCGGGCTGCTGCGCTTCGTCCAGGTGGCCATCACCGACAGTCCCGGCTACGAGTCCGGGCCGTCGAGACGCCCCTACACCGGGCCCGCCGGCGTCGCCTCGGGCCCGTTGCACGTCAACCCCTACCCCAACACCGACGCTCCCGGTCAGATCGCCGAGTGCGCGGCCGGCAACGAGCCCTACTCGCCCGCGCGCGCCGCGATCGGCAACCCACCCGGTCACCTGGGACGGAGCACCGAGATCACCAAGCGGGGGCACTAGTGGTCGGCTCCGCCCATACGACACCGTTTCACCGCTCATGAGACGCCACCGCTCTCGCGTGTCCGATGGCGTCGCGGGCCTGATCGCGTTGATCCTGGTCGGCGCTGTCTGCTGGCTGGTCTTCGGCGGCCCGGTGCCGTTCGGCTCGTCACCGTTCACGCTGCGCGCGACGTTCACGGCCGAGACCCAGCTCCACCTCGCGTCGCCGGTCCGCATCGCCGGCGTGAACGTCGGCACGGTCACGGCTGTCACGCCCGTCGGAGGATCCTCGACGGCTGCCGTGGTGACGATGGCGATCGTCGCCACCGGGCTGCCGGTTCACGCCGACGCGACGATCAACGTGCGCCCGCGGCTGTTTCTGGAGGGCAACTACTACGTCGATCTGCGGCCGGGGACGCCGTCCGCGCCGAGCCTGGCCTCCGGCGCCACGCTGCCGGCCGCCAACAGCACCGGACCGGTCCAGCTCGATCGCGTCCTGTCCGCGCTTCGCTCGAACACCCGCGCCGACCTGCAGACGCTGCTTCAGGGCTATGGAGCGGCGCTGTCCGGGCGACCGACCGCAGCGCAGGACGCGACGCAGGACCCCACGCAGCGCGGGCTCACCGCCGGTCAATCGCTCAATCAGTCACTGCGCTATGCCGCCGGAGCCTTCAAGGCCTCGACCATCGTCAACGCCGCGCTGCTGGGGCAGTCCCCGCACGATCTGTCCGGCGTGGTCGTGGGTGGCTCGCGCGCGTTCTCGGCCCTGGCCTCGCAGCAACAGCGGCTGGCTCACCTGGTCGGCACCTTCAACGCAACCATGGGTGCGCTGGCCAATCGCCAGTACGACCTCAGCCAGACGATCGCCCTGCTGCCTCCGCTGCTTCGGGCCACCGACGCCGCGCTGGGTCCGCTGCAGGCATCATTTGCTCCGACGCGAGCCTTTGCGCGCGATTTGACCCCCAGTGTCAGACAGCTGGGCCCCACGATCGTCGCCGGCCTGCCGTGGCTCGCGCAGTCGACCGCGCTGGTCTCGCGCAGCTATTTGGGGGGCCTGTTGCCCCCGCTCACCACCGCCGTGCGTGAAACATCCGCATCCCTGGCTCCCACCAAGAGCCTGCTCGGCGGCGCGGGAGCGCTCGCGCAGTGCTTCACCCACAACGTGATCCCGACCGGCAACCAGCGGATCCAGGATCCGCCCGTCACCACCGGCCTGCAGGTCTACCAGGAGCTGTTCCAGTCGGCCGTCGGCCTGGCCAGCGCGTCGCAGAACTTCGACGGCAACGGGCGCTACATGCGCGCGTCCACGGGCGGCGGCTCTGACCGGGTGGCCACCGCGTCGTTGGGATCCAACGGGCCGCTCTACGGCAACGCGGTGCTGCCGCCCCTGGGGACCCGTCCCGCGTTCCCGGGGACGGCGCCGCCGATTCGCCGCGATGTGCCCTGCGCCGCCAACCCCCTGACCGAGCTCAATGCGGTGCGGACCGGAGTGGGTCCGTGAAGCGCGCGATCCTGACCCATCGCGTCGACTTCGCGGCGATCGCCGCGCTGATCGTTGCCGCGATCGCCGTCAGCGGCTACATCCTGGAGCACCAGCCGTCGTTCCAGTTCGGCCAGAGCTATTACACCGTCAAGGCGCAATTCGCCACGGCGGCGGCCGTCACCGGCGGCCAGGGCCAGGCGGTGGCGATTGCCGGCGTCCAGATCGGACAGGTCGGCGGGGTGTCGCTGCAGGACGGCCGCGCCGTGGTGACGATGAACATCGACAAGCAGTACTCGCCGATCTACCGCGATGCCACCGTGCTGCTGCGTCCGCGGACGCCGCTCAAGGACATGTACCTCGAGCTCGATCCGGGTAACGCGAACGCCGGCGCGATCCCCAACGGCGGCGTGCTCGGCCCGGCCAACACCACCCCGGACGTCGATGTCTCAGAGATCCTGTCCTCGCTGGACACCGATACGCGCAACTACCTCATCCTCCTGCTGTCCGGTGGAGCCCAGGCCTTCCACGATCCGGGCTCCACCCAGACCGCGCCCAGCGCGCCCGCCGTCGCCGGCCTCCGGGGAACGCTGAAGCGCTTCGAGCCGCTGGGTCGCGACACGCGGACGTTCGCGAGCCTGCTGGCCACCCGGCAGCGCACCATTCGGCGAGCGATCCACAACTTCAACCTGGTGGCGAGCTCTCTGGGCGGCGTCGATACCCAGCTGGCCTCGCTGGTCAGCTCATCGGACACCAACTTCTCCGCGATCTCCTCCCAGGACGCCCAGCTTCAAGCCACGTTGTCCCTGTTCCCCGCCACTCTGCGTCAGAGCGCTGTCACCCTGGGCAAGGTCAAGGCGTTCTCCACCGCGAGCGCCACCACGCTGCAGCACCTGCAGCCCTTCGCGCGCAACCTCGGGCCGGCGTTGCGGGCCTCGCGCCCGCTGTTTGCGGACACGACACCGGTCATCGCCGGCCAGCTACGGCCCTTCACGGTCGCGGTGCGGCCGCTGGCGCGCACGCTGGCGCCGGCCGCCACCGATCTGGCCCGGGCGACTCCGCCGCTCTCACGATCGATCGGAGTGCTCAATGCGCTGTTCAACACGCTGGCCTACCAGCCGAAGGGAGCCCAGCAGAGCTACCTTTACTGGGGGTCGTGGCTGGCGCACATCGCCGACAGCCTGGTCAGTGGCCAGGATGCCAACGGCGCCTTCGTCCAGGGCCTGTTCATGGGGACCTGTCCGGAGCTGAACTTCTTCGAGGGCCAGCTGCAGCCCAACAACCAGCCGCTCGGCGTGATCCTCGACCTGCTCAACGCGCCGGCCCTCTCGACGCTGCCCGGCGTGACCGCGATCTCCGGGACCACGCAGTACAGCTGCCCGAGCGTTCGATGAACACAAAGCGACCGACCGTCCTGGTGATGCTCACGCTGTTCGCGTTCACCGCCGCCTGTATCGGGCTGCTGATCTACCTCTGGATCTCGTTTGGAGGCTCGTTGCCGCTGGCCACGCAGGGGTACCGCTTCAGCGTCGAGTTCGACCAGGCCGCCGAACTGGCTCCCCAGGCGCAGGTGGACATCGCCGGGGTCACCGTTGGGCACGTGGTGAGTGTGCAGCTTGACCGTCGCACGAGCCTCTTGCGAGCCGTGATCGAGATCAACAAGCAATTCGCGCCCCGGCCCGCCGACACGCGGGCGATCCTGCGCGCCAAGACCCTGCTGGGCGAGACCTTCGTCGAGCTCTCGCACGGGAACCCCACCACGGCCAAGCTGGCCGACGGGGGGACCCTGCCGCGTGCGCAGGTATCCCCGACCGTGCAGCTCGATCAGATCTTCTCCACCTTCGATCCGACCACCCGGCGGGCGTTCGAAACCTGGCTGACCCAGGCGGGGATCGCCCTCACCAACCGCGGCGAGCAGTTCAACGCCGCGATCGCCGATCTGTACCCGTTCGCCACCAACGTCGACTCCGTGCTCGCGGTCCTGCATCGCCAGGGAGCCGCCACCAGCACGCTGCTGCGCGACGGCGGCCAGGTGTTCTCCGCACTCAGCAGTTCCCCCGCCCAGTTGCAGTCATTCGTGCGCAACAGCAACGCGTTGTTCGCGGCCACCGCCGCTCGCGACCGCGAGCTGGCGGCGACGTTCAGGGCGTTCCCCGCGTTTCTGGCCCAGACGAGATCGACCATCGACCGGGTCGGCGGCTTTGCCAGCGCCACCAAGCCGCTCATCGACGAGCTGCGCCCGGCGGCCGTCCGGCTGAACCCAGCGCTACGCTCGCTGGTGGTCCTGGCCCCCGAGCTGCGCCAGCTGCTGGTCTCCATCGGACCGCTGACGCGCGCCTCCCAGGCCGGGCTGCCCGCGCTTGCGCGGTTCCTGAACGAGACGGTGCCCTTCCTGCGGCGGGCGAAGCCCTACCTGGGGAGCGTCGTTCCGGTGCTGCAGTACATCAACGACTACCGGCGGGAGATCGCGGCCTTCTTCGCCAACAGCACGGCTACCACCCAGGGCCTGGGCGCCTCCAACCTCGGTCGGGGCAACCTGCACTACCTGCGAATCTCCAGCCCGATCAACCCCGAGCTGCTGACCCCGTATCAGACTCGGCCGTCCACCAACCGCGGCAATCCCTACCTGCAGCCGGGCGGCTACCAGAAGCTGCTCAAGGGGCTGCCGGTGTTCGACCGCCAACTCTGCACCAGCCACGCACTGCCGACGATCTCCCCGACGCTGTCTGGGACCACAACTTCGGTGACCGGAAAGGTGTTGACGATTGCGCAGCTCCTGCAGCGCTACTACTTCACTTCCGATCCCGGCGGCCCGCCATGCCTGGCGCAGCCCCCGCTCGGCACGTTGACCACCGGCCAACACCGATCCTTTCCCCACCTCACCGCCCTTCCGTGAGCACACGAGAGCCACCGGCTCTGCTCACACCCACAACACCACCGACCCCACAAGGAGGAGTCACTTGAGACGGATCACCATCATCGCCACGGCACTGATCGTGCTCGGCGTCGCGGCGACAGCCTATGCCGCCACCCAGCCCTACACGGGCACGGTCGCGTTCTCCAACAAGAAGGCCGGCACGGCGAAGAAGCCGAACCCGGTCAAGTACACGCTCGACCTCAAGGCCGGCCCGACGACCGGCGGTAACCGGCCCCCGATCCAGCTCGACATCAAGCTGCGGATCTACGGCCTGAAGGTCGACGGAACGCACTTCCCGACGTGCGCGCTCTCAAAGATCGCGGCCGCGCACAACGACACCGTGTGCCCGTCGAAGGCGAAGGTCGCCTCGGGCTACATCACCTCGCTGCTCGGCAGCGCCACCGACCTCACCGCGGCCGGCGCCGAATGCGATCCCGCGCTCGACGTGTGGAACAGCGGTCAGGGCAAGCTGACGTTCTTCTTCGTCACCAACGCCCAGCACTCGTGCCTCGGCGGGGCGCTGAAGACTGGGGCGACGCCGCCCTACCCAGGGACCTACAAGATGCAGGGCAAGTACTTCGTCTCCGACGTCCCGGTGCCGAAGTACATCGACTTCCCAGTCCCCGGCCTCGTGGGCTCGCTCAAGACCGAGCACCTCGTGTTCACCACCCAGGCCATGGGCTCGGGCAAGAACAAGCACATCTCGCAGGCCTCGGTCGGCTGCCTGAACGGCAAGCGTCCATACCAGATCATCACCACTCAAACCAACTCGCCGTCGGGCACGCCGACGTCGTCCAGCACCATCTCGAGCAAGGCTCCCTGCTGAGCCGGACACGCTGAGGCCAGGCCGCGCGGAGCGACCTCGCCCCGCGCGGCCTGAGGCCTTCTCGAGACAAAGGAGAGAGGACGATGTACGCACCAGTGCTGTTGCGCGACCGCTCGCGACCGGCCCAGGTGATCATCGGGGGTGTGATCCCCGCGGGGTTCGGAGCGATCGCCGGCGTGCTGCTCGGCGTCTCGAGCGGTGCCTACTACGGCTTCGGCCTGCTCGCCGCCGTCGGCGCCTTCGTGTCCGGCTTCGAGCATCGAGACGGTTGGGGAGGCGCTGACCGCGGGTTCTTCGGCGGGGTCTTCTATGGCATCGCGATTCTGCTGATGCACATGCTCCTCGGCACCAGCGCCAAGGTCTCGCTCGGCGGCTTTCCGCCGAGCCTTGTGATCATCACCGCGATCGTGGGGATGCTCCTGGCGGCCGCCGGCGGTCGCATCGCGCGTTGGCAACGGGAGCGCGCAGGCATCATGCTGACCCCGGATCACACCGATTCCTGAGGGTTCAGGCCACTTCGAAGCGCTCAGCCCGCTGCGCCTCGCGCTCTGACTCGCGCAGCATCTGCACGAACACCACGACGAGCGCGATCCCCATCACGATCGACTGCTCGAGGGCCATCACCAGTCCGGCCATCGACTGATCGGTGGACGGCGAGAGGCCCCAGTAGTGGGGATGGTGCTCGTAGAAGGGATAGAATGACGCGGGCGCGAAGGCCAGCGCGATCCCCAGCGCTCCCACCAGCAGCTTGGTCGACACCATGTAGGCGACCGGGCCCAGGCCACCCATCCGCATCCGGTTGCGAATCGGCGAGAGCAGGTGCCACCAGTACAGCCCGCCCGCGCCGGCGAAGCACAGGTGCTCGAAGGTGTGCACGGTCGCGTCGTGCAGCGCCGCGTCATACAGCGCCGGGATGTGCCAGCCCCACATGAAGCCGGCATAGACCAGTACGGCGAACGCCGGGTGGGCGAGATAGCCGGCCCGGCGCTCCAGCACCTGCAAGCGGCGGGTCACCGGGCGCAGCAGCACCTTGTTGAAGCCCAGGATGATGAGGATGGGCGCGATGTCCAGCAGCAACACGTGCTGGACCATGTGCATCACCAGCAGCTGATCGCCGAGCGCGTCGATGGGGGAGATGAGCGCGGCCAGGATCGTCAGCAGGCCGCCCGCGAACAGGACGAGCCGGCCGTAGCCGGGGCGATGCGCGGTGAAAGCGGAACCCCCCTGATGCCCACCCCGCGCTCGGCGCCATGCGATCCCGTACAGGGCCGCCATCGCGGCGACGCCGATCAGCACCGACGGCTCGAGCGTCCACTGAATCGCGGGGGCGACGCTCGGCGCGCTCACGCTGGAGATCACCATGAAGCCATTCTGCCGGTCGACAAAGTCCGCTGCCAGGATTAATCTCTCAGATCACAGACAGCAACGCTCCACTCAGGAGGTAGGGATCATGCGGATCGAGGTCAAGGGCCGCAACATGTCCATCTCGGAGGATGTGCGAGCGCACGTCGACAGGCGTTTCCGGAAGGTCGCCAGTCAGGTCTCGGAGCTCGCGGAACTGGAGTTGGAACTGTTTCACGAGCGTAACCCCTCGATCGCCGATTCCCAGGTGGCGGAGGCGACGCTGCACCTCAAGGGGGTGACGCTGCGCGCCCGCGACGCCTCGGGCGACCTGCTGCATTCGATCAACCGCTGCGCCGACGAGCTGGCCGTCCAGGTCAAGCGCCACCGCGACAAGCGTCGCAAGCGTCGCGAGTTCCGCTCGCCGACAGGACGCGTTGACCCGGTCCCCCACCCGACGACCCCACCCGAGGACATCTCCTCGGTCGCCTGAGGCTGGATCCGGGCCGAGCCGCTGGGCGACGGCGCGCCGGGGGCCGAGTGGCTCCCGGCGCACCTGACGGCGTCAAGCGCCGGCGTCGCCGACCACGTCCGCACGCCGCCCAGCCGGCCGCCGTCCCGCGCTACTCTGAAGCCATGTCGTTCCTTGACCGCGCGCTTCGCATGGGCGAGGCAAAGAAGTTCAGATCCTATGAGCAGAAGGTGTCTCGGATCAACGGCTTTGAGGCTGAGGTGGAGCTCTACGACGATGAGGAGCTGCGCGAGGCCACCGACGAGCTGCGCGAGCGGGCTCGCAACGGCGAATCGCTCGACGACCTGCTGTTCGAGTGCTTCGCGCTGGTGCGCGAGGCCGGCAAGCGGGCGATGGGCATGCGCCACTTCGATGTCCAGCTGATCGGCGGGATGGTGCTGCACGA
>QHBV01000063.1 GCA_003244035.1 Solirubrobacterales bacterium | reverse complement strand
GGACTGGGGATCGGGGACTTTGTGCAGCTTGTGCGTGTGTGCCCACGCCTCGGGGCGGTTTGAGGCCCCTCCGCGGGGTTCAGGCGGCCTGGAGCGCGGTGATCCTGGGCGGTGGCTGGATGCCGGTCGCGGCGAGGATCTCGCGTTGGGTGTCGGTGAGCTGGGTTGTCTGTTGGATCGTGCCGGCGGGGCCAGTGACGGTGACGAGGTGAAGGCGTCCGAGCTCGAGCGCGATTCGTCTCCATGTCAGCTGTGTTTGGCGCTCGGCGACGCGGATCAGGAGCAGCGCGAGCCAGGCGATCAGGACGTGCGCGCGGATGCGGTGCTCGAGGCGGTGAAAGATCGGGCGTAGCTCGATCGCGGTCTTCAAATCGCGGAACCCGCGCTCGGCTTCGAGCAGGTTCTTGTAGCCGAGCGCGACGTCCTCGGCGGACAGGTCGGGATCTGAGGTGGAGAGCAGGAACTTGCCGTCGAGTTTGGCCTCGGCGGCGATCTTCGCCCGGTCGATCCGCAGCCGCCCGGACGGGGTCTGGCGCAGATAGCGCCCGAGCGCCGGATGGTCGCGGAGCGCGCACTCGGCGCGCAGGTGCGCCTCGAACGCCTTCTGGCTCTTGACCTTCGCGCGCTGCTTCTCGATCCGGTCCAGTTCGGCCTGGAGGCGGTGGATCGTGTCGGTGCGGGTGGTCTTGTCGCGCTCGGCCTCGAGGGGGTTGTGGCAGATGATGAACCGCTTCGCCGCGTCCCCCTCGCCGATCCGGACTTCCTTGACCCGCAGGTTCTCGCGCACAGTCTGATACCGGCCCTGGCGAGCCAGCGCGGCCGCCGCGTCCGGTGAGCCGTCGCGCATCCGCTCACCGGCGATCCAGTGCCCGCCCGCGCGCGTGAGGTAACGCAGGTTCTGATCGGAGGAGAAGCCGCGGTCGAGGACCGTCACCACCCGCCCGAGCCGCCAGCCACGCAGCCCGTCCTTGACCTCCGCGATCACCGACATGTCGTTCGTGTTCCCCGGCCAGCACCACACCCGCACAGGGATCCCCTCGCGGGTAACAGCAAGGCCGATCACGATCTGCGGCAGATCCGGACGATGGTCCTTGCTGTGCCCGTAGACGCGCAACGCCCCGTCGCCGGTCTCCGGCTCGTCACGCTCGAAGTACGTCGAGGTGGTGTCGAAGAACAACAGGTCGACCTCGAGATTGAGCAGATCAGCGCACGCGAAGAACACCGACTCCTGCACCTTCGCCTGCGCGTCGGCCTCGACCAGCAGATCCATCGCCCGATAGCACTGATCCTCATCCATGCCGGCCAACCCGGGGATCGCGGCATCCGAGCTCGCCCACTCCGAGGCGGCAAGCTTGGAAAGCGGATCAAGCGCGCGATTGGCGACCAGCGCGAACAGAATCCGCTCGACATCGGTCGAGAACCGCCTCGGCCCGAGCACCTGGCCGAGCGCCTGGTCGACCCCGAGCGCGCGCCACAGCCCGTCCAACAGCCACGCCCCGCCCAACGGCCGCGACTCGGTGAGCTCAAACTCCCCCGGCGTGCCAGGCAACGGCATCGCGCCAGCGTCCCCATCGGTGAACCGGGTGATCGACGCCGCCAACCGCCGCAGCCCCTCGATCTCGAGCTGATCCTCACGGCCGAGGTTGAGCAGCACCTCCGCCTGCGTCACCCCGTTCACCCGCCGGTTGTGAGCCAGCTGCACGTAACGGACCGCGGAGCCGTCCTTGCGCTGCCGCCGCGTGGTGCGCAAATACATGCCCACATCACTAGCACATCACTCAGACAACTACAAGCTAAGCGACCTAGACCGTGTGCCCACGCTTTCCAACACCCAGCTAAGCAAAACCCCAGTGTTTGCGGGCGATCCGACCCCCAAACAGCACTCAAATGCCCATCAACTGCGGAACCCCGGAGAGGCTCCAGGCGCCTCTGGAGGACAAGAGAGACCGTTGATGTCCGGGTCCGGTGAGACTATTCGCCGGCTGGCGGTTGGTCTGCCGTCTTCATTAGCCGCGTGAGCCCTCGGTGAGCTTTGGCGCTCGCCGGGGGCTTCCGCACGTCCGTGTCCGATCCCGCCATTACTGTGCATCGGGCTAATGAGGAGGTATTGCACCAATCGACGGAGGAAGCCGTGGGAAGCGGGAGTGACTTAGAGAAGTACTTGCGCACCGCCCCGGTCATGTACGAGCGCCCGCTGGTCGGCGGGGGCGGTCATAGGGACAAGAAGATCCTCTGGCTTGAGGGCGGCGTGGCAGTCGCCGCGAAGGCTGGCAGCACCCCAGAGTTGATGACGCAGGCGCGCTGCGAGGTGGCGGCGTGGCTTCTCGCACTGGAGCTGGAGATGACGAAGCTGGTCCCGACCACCGTGATGCGCAAGATGCCCGCAGCGGCCGGCGGCGAGGTCGAGTGCAGCGCGCAGGTTATGTGGACGCAGTTCAAGATGGCCCTTGGTGGCGGGTTCACGCATACCGACTGTCCTGACGAGACCGGCTGGCACATCGCCGTATTCGACGTGCTGGCCGCGAACATCGACCGCCACGACGGCAACTGGGGCGCCATCGACGCCATGCCCGACGCGGTGCTCGTCGACCACGGCCACTGCTTCACGAAGAGCCCCAACACCACAAGCCAGTTCTACGTCGCTCGCCAGGGTCAGCAGATCCCCGATGGGGCGCTGGCCCTCGTCCAGAAGTTCGTGGATGACAGCGACAGGACGCGCCTGAAGGAGGTGCTCGATCAGCCCATCGTCCAGCAGGTGATCGATCGGGCTCAACACCTTGTCCATGGTGGTGTCCTTGCGCTTCCGTAGGGTCGACAGGGGTAGTATCACTACGCCAGACCACATTGGAGGAAGCGGATGCCGCATCACATCGACGTCATCAGCAACGAACCGCTCGCTGGCAGGCAGAAGTTGCTGGCACGGCTGTGGGCGGAGCACGATGACGTTGTTGTTGATGCCGGGGATGACAGCGAGCGTGGAGAGCACGTCTTGAACACGCTCCAGCAGATCGTGCCTGACATCGATCGTCATGAGGACCCAGAGAGCTTCATCGCCGCCGTGCAGGAGCGGGTCGACTACACGTACCTGGCGATCGGCGCTCTGCATGACGATGCCGAGTGTCCATTCAGAGATGTGGGCAGCGAGATCACCGGGGGCATCGTCCCCCATGCTCAGCCTGCGTAGCCCGGCGGGCAGCGCCCGCGCATCACCTCCCCATCCCGCACGATCGCTTCGGCTCTCAGGCGGCTGCATCTGGCGCCATCGCTTCGGCGACGGAAGAATCGCTGCTGACAGACGGCAGGCCGGCGCCCTTCGTAATAGTCCGCGATAGCGATCGGACGCTCTCACGTCGTGCTTCCCTGAATCCGACGGTCGGTGATTATCCGAGGTGTCTCGATGACCGTCGTTCAGTCACGCTTTGGTGCCAGCTGCTGGCCGAGGAGGGCGAGCGGGCGCTGGGCACCGTCTATATCAGCAAGACGGAACTCGCTCGGCTCGACGATCCGGACGAGCTGACCGCTGTCATACGCGCCGGCGCCAGCGCCGCGTGAGCTCAAGACCAGGAGCCGGCTACGGATACCGGCGCTCTCCCGCCACCAAGCCCGGCTACAACCAGGGCCGACGCCCCGCCAATGCCGGCCGAACGTACCCGGTCGAGGTTCTGACGGTGCGGGAGGTCTCGGCGCTGCTCGCGAGCTGCTCGCCACGGTCCGCGACCGGGGTGCGCAATCGAGCTCTCATCGTTGTGCTTTACCGCGGCGGCCTGCGCTTCAGCGAAGCGCTCGCCCTGGAGTCGCGCGACGTCGACGAAGGCGAGAGCTCGGTCAATGTTCGCCACGGGAAGGGCGACAGACAGCGAGTGGTCGGCATGGATCCGCAGGCGTTCGCGCTCCTGGAGCGCTGGCTCGAGCTCCGCCGTAAGCGCGGGCTCGCGCGGACCCCCATTTTCTGCACGCTCGACGGCCGCAAGGCGGTGGACTCCTCCTATGTCCGCCGACTGCTGCCGCGCCTGGCCGCGGCCGCGGCATCGAGAAGCGCGTGCATGCCCACGGCCTCCGCCATACACACGCGTACGAGCTGGCCGACGAGAAGATGCCCGCTCACCGCATCCAGGCGCAGCTCGGCCACGGAAGCTTGGCAACCACCGACCGCTACCTGCAACACGTCGCACCGCACGAGCTCCTCGAAGCGATGAGGTCGCGCGTTTGGGAACCCTGACCGTCACGCGGCATCGTTGGTCTTGCCTGGCAAGATTGCCTGGCAAGTTCCGGAACCGTTCCGGAACGTTCCGGAACTCCTGGGGGCATGTCCGGCGCTCTTGAACGTTTAAGAGCCGCTCTAAGAGCATTCAAAAGTGGCAGCCATGCAGCGCCAGTCAAGCATCCGAAGCGCCACGCGCGCGGAGCCTCCCCCGCCGACGGCTCTGGGGCGCCTTGGGCCGTCAATCTCTACAGCCGCGCGCGCTATCTCTGCGGTTGCCAGGGGACTTCTGGCCGGTGGCTCGGAAGCGCTTGAGGCGAGACGCCAGGCAAGCCGACGGGCGTGCCTGGCAAAATTAGCGCCATGCACGGTGGCTTGAGCCAGGATCCCGAGAAGCGCGAGCAGCAGCTGGCTGGACTACGAAATGGCTGGGAGCAAGCCAGCGCCAAACACGCTCCCCGCCAGCAGTCTCGGCAGAAGGCAGGTAAGCCAGCGGCCGAACCTGCCGAACCAGCAAGTGTGATCGTTCTTCCCTACGACGGACCAGCCGGGGACCGCGAGGCACCACCACGCAAGCCGACGCAAAAGCCGAGCGAGCGACGGAGCCGAAACCCGCCCCGGTCGAGCCCGCGTCGGCCGACGATGAGCCCCAGGCCCGAGAGGGATTCTGGGCCGGCTTCCTCAGCTGAGCATCGCGCCCGGCGTCGACGCGGCGAATCAGAAGACCGAGGGCTCAGCGCCGGACCAACCCGCGTCGGACCCGACGACGGTCCGCGGAACGTCAGCCGGCTGCCGCTGCGGGCGCGTCTGCCAACGCGGAGGCAATCTGGGCAATCGCCGGTATCCCAAAAAAGGCGGTCTGGACTCGTCGGGCACGGGTGACGAACGCGTCGAGCGATGCATCCGATTCGTCTGGGGCGATCTCGAGTAGCGCGGCGCGCGCGCCGGCGGCGAGCAACATGAGCCGCGCACACTCAAGCAGCGGCGCCCGCGGAGTGGCATTTTCGGGAACGAGCTCCTCGAGCGCGGGCGGCGGTGACTTCCCCTTTATCGACACACCGAGCTTCCGCCAGCGGCTGTCCAGCCAGCGACGATCGACGGCCCCTGGCTCTTCGAGCACGGCCTCGAGCAAGTCCACCGACCGGCTACCGAGGGACCGCGAAGAACTCTTCGCATTAGCCTCAAGCCACGCCCGAGTCGCGCGTAGAAGCTGCAGCGTCGGTACTACCGAGGGATCTTGGAGCCAGCGTGCTGCGACGACCTCGATCTGCGCCTGCATTCTCTCGCCCGCCGTCCGGGCAGCCCTCTGACGGTCGATCTTTCGGCGCTCCTTCTCGGCGGTGACGCGACGAGTAGCCGCCTCACCGGCTGAGTCGCGCACGTGGCCGCCCCGCGCGCGCAACATGGGCCCGGGCGCCTGATTCATCCGTAGCGCCGAACTGCTAGTAGGCCGCACGAATGACGCTTTCAACACTCCGGACACCTTCCGATAGCGGGTTTGGCGCCAGGCGCCCTTCGTTTCCTGTTGAGCGCGGCGGATCTCAACGACCTCGATGTAGAGCGCCTCCTGAGCCGCGGATGGCTCTCCGACCGGAGCGAGCCCGACCCCCTGATCCTTCTTGAGCTGCGCCAGGGAGACGCCAGCTACCTCGCACAACGCGCTCCGCCAGGCGCCTCCGGCGGTTGCGCGAGACGCGGCCGAGGTGGTGGCTACGGAATCTCGCACGTCGGATGCAGGAATAGCAGCCGGCCCAGATGCTCCACAGTGACATGGCACGCCCTCCACGCCCGGGCCCCGAACTGCGGGTCTACGTACCCGCCGAACTGCACGCTGAGTTGAAGCGTCGGGCGGCGAGCAACGACCGCCCCATTAGTGGCGAGGCAGTGCGCGCGATCCGCGCCTACCTCGCCGACTATGCGCGCGCCCAGGAACTCAACGAGGAGGGCACGACCACGGCCTAAAGCTGGCCTGAACAAACACGCCCCGGCAGGCCGGGGCGAGCAAACAACCATGACTAATCGTACTGCACCCTCATGTCAGCCCCCATTCCAGACCCTGGGACGGAGAGCCGGGCTAGCGATCGCAATCACCGAGAACTGGGGCCGATCCCGGGCTCGGGCGCTCCTGGTCGCGCTAGCGATCCTGAGCGACGAACACCTGATGCCGATCGACGCTCGGCGCCTTGCCGCCATGATCGGCGTTCCCGTCTCTCCCGACCTTGACGACCTGTTGCACCGGCTCGCCGCCAGCCGGTTGATCTGGACGTGCCGCCGGCCGCAGCAACTCAACCGCTACGTGCTGGTGTTCGCCGGTGAGGAGATCACCGTCTGGGACCTCGACAGACATCAGCGGTTCATCCGACACCACTTCCACCGCGCCGACGACGGCCGATGACCCGCTACGGCACGCTGCCGCACGTCGGACCGGTCCTTGACGACTGGCTCCGCGAACACGTAGGCCCGGACGGCCCCAACGCCCGGACGCCGCGACGACGCCCGTCTCCAAGCCGAGCGAGCCGCGACCGCGGGTGGGCGAGGCCGGCCCGCCGATGACCTCGCAAGGTGGGTCCCGATGAGCAGCCCCGTCGAGCGGGTTCTGATCGCCCTCGATGCGGCCGGGCTCGACTACTGCCGAAACGGTGACGGCTGGATGGCGCAGTGCTCGGGCCACGACGACCGCACGCCATCGCTGTCGATCAAAGAGGGTGATTACGGAAAAGCGGTACTGCACTGTTTCGCTAACTGCACGCTCGAGCACATACTCGCGCCGCTCAACCTCACCGCTGCCGATTTGCACTTTGTCGCCGCGGGCAGATCCGGCACCGCTCCGCGAGGATCTTCGAACGGACCGACGGCTCGGGGACATTCGGGAGAAAGCAAGCGAACTGCACCGCCTAAGCAGCTCCCAGGCAACGCGGAGCTAACGAGATGGAGGGAGGCGCTCCAGAACAACACAGACGCCCTGGGCGTGGCGCTCGAGCGCAAGGGCTGGTCCGCCGCCGCGTTGGACGCCCTCGCCGTTGGCTGGGACGGCGAGCGGTTCACGATCCCGATCACCGGCGCCCGCGGAGAGCTGGTCAACGTCTGCCGATATATGCCGGGCGGCAAGCCGAAAATGTTCGTAGTCGCCCGGCGACCGCGAGACCTGTTCCCCGCTCCCGAGTCGTTCCCGGAGGGAACTGACGTGTGGTTGGTCGAGGGCGAGCCGGATGCCATCAGCGGCGCGACGCTCGGGCTCCACGTGATCGCTGTCCCCGGGACAAGCTGGGCCAAAAAGGCAAGCCGGGCAGCGGCTCGATTCGCTCACCTCCGTCGCGTACACGTGCTGACCGACTGTGACCCGCCGGGGCGTGACTCCGCGGGCCAGATCGCGGCCTGTCTCGCGCCCGCCGGGCCCGAGGTCCGGCTGATCGACCTCGCCTCCGGGCGCAGCGACGGGCGCGACCTCGGCGACGAGGTGCGCGACGCCAGCCTGAGCGGCCCCGAGGGGTTCCGCCAACTCCGCGAGCTGCTGGAGCGAGTCGCCGCGGCCGCCGACGTACTCCCCAGCTCGACGGCTGAGTCACTACCCGAGGCCCCGCCTAGCGTTGAGCGGGCAACGCCAGCAGGAGCAACGACGGCGTCCAGCCCGCGGCCGCTGACCGACCTGGGGAACGCGGAGCGACTCGCAGACCGCCAGGCCGACCGACTCCGGTTTGTGCCGGAGCTGAACAGTTGGTACGCGTGGACGGGCAACCGCTGGGGGCGGGACACCGACGGTGCGTCAATGCGCGCGGCCAAGCTCACCGCGCGCGGGATCTACGCCGAAGTGGCCGAGACACCAGGCGACGAGGCGCGCAAGTTGCTCGCCGAGCACGCGAAACGCTCCGAGAGCGCGGCGCGACTGAAGGCCATGCTCGAACTCGCGCAAAGCGACAAGCGCCTCATCACCCACACCGCAGCGATCGACCGCGACCCATACCTGCTGAGCTGCGGGAACGGCACTGTCGACTTGCGCACCGGCCAACTTAGGCCATCGAGCCCGGCGGATCTGATCACGAGCGGAGTCGCGCTCAACTATCGGCCCGAGGCGCCTTCGCCGTCTTGGCTGCGGTTCCTCGACGACGTATTCGCTGGAGACCAGGAACTGGTCGACTTCATGCAGCGCTGGGCGGGCTACTGCCTGACTGGCGACACGCGCGAGCAGTGCTTCGCGATCCTCTACGGCGACGGCGCGAACGGCAAGAGCACGCTCGTCGACGCGCTGAAGAACACCTCGGGCGAATTCGCCGCTGAGGCGGCCTTTCAGACGTTCGCGGCCCTCAAGCCGCATGGCCGGGAACTCCGCGAGGATCTCGCGGCGCTCCGACGAGCACGGATGGTCACCTGCAGCGAACCGGGCGGGCGACGCTTCCTCGACACCGAGGTCGTCAAGAAGATCACCGGCGGTGACGAGATCGTCTGCCGCGAGCCCTATGGGCAGCAGTTCACGTACAAGCCAGCGTTCAAGCTCCTACTACTGACGAACCATCGACCACGGATCGACGCCGCCGACGAGGCGATGTGGCGCCGCGTGCGACTGATCCCGTTTGAGCAGAACTTCCGAGGTCGTCGCGAGGACAAGACGCTGAGCGGCAGACTCAAGACCGAGGCCGAAGGAATCCTCGCGTGGCGCATCGCCGGCGCACGCAACTGGCACGAGAGAGCGCTGGGCTCGGCGGGAGCGATTGACTCGGCGACGGGCGCCTACCGCGAGAGCGAGGACCAGGTCGGTCGATTTCTCGCAGACCGCTGCGAGCTCTCCGAAGACGCGCGCGTGCCCGCCGCCGAGTTCCGGGAGGTGTACGCAACGTGGTGCGAGCAGGAAGGCGAGAGCGCCATGCAGTCCGCGCGGCTGGGCGAGGCCGTTGCCCGGCACGGAATCAAGAGGGTACGGCCGCAGTCGGGGTACGCCTACGCCGGGGTGCGGCTGTCGTGAGTGCCCGCAACCTGACTGCTGCGGGGCTCGACACTGGGAGCACCGGGAGCGGTGCTCCCAGTGTTCACCCCAACAATTCCGGGGCTGCTCTCGGTGCTCCCGGTGAAGTTCCAACTTTTTCCCTTAAGGCGTCCTCGCGTAAGGAACTCTTGCAAACCCACCGGGAGCACTGGGAGAACCGAGAGCTGGACCAGCCGGCACGCCGCCGCAAGAAAGTTCGCATGATCGGCCCGGGCGCAGGACCGGCTGCGTTCTGCGACGCCGCGGGCGAACCGGTGTGCAAGCGCACGCCAGGGCTGCCCGCCTGATGGGGCGAACGGTGAGCGTCCGGGTCTGGACCGCCGTCCCGCCCGCTCATACGGAGCGGATCTGGCGCTACAAGCCCGGAAGCTGCCGCTCGGCGGCGTTCCGCGAGCAGGCGGCGAACCGGTGATGAGCCGGCCGCTGCTTGACGCCGAGGGCGCCGCGGAGTTCCTGAGCGTCCCGAAGTCGTGGGTCTTGGCCGAGGCGCGAGCGGATCGCATCCCACATGTTCGGCTCGGCCGTTACGTGCGCTTCGACGCCGACAAGCTGGACGAGTGGTGCGGGTCGCTACATCGAGGTCCAGGCCGGTCTCAGGATTCAGGGCTGAAGCCCGGGTTGTGAGAGCGACGTATACGTCGTGGTGCTATGGTGAAGCCATGATGAATACATCGCAGGACACGGCGAAGGACACGACCGTACGCGTTCCCCGGGATCTCCTCGAGCAGGTTCGACTGGTCGCCCGGGCGCACGAGCGGTCGCTTGCGGCTGAGGTGCGAGTCGCGCTCACCGAGTACGTGCGCAGGAACAGCACGGCGGGAGAGACACTCTAATGGCCCGCGTAACAGGCGTGCTGATCGTCGTTCAGCGGCGGACCGGACCGGTCTACTACTTCAAGGCCCGGGATCGCGACGGACGTCAGATCAAGCGCAAGCTTGGTCCCGTCTCCGACTGGCCCCGTAAGCGCGCGCAGGACGCTCTGCGCGACTTCCTGACCGACCTCGGACGCGTGCCCGATCGCGGCGACGACTCGGTCCTGTTCTCCTACGCCACGACCGCTTGGTTGCACTACGTCGAGCACGATCGCAACCGTGCCCCGTCGACCGTGCGCGACTACCGCAACACCGTGGGCCGCTACCTGCTGCCGCGGTTCGGGGACCGCCCGCTGTCGGGGATCACCGTCGACGAGGTCGAGCGGCTGCGCGGCGAGATGTTGGCCGAGCTCTCGTCGCGGACCACGCAGAAGACGATGGTGCTGTTGCACGGGATCTACCGCTTCGCCGGCCGCCGCGGCTGGATCACGGTCAATCCGGCGGCCGAGGCTGAGCGGGTCACGGTCAGGCGCCGGACTGAGTTCGCGGTGCTATCCCCCGTCGAGGTTCAGGCGGTTGCGCGGGCGACCACGACCGAGCAGGACGCCGCGCTGATTCTCGTCGCCGCGTTCACGGGCGTGCGGCTCGGGGAGCTGCGCGCGTTGCGCTGGCGCGACGTCGACTTTGCAAACCGGATCGTGCTCGTGCGCCGCTCGCACTACGGCGCCGCGGACACCGAGGAGGGCCCGCCGAAGTCGGGGCAGGCGCGATCGGTGCCGCTGATCGACGTCGCCGGCGCGGCGCTGGATGGCCTAAGCCGCCGGGAGCGCTTCACCGGCGCATCGGATCGCGTGTTCTGCGACGACGGCGGCGAGACGCTCAATGACGGGGCGATCCGCGGCACGCTGTACGAGGCTTTGATTGCCGCCGGGATCGACCGCGACCGCGGGACCGGCAAGCTGTTCGTGTTCCACGATCTGAGGCACACGTTCGGGACACTCGCGGTGCAGGCGTTCCCGCTCTCGGACGTGCAGGCCTACATGGGCCACGCCGACATTCAGACGACGATGATCTACGTGCACCACACGCCGCAGCACGCCGCGGCCGACCGTCTCGGACAGCTCGTCGCCGGCGCTGAGCGAGTACCCGCGGGTACCCAACTGAGCGAATCTGACCTGATGTGAGCGCACTTCCCCTGTGTTGGCGGGCCTGTAAACACTGGGGATCACGAGGCGTACGGAACTCATAATCCGTCGCGCGCAGGTTCGAGTCCTGCCCGGGCCATGGAGAAGGCGCTGCTAATCAGCACTTTCTAGGGCGTCGGGATTGTTCGATGAGAGTCGAACGTGTCCCCACGGTGTCCCGAAACGTGCAACGCGGGCGTGTCCCCGGGCGGGTTCTGAGCGCCGCGGTGGGCTCCGACCGAGCGTTGATATGGTTAGGCGCATGCCCGCGAAGGAGCATCTCCGCCAGCAGGACGAACACTCGGCGTCTGCGCTCGACCGCCTGCTCGATTCCGCGCCGGCAGACGACGAGCCCGGCCTCGATGACGACCTCACGCGGCAGGCGCGAGAGCAGGCCGACCGCGGCGAGACGATCCCGCACGCGCAGGTCCGACGCGAGCTGCTCGGCGCCTAGGCGCGCCGGGCGTTGAACCTCGAGTACACGACTCAGGCGCGACGCGAGCTTGGCCGGCTTGACCCGCCGGTGCAACGACGAGTGCTCGACGCGCTGGAGCGCCTCGCCAACGACGGAACGGGCGACGTGCGCCACCTGACCGTAACCGGTGGTGAGTCCCGGCTACGGGTCGGGACTGGCGCGTGCGCTTCCGCCGCGACCGCCAGGCGGGCGTCGTGGTCGTTCTCCGCGTGCTGCCTCGAGGGCGCGCCTACCGAGACTGAGAAGACCGCTTTGGCCGTCCCGCCAAGTGGCGCGCGGGTGACGCGCACCCCCGCAAACACCGCAGGTGAAGGGGAAACGCGCGTCTCATAATCCGTCGCGCGCAGGTTCGAGTCCTGCCCGGGCCATGGGAAAGGTCTGGCAACTGCACCTGACCGACGCCGGCGGCAGGTGGACCCGGATGATCGAGCGATAGCCCTCGACCGTCGAAGCCATGCGATTGCCATCCTCCTAGCGCAGGAACCGGCCCCTGCATCCGCGAAGTTCGCGCGTCTTGACCAAGCCGGCAAGAGTTCCGCGGCGGGCCTCATCGAGCGTCTGACGCAGC
>QHBV01000062.1 GCA_003244035.1 Solirubrobacterales bacterium | reverse complement strand
GTTGTTTATCTACGGGCCCTTAGACGCCGGCGATGTACCGCAGCTTGCAGTTCAGCCCCCGGGCTTTGAGCCATTGCTCGTCGCCCGTGAGCACGAAGTCAGCGTTCAAGTCGGCGGTCGCAAGGATCAACGCATCGGGCATTTTCAACGTCTTCTGAGCAGCCCGCAGCTCGGCGGCCCGCTCGGCGGCGCGGTCGTCGAGCGGGATCCGGCGGCTGATAGTCCGGGCAAAGAAGCGGCGCACTGTCCGCTCGTCGTGATGGCCGAGCTTGGCACCGGTGAGTAGCTCGGCTACCGTCACGACGGAAACGGCGAACACGTGCTCGGTCGCTGCCGCCCTCACCGCAGCGTCGGCGACTCGGTGCAAGTGATCGTCAGCGTCAAGGAAGCCGATGACCGTGTTGGAGTCCAGTAGGGCTATGCCCATTCGTCACGGAGCGCTTCGACGGAATCGCGCAGCGCCCCGCCTGTCGTCAGGGCTCCGCTGAACTCCTCGAGCAGCGCATCCTGGCGCGTCAGCACAAGCCGTCCTGGCCCGATCGCCTCGACTCTCACCGCGTCGCCGGGCTCGAAACCGGCGTCGGTGAACGCGCCCAGCGGAATCGTGACTTGATGCTTGGCCGAGATCCGCGTCCGGCCGGGGCCGCGTCTGTACGCGGACGGGTCACCCTGATTCTTTACTCGCTCTACCATGAGTCAAGATCATACCAAGCACGTGATGATCAGATCCGCCGGTGGTGGCGACCAACCCGGCGCCCTGAGCGCTTCCTCCCGTCGAGGGCGAAGGGAGCTGTAGCCGGCACCGAAGTCGTCGAGCGCGATCCAGGAGGGCCGTCTGGACTACGAATCCTGACCGTCCCGCTCGAACTCGGCGATCAGGGCGTGGTAGGTCTCGGGCAGGCCCTCGGACAAGGACACCCGCGCGCGCCAGCCGAGCTCACGCTGCGCCAGCGACGAGTCGAGGCAGCTGCGCTCGAGCTCGCCCGCCCGCAGCGGGGCGAGCTCGGGCTCGAGCTCGACCCCCGAGGCCCGCTGCAGCTCGTGCCAGACCGACATCACATCCGTTTCGATCCCCGTCGCGATGTTGAAGATGCCCCGTTTCCCCGACGCGCTGCGCAACGCGGCGACGACGTCGGCGACGTGCACGTAGTCGCGCGTCGGCTTGCCGTACCCGAAGATCCTGGGGGGCCGGCCCTTGTACAAGTGATGGGCGAAGATCGAGACGACTCCCGCCTCTCCGTGCGGGCTCTGCCGCGGCCCGTAGACGTTGCCGAGCCGACAGATCGAATGCGGGACTCCGGAGGCCACCGACCATGTCTTGACGTACGCCTCAGCGGCCCATTTCGACGCTCCGTAGGGCGCAACCGGCACCGGTATCCGATCCTCGGGCGTCGGTATCGGCGCATCGTCGCCATACAGCGCCCCGCCAGTGGAGGTGAAGACCACCGGCGCGTGGTAGCGGCTGGCGGCTTCGAGCAGGTTCAGCGTCCCCAGGACGTTGACGGTGCAATCGCGGGCGGGATCGCTCACCGACACGGTCACGCTCGCTTGCGCAGCGAGATGAAAGATCGCCTCCGGGCGCACCTCGTCTATGACCGCGTCGAGTGCCGATCGATCGACGATGTCCAGGCGGCGAAAATCGGCGCCCGGCGCGACGCGGCGAGGGTCTCCCGACGAGAGATCGTCGATAACCGTCACCTCCTGGCGCGCCTCGAGCAGGGCCTCGACGACGTGCGACCCGATGAAGCCCGCCCCGCCCGTGACTATCGCGCGCGTCATGCGGACGGGAGCCTAGAGGATCAACTCACCCACAGACCCGCGCCGAAGTTCCATGAGAGCACGATCAGCAGGCCTCCCTCGAGCGACAGGATCGCGAGCTGCCCAGCGCGCCGGCGGACCGTGCCGAGGCACACGTACACCGGGAACAGGACCGCGAGGAAGCGGACGAACGACATCAGCGGGTGTTGAGGCCAGAACGTGCTCAGCGGTAGCGCCAGAGCGAGCACCAGATAGGCGCCATAGCCGAGTGGGAGCCTGCGCAGCGTCCACACCACGACCCCCGCGGCCACCAGCAGGAAGCAGAACTGGGTGAAGCGCAGCCAGCCCGGCTCGAACGCCCAATCGGGGTGGGATGCCCCGATAATCGCTTGGAGGGCATCGCGTGCGGCCGGCAGCGCCGCAGCGAACGGGCCGTGAAAGAGCCGGCCCCAGACCCGCTCGGCGTGGATCGGGGCGAGCGCGTCGCCGGCTCGCAGGTAGGCGTAGCCGAGAACGGCCCCCAGCCCGAGCAGGGGCCCACTGGCCGCCAGCAGACGCGCCCGGATCGATCGCCTCGTGACGAGCAGCAACAACGCCGGCGCGAGCGCGATCCCCACGCTGCGGGTCGCGGCCGCGCCAAGCCCGAGCAGCGCGGCGATCGCCGGCCGATCGCGACGCGCGGCGAGCACCGCCCCCGCCGACAGCGCCAGGAACAGGCCCTCGGTGTAGTACGCGGTCAGGAACAGCGAGGCGGGAAAGAACGCAGCGATCCAGACCGCGCGCGCGCCGACCTCCGGGCCGAGCTCGCTGGTGGCGATCATGTCGATCGCCACCAGCGCGACCCAGAACGAAACGATCGAGATCGCCACCCCGGTCCACAGCGAGCGCGCCAGCAACGGGTACAGCGGGAAAAACGACCACTGCTGGTCGTCGTGGGGCGGATAGCCGTGCCTGGCGATCGCCAGCAGGTGAAGGGCGTCCCAGTGGTCGAACGGGGAGGAGATCGCGCCGTGGCCACCGACCAGCGCGGCAATCCACACCACGACCCGGGACGCGAGCAGCGCCAGCCCCGCCCGCGCCCACGCCGGCCTCACTCGAAGCGACCCGGCTCCCCCCTACCGCACATTGAATCCCTTACCTCCCGCGAGCGTCGAGATGTCGTTGCTCAGCCCGATCACGAACAGCATCACGATCAGCACGAACCCCACGACCCCGGCTCGCTCCATCACAGCGAAGGAGATCCGGCGGCCCCTGATCTTCTCCGCGAGTGCCCAGAACACGTGGCCTCCATCCAGCGGCAGGAACGGGAACAGGTTGATGATCGCCAAGGACAGCGAGATCAGCGCAAGCGTGAACAATGCCTCAACCGTGTCGAAGGCGAATCGCTGCTGGGTCACGGTGAACCCCGCGACGATGCCATGCACCTGCTTGCGGACCTTCGGCTCGAACAGCCTCGCAATCGTGGACACGGTGGTGGTGGTCACGAACCACATCTGGTCGATGCTCTGACCGGCGGCGCCCAGCGGTCCTTGCGGTCGCAGCAGCGCTCCAAGCTCGAAACCGATCCGCATGCGCCGGGTGGCCGCGTCGTAACGGGGGAGAATCGAGAGCGCGAGGAGCTCTCCATGCCGTCGTACGAGCAGCCTCACCGGCGCCTTGCCCTGGCATCCAGGGGTCGTCGCAGCAGGGCAGCGATCGCTGCTGATCTGGTTCGAGATCTGGTCGGGCGAGAGGTTGCGCTTGCCGTCGACCGCAACGAACTGGTCCCCTGCCTTCAAGTAGGACGAGGCGGGCGCCTGCAGCGGAGAGGCGACCGTGGAGATGGGTTGCCCGTGGCGCGTCACCACCTCGCCCTGGGACCAGTAGATGCCGGCGATCAGCAGGAACGCGATCACCAGGTTGACCGCCGGTCCGGCCAGGATCACTGCGATCCGTTTCCATGGCGGCTGGTTGTAATACGCCCGTGGTGCGACCTCCGGCGAGAGCTCCTCGTTGGGGTTCATCCCAGTGATCTTCACGTAGCCACCCAGCGGGATCGGGCCGATCCCGTACTCGGTCTCACCCCGCCTGAACTTCACCAGCAACGGGCCGAAGAACAGCGAGAACCGCTCCACCCGCATGCCCACCGCCTTGGCCACTGCGAAGTGGCCCGCTTCGTGCAGGATGATCAGCGCGGCGAAGCCGAGAGCAGCAAGAACGTAGGACATGGAGGACTCAGTGTGGCAGGCGGTCCCGGCGCTGGTTCACGGAAGCAGCTCGAACGCCTCGCGGTGGCGGGGTCTGACGGCAGCGAAGTGACGCCTGTCGAGCGTCACGACGATGAAGGCATCCAGGCGCTCGGCCAGCGCGATCACGGAGGCGTCGGTGCCCCCAAGCGGAAAGTCGGCGTACTCGGCGACAAGCTCCGACATCCGCGTGAAGTCCTCTGGGCCTGGGCTCTCGACATCCAGCTTCCGAAGGCCATGCAGGAAGATCGACTCCGAGCCAGCGCCGAGCCTGGCCCCGACGAAATATGTCGCCTCAGCCACGTTTGAAGTTCACGCCGAAGCAAACGCCGCGACAAGCTCGGATGCTGCGCTGCGCGCCCGCGCGTCGGCGTCCGCCAGTGAGTCAAACGAGTGGACCTGCTTTGCACCTCTCAGTGCAAGCGTCTGCTCGATGACGGCCGCGATCTGCGGGAAGCGCAGGCGGCCGCCGAGGAACGCGTGCACGGCCACCTCGTTGGCGGCGTTCAGCGTGCACGGCGCCGTCCCCCCTGTCTTCGCGGCCTCGCGCGCCAGCCGCAGACAAGCGAACGTCGCCTCGTCTACAGGCTCGAACGTGAGCGAGCCGAGCGCCACGAGGTCCAGCGGCGCCACCGGCACGTCGACGCGCTCGGGGTGGTGCAGCGCGTAGGAGATCGGAACCCGCATGTCGGGATAGCCGAGGTGTGCGAGTGTCGCCCCGTCGCACAGCTGGATCAGGCTGTGCACGATCGACTGGGGATGCACGACCACGTCGATCTGCTCGTACGGCGTGCCGAACAGGTGGTGGGCCTCGATCAGCTCGAGCCCTTTGTTCATCAGCGTCGCCGAGTCGATCGTGATCTTGCCGCCCATCTCCCAGGTCGGATGGGCGAGCGCCTGCTCGACGGTCACGTCCTCGAGCTCCGCCGCGCTGCGGCCGCGGAAGGGGCCGCCCGATGCCGTCAGGATCAGCCGATCGACGGTTCCTGGGCGCTCGCACGCCAGCAGCTGGTGCAGCGCCGAGTGCTCGGAATCGACCGGGATGATCGCCGCACCGGTGGCCTCGGCCAGCGCCGTGACGAGCTCGCCGCCGACGACGAGCGACTCCTTGTTCGCGAGCGCCAGGTCGATCCCCTCGCCGAGCGTGGCGACGGTGGGGACGAGACCCGCCGATCCGACGATCGCGTTCAGGACGATGTCGCAGTCGCACTCGGTGATCAGCCGCACCAGCCCCTCGGGCCCGGCGAGCACCTCGCCACCCGTCCAGGCCTCGCCCGCACAGGCGGCGGCATCGCCGTCGGCCAGCGCTATCCGTGTCACGCCTTGCTCGCGCGCCTGCTCGATCAGTGGCTCCCACGCACTCTGCGCGCTGAGCGCGACCACCCGCAGCTCCTCGGGGCTACGCGAGACGACATCAAGCGCCTGTACGCCGATCGACCCGGTGGACCCGAGAATGACCACGCGGCGCGGCACGAGGTGCATTGTACCCCGACCATCGGGCTATGATCTGCCAATGGCTCGGGTGCAAACGATGGTTCAGCTATCGGACGAGCTCATACGCGCACTCGACCGGCGCGCGGCTCGAACCGGTGTCTCTCGCTCTCAGGTGATCCGCGAGGCGGTGGCGGGGTACGTCGAGGACGATCTCCAGGCGGAGCTCGACCGTCAGATCGTCGCCGGCTACAGGCGCTACCCTCAGCCTGAGGATCCGGGCGCGGAGCGGCAGCTGCGCGAGTACATCGCCGCCGAGCCGTGGTGAGCCGGGGCGAGGTCTGGTGGTTCGAGATCCCGGAGCTGGGACGGCGCCCGATGCTGATCCTGACTCGTGACGCCGCGATCACAGTGCTGCACAGCGTGCTCGCCGCCGGGATCACCCGAACGCCACGCGAGATCCCCACGGCCGTGGCGCTCGGTCGCGAGGACGGTATGCCGGATGAGTGCATGATCGTGCTCGACGACGTGCGGGTGGTCCCGAAAATCCTCGCCGTGGAGCGAATCACGCGGCTCGGACCGGATCGCCTGCACGCAGTCTGCCGGGCGCTGGCGATCGCCACCGGCTGCGCTTGAGGCCCACGCGCTTGTCCGCCGACAGGCGCTGGACCTCTTCGCGGATCGCCGACCGAGCGCGATGTCTCACCGCCTCAGGCCGCTCGCTCGAACCACGTCCAGTCCAGGCGTCCACGCCTTTCATGGACAGGCAACCCGGTGGTCGAGGCCGCCCCAGCGACGATCGAACGTCCAGACGGCATCGGCGTCGATCACATCGGCGATGACCAGGGCGACGGCGTCGGGCAGGCTTAGCGCGCGGTGACGCGCCTTGAGGGCAGCCGCTTCGTCGGCAATCGAGGCAGTGACGGGAACGGTTGGGCATCCGTCGACGAAGCCCCCCGCGGTCGTAAGCGCCGGGCCTCCTGCTCGAGCGGGTCCGACGAGAATCTCTGCGCGTGTTGTGGCCGCGAGCACCAACTCGTCGTCCGTTGCTGCGGCAAGAGCGGCAGACGCCGCGTCGTGAGAGGGAGCCCTGGAAACTGAGCGGTCATGGGCTCCGGCTTCAGTTGCACGATCCACTGCTTGAGTCGACCGTCAAGCCAAATGCTGGGACAGCTGACCGAGGCCCGTCCAGTCTGGACGCACTCTGGGCCTCGCTGCCCGAGCTGCGAGGGCAAGAGCGATGAGCGCTGGCGGCGGCCGTTGAGGATGCGGCGGGCATCGGTTTGCGATCCTCCGTCCTTGAACCGGGACGCCTGGGGTCACGCAGGTCCCAGCACCTGCAAGCGCGCTGTGTATCCGGCGCAACTCCCCGACGTGTCCCGGCAGCGGTCGAAGGAGCTTCCTTTGACCATGATGAACGAGCTATGCCCAGAAGTTGTGGATGCGTGTGAAGAGGAGGGCGG
>QHBV01000061.1 GCA_003244035.1 Solirubrobacterales bacterium | reverse complement strand
GGGCTCGAAGCTGGCCGGCGTCTGCTCGGTGATGTCGTTGCGGATCTCGTCCAGCGTGTACCCGATCGCGAGCCGGGCCGCGATCTTCGCGATCGGGAACCCGGTCGCCTTCGACGCCAGGGCGCTGGACCTGGACACCCGCGGGTTCAGCTCGATCACGACCATCCGGCCAGTGCGCGGGTCGACCGCGAACTGGATGTTGCAGCCGCCGGTGTCCACCCCGACAGCGCGCAGCACCGCGATCGCCAGGTCGCGCATCGCCTGGTACTCCCGGTCGGTCAGGGTCATCGCCGGGGCGACGGTCACCGAGTCGCCGGTGTGCACGCCCATCGGGTCCACGTTCTCGATCGAGCAGACCACCACGACGTTGTCGTTGCGGTCCCGCATCAGCTCGAGCTCGTACTCCTTCCAGCCCAGGATCGACTCCTCCAGCAGCACCTCGGTGACCGGGCTGGCGTCCAGGCCGTGCCCGGCGATCCGGTGCAGCTCGGCCAGGTCGCGGGCGATCCCTGACCCGGAGCCGCCGAGGGTGAACGACGGCCGCACGACCAGCGGGAAGCCTAGCTCGGCGGCCGCCGCCTCGCACTCGTCCATCGCCTGGCAGATCGCGCTGCGCGGCACCTCGCCGCCGAGCCCGGTAACGATCTCCTTGAACCGGCTGCGGTCCTCGCCCGCCCTGATCGCCTCGATGTCGGCGCCGATCAGCTCGACCCCGTAGGCGGCCAGGATGCCTGCCTCGTGCAGCGCGACCGCGGCGTTGAGCGCGGTCTGGCCGCCGAGGGTCGCCAGGATCGCGTCCGGCCGCTCGGCCGCGATGACCTTCTCCAGGACGTCAAGGGTGATCGGCTCCACGTAGGTGGCGTCGGCGAACTCGGGATCGGTCATGATCGTCGCCGGATTGGAGTTGACCAGGCTGACCCTGATCCCCTCCTCGCGCAGCACCCGGCAGGCCTGGGTGCCGGAGTAGTCGAACTCGCAGGCCTGGCCGATCACGATCGGACCCGAGCCGATCACCAGCACGGAGTGCAGGTCAGCGCGCCTGGGCATCGCACCTCCCGGTCGCTCGCGGGCTGGGCCGGGCCTGGCCGGTCACCGGCCGCGCTCCATCAGCGAGCAGAACTCCCCGAACAGCGAACTCGCGTCATGCGGCCCGGGCGCCGCCTCGGGGTGATACTGCACGGCGAACGCCGGCCGGCCGGCCAGGCGCAGGCCCTCCATCACCCCGTCATTCAGGTTCACATGAGTGACCTCGGCGGGCCCGAAGTCGGTGCCGAAGGTGACCGCCCCGGCACCGGCCTGGCGCCCGGCCGGCATCGCGACCGCGAAGCCGTGGTTGTGGCTGGTGATCTGAACCCGGCCGGTGCGCAGGTCCTGGACCGGCTGGTTCACGCCGCGGTGGCCGAACCTGAGCTTGTACGTGTCCAGCCCCAGCGCCAGGCCCAGGATCTGGCTGCCCAGGCAGATGCCGAACAGCGGCGGGCCGGCCGCGAGCACGCCGCGCATCGCCTCGACGGCGTAGCCGCAGGCGGCCGGGTCGCCCGGCCCGTTGGAGAAGAACACGCCGTCCGGATCGCCGGCCAGGACCTGCGCGGCCGTGCTGGTCGCGGGCAGCACCCGCACCTCGCAGCCGAGCGCGGCCAGCGCCGCCGGGGTGGCGGCCTTGATGCCGAGGTCGACGGCGGCGACCCGGAACCTGACCGGGGTCCCGGGCGGCGGCGCGACGACGTAAGGCTCGGCCGTGCTCACCTCGCGGGCCAGGTCCGCGCCGGTCATGGCCGGGCCCTGCCTGACCCGCTCGGCCAGGTCGGCCAGCTCAGCCGGATCGGCGGCGGTCGTGCTGATCGCGGCCCGCATCGCGCCCCGCTCCCGCAGCCGCAGCGTCAGCGCCCGGGTCCCGGTGATCGCGATCGCGGTCACGCCGCTGGCCTTGAGCTGGTCGTCCAGGGTCCTGGCGGCCCGCCAGCTGGACGCCACCGGGCTCAGATCCCTGATCACGAACCCGCTCACCCAGATCCGGCGTGATTCGTCGTCCTCGTCGTTGATACCGGTATTGCCGATGTGCGGCGCGGTCATGGCGACGATCTGGCCGCAGTAGGACGGGTCGGTCAGCGTCT
>QHBV01000060.1 GCA_003244035.1 Solirubrobacterales bacterium | reverse complement strand
TCATCCTGTTCATCGACGAGCTCCACAACCTCGTCGGCGCCGGCGCCGCCGAGGGGGCGATCGACGCGGCTTCGATCCTCAAGCCCGCGCTCGCCCGCGGCGAGCTGCAGACGATCGGCGCGACCACGCTCGAGGAGTACCGCAAGTACCTCGAGCGCGACTCCGCGCTCGAGCGCCGGTTCCAGAAGATCACCGTCGACCAGCCCTCCACCGAGGAGAGCGTCCAGATCCTCAAGGGGCTGCGCGACCGCTACGAGCAGCACCACAAGGTCAACATCACCGACGAGGCGCTCGAGGCCGCAGCCGACCTTGCCGACCGCTACATCGCCGATCGCTTCCTGCCCGACAAGGCAATCGACCTCGTCGACGAGGCCGCCTCACGGATGCGGATCAAGTCGATGACGGCACCGCCCGTGTTCCGCGAGCTCGAGACCGAGATCGAGGAGACCCGCCGCGGCAAGGAGGAGGCGATCGAGTCCCAGGAGTTCGAGAAGGCGGCGAACCTGCGCGACAAGGAGCGCCGGCTGACCCAGCGCAAGCGCGAGCTCGCCGACCAGTGGGAGGCCGGCGAGTCGACCGAGCGCCCGTCGATCGGTGAGGAGGAGATCGCCGACATCGTCTCGATGTGGACAGGTATCCCGGTGTTCAAGCTGACCGAGGCCGAGACCGCCAAGCTGATGCGGATGGAGGACGAGCTGCACAAGCGCGTGATCGGCCAGCACCCCGCGATCGAGGTCGTCTCGAAGGCGATCCGGCGCTCGCGCGCCGGGCTCAAGGACCCCAAGCGCCCGACCGGCTCGTTCATCTTCCTCGGCCCCTCGGGCGTGGGCAAGACCGAGCTCGCCCGGACGCTCGCCGAGTTCCTGTTCGGTGACGAGGAGACGATGATCCGGATCGACATGTCGGAGTACATGGAGAAGCACGCGGTCTCGCGGCTCGTCGGCTCGCCCCCCGGCTACATCGGATACGACGAGGGCGGTCAGCTGACCGAGGCCGTGCGGCGCAAGCCNNGACGAGATCGAGAAGGCCCATCCGGACGTGTTCAACATCCTTTTGCAGATCCTCGAGGACGGCCGGCTCACCGACGCCCAGGGGCGGACGGTCGACTTCCGTCACTGCATCGTGATCATGACCTCGAACATCGGGGCCTCGGAGATCGCGCGCAATACGCCGCTCGGGTTTGCCGTCTCCGACGACGAGACCGGCATCACCTACGACGACATGAAGGGCCGGATCATGGGCGAGCTGAAGAAGGTCTTCCGGCCCGAGTTCCTGAACCGGATCGACGAGGTGATCGTCTTCCACAAGCTCGCCAAGGACCAGATCAAGGAGATCGTCGATCTGCTGCTGCGGCGGATCCGCGAGTCGATGGCCGAGCGCGAGCTCCAGCTCGAGCTCTCCGACCCGGCCAAGGACATGCTGGTCGACAAGGGCTGGGACCCGTCGATGGGAGCGCGACCGCTGCGTCGCGCGATCCAGCGCTATATCGAGGATCCACTCGCGGACTTCGTCCTGCGCTCCCAGGTGCCGTCCGGCTCGACCGTGCTGGTCGAGCCCACACCGGAGGAGGACCCCAGCGACGAGGAGGTTCGCCTGACGGTGATCGCTGGCGTTCCGAAGCCGACCCCAGTGGGCGTCGGCGCCGAGGGTGGTGGCGAAGCCGAGGACGACGGGGACTCAGAGCCAAAGACGCCCCCGGACCCCGCTTCCGCCGACGCTGAGTAGCTACCGGCGGCCGGCGGGCGCGACACTCGCGCTCCTGGTCGCGCTGGCGGTTCTGGCCGTCAGTGGCTGTTCACGTGGCGCTGGCCACGGAAGCGCTTCGACCGCGCGCGGCACCGGCTCTCGCCCCTCGATCGGTCTCGGCCCGGTCCAGGTCGTGGCGCACCTGTCGTTGCGCACCGGTCGCCCGGAGATGGTCGGGCTTCCCGGGCGGGCGTGGGTCGTCTCGTTTGACCTGCGACTGGCTCCCCGCAGCAGGCTCGAGCTCGGGCTAGCGCCGGGCCATGACGGCCGCTCGGTCTCGCTGAGCGCCGAGGCGCTGCCGCAGCGGGTGGGCTGGCGCGGGGGGGGCTGGCACCACGTCGAGCTCACCGGCTCCGAGCTGGCGATCGATGGTCGCTCCTCGCGGGTCCGGGCGGGTGGGGGCAGCAGGCTCACGCTGCGCGTCAGCCGGGGCCGGGCGAGCATCGAGGCGTTGATCGTCAGCGATGCCGCGGATCGCGGGTCGCTACTGCTGCACAGGCTCGCCGAGCTGCACGCGCGCATCCCGTCTGGTCGGTTCCCGGTCGGTGCCGACGTGGCCGACCGGGTCCACTATGCCTCGGCATCCGACTGGACGAGCGGCTTCTGGCCGGGCGCGCTGTGGGAGGGGGCCGGGATCGGGCCGGCATCGGGGCGCGCGCTGTTCGCGGGCTGGGCGCTTGCGGCCACGGTCGGGCACCTCGGCGCTGAGCGCACCGACACGCACGACGTCGGGTTCATGTACGGGGAGTCGTCGCTTGCCGCTTGGCGCGCGCTGTGCCGCGGGTCGTCCCGGCGCACGACGCCAACGCTGTGCGCGCGTTTGAAGCAGAGTGTCCTCAGCGCTGCGGACGAGCTGCTGGCGCTGGCGGCGAGCAACCCAGGCGCGGGCACGATCCCGACGACCGACCGGGGTCCCGATGCGGACACGATCGTCGACAGCATGATGAACATCGCGATTCTGCCTTGGGCGACCCGCGTCACCGGGAATCCTGCGTACGCGCGGTTGGCCTCGCACCACGCGCACGCCGTGGCGTCGTTGCTCGTCCGCCCCGACGGATCGACGGCCCAGTCGGTCCACTTCGACAGGACCACCGGCCGGGTGCTCTTGATCCACACGCACCAGGGTCTGTCGAACTCGAGCACCTGGTCACGGGGCGAGGGGTGGGCCGTGTACGGATTCGCGCAGGCCGCGCTCGCCCTGCATGACCCGGGGCTGCTGGGAGTCGCGCTCCGGGCCGCCGACTACGTCGCGCGCCATCTTCCCGCCGGCGGGATCCCGCTGTGGGACTACGACGCGCCGCCGGATGGCCCCGTCGACGCGTCCGCCGGGGTCATCACCGCAGCGGGGCTGCTGCACCTGGCGGCGGCGTGCCGTTCTATTCCGGCCCCGTGTGGCAATTCGGCGGGGCGGTGGGTCGCTCTGGGGCGGCGGATGCTCGCGGCCGCGTTGAGCCGGGCGTCGATTGGCCCGCCGCTCGGTCTGCTCGGCTCGCAGGTCCTCAACGAGCACGCCCGTGGATGCTGGTGCGACGGCGGCGAGCTGATCTTCGGGCTGACTTACGGGGTCGAGGCGGCGCGTTTGGCTGAAAGCGAGGCCGGCGGGAGCCGAGGGTGAGCGGGTGGCGGTCGCCGGACACCGTGAGGACCGGACGCGGGCCGGCTGCGGTGCGGACTGATGTCGATTCGTTCCGCCAGCCGGGACGATCTTACATCGGTTGGGGTTCCGCATCGGCGTATCGTGTGCGCAGAGCATTGGACCGTGGACCGTATGAACTCTCCGAACATCAATCGTCCCCTTTTCGACGAGCCGCGCGAGTATCCCGGCTTCTCCTGCCTCCGCGCGCGAATCGGGCGCCAGCTGGGCTCGCAGAAGCTCGGCGTGAGCCTGTTCGAGGTCCCCCCGGGCGAGGCGGCCTATCCGTACCATTTTCACCTCGCCGAGGAGGAGGTGATCGTCGTCCTCGCCGGCCGCCCATCGCTGCGAACACCCGAGGGCTGGCGTAAGCTGGAGGAGGGCGCGGTCATGTCGTTCCTGGTCGGCGAAGGCGGCGCGCACCAGCTCGTCAACCGGACGGACGAGCCGATCCGCTTCCTCGCGTTCTCCAACCAGCAGCCGGACATCGTGATCCGACCCGACTCCGGCACGCTCTCGGTGGCCGAGCGCCGGCCGGACGATGGCGGCGTCCACTATCACTTCCGCGCCGAGGACGCGGTCGGCTACATCGAGGGGGAGCGCGCGCCGTGACCCGCGGGAGAGATGCCTCCCGGCGCTAAGGAACCGCGGCCACCTGAGCTGCCCTCCCAGCTCGAGCAGGTGCCACTCGGCGTCCTGGCTCAAGATGCCCGCTACGAGGAGATCGAACTGGCCAACGCCGCGATACCCGATCAACACGCGGGCGGTGTGAGCTTTCAGACCGCCAGGCTGACCAACGTCGATGTCTCGGGCTCGCGGCTCGAGAGCCTCACGCTCGCAGACAGCAAGCTGATCGCCTGCAACCTCGCGAACGTGCAAGCTGGCGGAGCGAGCGTCAGGCGGACGACGATCGAGACGACCCGGCTCACAGGGTTCCAGCTTCAGGAGGCGACTTTGTGACGTCACGATCCGGGGCTGCCGCGTCGACCTGGCGTCGTTCGGATTCTCCCGTCTCTTGCGCGTGACCTTCGACGACTGCCTGCTCGCCCAGACAGACTTCCTCGAGGCTCAGCTCGAGTCCGTCCGCTTCCACCACTGCGACCTGACGTGCGCGGACTTTCGTGGCGCCCGACTGAAGCTGTGTGAGCTCCGCGGCTGCGACCTCAGCGGTCTGCAAGGCGTGCGGAGCCTGCGGGGGGCCCGGGCTGGAGTGGCCCGACATCGTCGAGATGGCTGGGGCCTGGGCGGCGGCGCTGGGAATCGGGGTCCTCGACACGGACGGCGCCTGATGCTCGGTCACCGGAGGGGGTACCGCGGACACGCTCACGGCAAGGCACCCGCGCCACGGGCTGTGCCGCGGCTAGGCGCTCCTGAAACCTCGGGCTAACCGGAAGTTTTTGAGGGTTTGGG
>QHBV01000059.1:1307-2469 GCA_003244035.1 Solirubrobacterales bacterium | reverse complement strand
GCCTCGCCGATCAGGTAGACCGCCTTGCAGCGCTCGGCGACCAATGGCGCGAGCGGCGCGAAGTCCTGCTGCTTGCCGCGCCCGCCCGCGATCAGGTGCACGCCCCCCGGATACGAGCGCAGCGCCACGCGCGTGCTCGCGACGTTGGTGGCCTTGGAGTCGTTGACCCAGCTCACACCGCCGCGTGCGGCGATCGGCTCGAGCCGGTGGGCCACGCCGGCGAAGCTCTCAAGCCCGGCCACGATCGCCGCATGTGGCAGCCCGCGCGCGAGGCACACAGTTGCTGCCGCCATCGCGTTGCGACGGTTGTGCTCGCCCGGTAGCGAGACCTGGGCGCACAGCTCGACCTCCGGTCCCGCTCCGAACGTCACCCGCTGGGCGTGGCCGGCGAGACCCTGGGTGCCGAGCTCGGCGGGAACGACGGCCACGTCGCCAGGCCCCTGGTGGGCGAAGATCTTCAGCTTCGCCTGGACGTAGTCCTCGTAGCTCGGATGGCGATCGAGGTGGTCCGGGAACAGATTGAGCAGCACCGCGAGCTCCGGTGCGAAGGCGTCGCAGTCCTCGAGCTGGAACGACGACGCCTCGCACACGACGGTGGCCTCGCTGCTCAGCGACCCCGCGAACGACGACGCGGCCGTGCCGACGTTGCCGGCGATCGCCACTGGCAGGCCGGCTTCGCGATGGATGTGGCCGATCCACTCGGTCGTCGTGGTCTTGCCGTTGGTGCCGGTCACCGCGATGAACTCGTTGGGGATGAGTCGCCAGGCAAGCTCGAGCTCTCCGAGCACGGGCACGCCACGCTCGCGCGCGGCCACGACGGCCGGCGCGTCCTGGGGGACTCCGGGGCTCTTGATGAGCGTCCCGGCGCCGCCGGCGGCAAGGGCCTCGCCTGACGCATCGAGGTGGACTTCGACGCCCGCAGCGCGAAGCCTTCCAGCCGCCGCAGCCAGCGCCGCCCCCTCGCCCGCGCCCGCATCGCAGCCGATCACCTCCTCCCCGCGGGCGCGCAATGCCAGCGCCGCGGCCACGCCCGAGCGTGCGAGGCCGACAATCACATAGGGACCGGGCGGGAGGGGCGGGCGCGGCTTCAACTACTTGCGGATGCTCAGCTGATAGACGGTGAAGCCAATCGCCCCGCAGGCGGCGGCCACGATCCAGAAGC
>QHBV01000059.1:0-1161 GCA_003244035.1 Solirubrobacterales bacterium | reverse complement strand
CCCAGCAGGATCAGCAGCACCTCGGTCCTGGTCATTACCGCCAGCCCGGCGATCGCCCCACCCAGGCCGAGCGAGCCGGTGTCACCCATGAAGATGCTCGCGGGGAAGCTGTTGAACCAGAGAAAGCCGATGCACGCGCCGACCAGGCAACCCGCGAGCAGCTCGAGGTCATGCTCGCCGGGGCTGATGAACGTGATCCCGATGTACGCCAGCAGCACGATCGCGGCGCACCCGGCGGCGAGGCCGTCGAGGCCGTCGCTCAGATTGACCCCGCTCGTGGTCCCAACTACGACCAGGTAGATGAAAACGGGGTATAGCGGCCCGAGGTCGAACTGGACATCGACGAACCGCAGCCGTACGGTCGGCCCCAGGTGCACCTTGTAGGTGGCGATCCACCACAGCCCGAGCGCGATCGCGATCGTCACGGCGAGCTTGGTCCGCGCCCGCAGCCCGAGCGAGCGGCGCCTGACGATCTTCATATAGTCGTCGGCGAATCCGAGCAGCGCGCACGCGAGCGCCGTCCCGAACACCCCCAGCGACTGCCAGTCGCGCGTGGACAGGATCAGGAACGGCACCGCGAACGCGATCACGATCACGAGGCCACCCATCGTCGGCGTGCCGGCCTTGGTGTGGTGGCCCTCGGGCCCGTCCTCCCGGATGTTCTGCCCGAACTCCCTACGGCGCAGGAACTCGATGAACTTCGGGCACAGGAACGCACACATCAGCAGCGAGGCTGCTCCCGCGATCACTACCCGGCCGGCGCTTCCCCCCATTAGTCGATGGCTCCGGCATGCACCGCGTGACACACCCGTTCGAGCCCGACCGCGCGCGAGCCCTTGACGAGCACGACATCGCCCGGCTCGAGCAGCCCCGGCACGAGCGCCGCCGCCTGCTCGGCGTCGGCCGTCGCATGCGTCGCCTCCCCCCTGCCATATCCGTCGGCGATCCCTCGCGCCAGCGGACCGACCGTGACGAGCAGATCGACGCCGACCGCACCGCAGTGCTCGCCGACCGCGAGGTGGTACGCGCGCTGCTCCGGGCCGAGCTCGAGCATCTCCCCGAGCACCGCGACGCGCCTGGCGGCGGTCGCCCGGGTAGCAGTCGCCGCGAGATCGTCGAGGGCGGCGCGCATCGACATCGGGTTGGCGTTGTAGCAGTCGT
>QHBV01000058.1 GCA_003244035.1 Solirubrobacterales bacterium | reverse complement strand
GGCGATCGCGATCAGCGCCAGCACGTAGATCAGGTTGAAGCCCGCCAGCAGCAGCGCCGCCGGCACCCTCGCTTCCAGGCGGCGTCGCCGCGATGGTGACCACGCTCGTCTGGGTGCTGACGCTGGGCGCGATCGCGGGCCTGCTGGTGCTCGATCCGGTGGTCTGCGTGCGGCGCTCGGACGCGATCAGCTTCCGGGCGGCCACTGGCTGGTCGCTGTTCTAGATCGCGACTGCGGCGAACATGAACGAGAACGCGAGAGCAGCGCCGCGCCCAGCGCGATGAATCGGCGGCAGGACGAGCGCGTAGCCGGCGAGGTACTGCGTGCCCAGGTCACAGCCGGCCACCGCGCCCAGCACCAGCCCAAAGGCCAGCGCAGTACGACGGGGGCGTCTGCTCACCCGCGTGGGCGGCCGGCGAGGGTGGCCAAGAGGTGAGCCACCGTCTCGCGTCCCTGGTAGTCGGCGTACGGGAGCGCAGTCGCCATCGTGGTTGCGCTTGCATTATGGAAGCGCTGAGTGTCTCAGCGCTGGTCAGCCCTGACCTCGTGCACCCGCTCGGCGCCCCGCGCCAGCCAGCCGGTGCGCTCGGCGGCGAACGAGTCGAAGGCCGGCACGTAGGGCTTGATGTCGAGCACCGGGGTCCCGTCGAGCAGGTCGACGCCCCTGACCTGCAGCGTGGCGTCCTCGACGGCCAGCAGGCGCACGACCGAGATCCCGATCGGATTGGGATGGCGCGGCGACCGGGTGGCGAACACGCCGCGAACGGTGTCGTCCAGATAGGGGACGACCTCCAGGTCGCCGGGCATCGAGCGGTGCAGGTGGCAGATCAGGTACAGGTGCGAGAAGCCGTCGAGGTCGCGGAGGCCCGGCGCATACCGCGGCTCGAGCTCCACCCGCCCGTGCACCTCGGCGGCTGCGACGGACTGCAGCGGCATCCCCTCGCGCTCGGTGAACGGCGAGCGGACCACGCCGATTGGCTCGTAGGCGATCACTCCGCGATGCTAACTCGGGCGCTGGGCCACAATGCTGGCCACGGCGCGTGGTCGTCCGGCACGTTGCACCAGGCCCTCCTCGCAGCGGCGCACCGCCAAGCCGGGGAAGGCACGGCGCAGCTCGCCGGGCTCGAGCAGGAAGCGCCGATCGAACGCCCGCCTCAACTCGTCGGCGTGCGCGCGGGTGACCGTCTCGGCGATCACGATCCCGCGGGGGGCCAGCGCGGCCGCCACCGGTGCGAACAGGTCACGTTGCAGGTAGTTGATGAGCACGATGACGTCGTAGGCGTCGCGGGGGAGCGGCTCGCGCTCCAGGTCGGCGACGTGCGCGTGCACGCCCGGCGTCCCCCGGAGCGCTTGGACCGCCACCTCGGAGATGTCCAAGGCGTTGACCGTGAAGCCCCGGGCCGCCAGGAACAGGCTGTTGCGGCCCGTCCCGCAGGCCAGGTCCAGCGCGCGCGTTCCTTCGAGCAGCGCCGCGTTGCTCACCAACCACTCCGATGGCGGCCCCGGCTCCGTGCCGCGCTCGCGGTAGCGCGCGTTCCATGTCTCTCGCGCCGGGCCGTCCACCGAAGCGTGAGTCTGGCAGTTGGCTTGACATCGCCGGCTCCGGAGGGAGAGGAGGGGACGCGGAGCGACGGGTGCACGTCTGACGTCCGCGTTGCGGGCTGAAGATCCATGTCCTCGCATGCGCAGCGTGATCCCGTGCTCGTCGGCCACCCGCTGGATCTCGTACGGACCAGGCAACTGGGTCCCACGCGGCGCCTGCTCGGTCACAGGGTGTCAACATGAGTGGGTGTGTGGGTTCGCGCGCGCAGAGGCATCAGATCATCTGACTTCGACAACGCTGATGGTTCCCTCGGGCAGCCTGCGACTGCGAAAGTCCTACTGCCAATGGTGAAGCCCGCAGCCCCTCGGCCACAATCGCCAGAAGCCGGCGACCGAGAGGTAATGTTCGACTGCGCCCCCGCCGGTGACATCGACCCGCTCTCGAAAAGCTGGTCACTCGAGCGTGAGCCGTGCCCACGCCCGATATCGATCGTCGTGCGTGATGTCCCAGCGTTCGGCAAGCCGCTCAACGATCTGCAGCCCCAGGTCACCTTGCCCGCTGCCATCCTGGTACGCACCCGCATTGGCGATGACCGGCGCGTGCACGGAGATCAGCAGCCCGTGCTCATCCACGCTCGCGCGTACGTGAAGCTGGGTCTCGGCCACACGGCCCGGTTGACGCAGCACGTTGCCGACCAGTTCGCTGGCGACCAGCAGCGCGTCGTCGATCACGTGGCTGATCGCGTCGATCGTACGCAGCGCCTCGCGAACGATGCCAGGCGCGCTCTTGTCACCTGCAACATCGAGGACCAGAGTATCTGCGAAAGGCCGATCCACTCAGTGATGGCTACCCGGATGGTCTCTGGCCAATCCCGTGTCAGTCGGTTGCGAGGTCGCCGTGCGCTCGGCGGTAGACCTGCGTCGTCTCGGGCATGTCGAGCCGCTTGAGCGACTGTCAGGCACATGCAGGTTCAGCGCTTGCCGAGGCGAAACAGGGGCGGGTTGTGACGCGCGGTGCTGGCTGACCACGAGCTCCAGTCGCTGCGCGGGGCGTCGGTCATGCGGCCCAGGACGGCGATCAGCGGCTCGTAGCGGGCCCGGATCTGGCGGAACTCCCGCCAGGCCGCGTCCTGGTCCTCGCGCAGCGGGACGCCCTCCTCGCCCAGCTGGCGGATGGCGGCGGCGAACGTCTCCTGCGGGAGGGCGATCTCGGCGTCCTCCTCGGGCAGGCGATCGGGCACACCGAGGAACTCGGTCATGACGAGCAGCGCGCCCACGCCGGCCTCGACGCACAGCTCGCTGCGTGACTGGCGAAGGACGTCACATGCGGTCATCAGCAGCGCCGCCCCATCGAGCACGCATTCGGCCGACAGGACCCAGTGGTTGCGCGGGTGCGGCGAGCGGAAGAAGACAAGTTGCGGAAACGTGGTGTGCGACTCGGAGACCTCGATGAACCAGTCCTCCCAGCCCTCCCAGACCTCCTCCAGCTGATCGAAGCGGCCCAGGTTCCAGCTGCGCTCGAGCAGGGCGGCGCCCGTCGGCGGGCTGCCGACACGCACGACGAGCTTGGCGATGACCGCCTCCCGGCGCGAGAACGCGCCGTACACGCTGGGCAGATAGGTGATGACGAGCGCCAGCAGGGTGAGGCCCACCCCGGCAGCGGAGAAGGCCACGAAATCCGAGAGCACGCCGTTCGGCGTGTCGAAGCCGAGCGTGAGCATCGAGGAGCCCGAGAGCTCCAGCGCACGGGCCACGGGATCACCGGGCGACGTGTCCCCGACCGCCCAGAACAGCGCCGCGAACCCGAGGTAGATGAGCAGCGCCCACACGAGCAGTTGGGCGAACAGCCCCAGAGGCGCCTGCAGGGCCAGCACGCGGTCACGCGTCTCGTAGTCAGTGCGGCCCCTCAGGCGCGCTAGCAGCGAGACGCGGACGACGAGGAAGGTCAGCCGGGCCAGCCGCGTGGGCACGGCGCGCGGGAGCACCACGCTGCGCAGCACCGAGAGGAGCACGGCCAAGACCTCGGCGAGCGCGAGCGCCGCCACGACGATCCGGACAATGAGCATTCAGACCAACCTACGGTCGCGCGACCGGCGAGACCGGATGCCCGACGAGATCACTATTCGCATCCATTCCGCCGTTCTGTATAGACTTCGGATCACTGTATCTAAGAAGTGAGGGAGCAGCATGCAGACCGAGACCCGGAGCCGCGCCGGCGACATCGTCGCCCAGGTGCACGACCAGCTGCGCGACGCGATCCTGCTCAGCGAGATCCGACCCGGGATCACGACCTCGCAGGCGGAGCTGGCGCGGGACCTGGGGGTGGGGCGCACCCCGCTGCGTGAGGCGGTACGGATGCTCCAGGACGAGGGCTTGGTGCTGGCCGAGCCCAACCGACGGGTTCAGGTCGCCAGCCTATCGGTGCGGGACGCCGAGGAGCTCTACCTGATGCGGATCGCGCTCGAGGCGGCCGCCGCGCGGATCACCGTTCCGCAGCTCACCCGCGGGGACATCGCCGAGCTCGAGGGCCTCATGGCCCAGATGTCTCACCTGGCAACGGCCGACTCGGTGGCGCTGTTCCGCCCGGCTCACCGCGCCTTCCACGAGCGCTTCGTGGCCGGCGCAGGTACCCGCCCAGCCGCGCTCATCGCCGAGCTGTTCGACCATGCCGAGCGCTACCGGGCCGTGTACGGCGCCGCCTCGCGGCACCACCTGGCGCGGCGCGCCGGAGAGCACCGGGCGATGCTCGACGCCGCGGCGAGCGGCCACGCCGACGCTGTGGTTGACGCGATCGCCGTGCACTACGTCAATACGGCGCGGCTGGTCGCAGTCGCGCTGGACCCCGAGCACCCCCTGGAGCGCCTGCGCACCACCGTGGCGACCACCGCCCCCGGCGCAATCTCGGCCTTCGACGAGAGAGACGGGGACCCGGCCAGCGGATGACCACGCGCTCACGGCCGAGATCTGACTGGAGCAGCTTCGCCTAGGGTGATCCCACAGGCCAGGGAGACGGCACGGCGCGAAACGGGGGCCGATCCGCATAGACCTCTCGCGCCGAGTTCGTTGCCGTATCGACCGAAGCGCCGTGGCGGGCGGCAACCGGGTCGACCGGGTAGTGGATCGAATGATCCGGGCTGCGGGTGCCCACCATCAGGATCGCGCACGGTCCATCGCCGGCGCCGACCGTGATGTGGTTCGTTCCTGGCGGGCAGTGCAGGTAGTCCCACTCCCTGAGCCGTCGTTCCTTGCCCTCCACGACGGCGATGCATTCGCCGCGGAGCACCAGGAACCCCTCCTGTTCGGACTCGGCGTGGTACATGCCAGGCGTCTCGCCCGGCTGCAGGATGTGGACGCCGATGCCGAGCATCGACGAGGGCGCCGACGGGGATTCGAATACGGACCACGTGCCGCCTCCGGGCACTGTGTCCCATCCCATCTCCGCCAGGTTGAGGATGAACCAGCCGTCGTCGGCGGGCTGGCGGCCGGTCTCGGTGTCGTCGATTCTCGCTTCGTGCATGCCCACAGCCTGTCAGTCGATGAGGCGTGACTCCAGCCGCCACACCGCCAGGCGCCACATCAGGCCCGCGAACACGACTAGCACCGCGGCGTGGAGCAGGTCGGTGGTGACGATCGTGTTCAGCGACACGTCGCGCACCAGCGCGACGCAGTGATATAGCGGGTTGAACTGCGCGATCGTGCGCAGGCCGTGCGGGAGCGACGAGATCGGAAAGAACGTCCCCGCGACCAGGAACATGGGCGTCAGCACGGCGCTGGTCACGTAGTTGAAGTTGTCGATCGTCTTGGCCACGGCGGCGATCAGCACCCCGAAGGCGGCAAACCCGAAGCCGGTGACGATTCCGATGGGAACGACCAACAGCATCCCGGGCTCGGGCTTGAGCCCAAAGGCGAAGCCGACGATCAACGGCGCCAACCCGTAGACGCCGGCTCGGATCGAGATCCACAGGATCTCGGCGGTGACCAGCTCCTCCACGTCGACCGGGGCGGCCAGCAGCGCGTCGTAGGTGCGCTGGAACTGCCAGCGGATGAACGTGTTGAACATCCCGGGAAACGCTGAGGAGAACAGCACCGCGGTGGCGACCACGCCGGTGGCCACGTACGGCACATAGCTCACGTGCCCGATGTGGGAGACCAACGAGCCGAAGCCCAGCCCAAAGGCCAGCAGGTAGATCGTCGGCTGCACCACCGAGGAGAACGTGGTCGCCTTCCAGTAGCGGCGAAAGAGTACGACGTCGCGGCTCATCACCCCGGCCAGCGCTGCCGGATCCAGCCGTCGCGAGCGAATCGTGCTCACTCGATCTCCTGTCCGGTGAGAGCGACGAACGCATCCTCCAGATTGGCCGGGCGACGCACGCCCTCCGGCGCCTCGCCGTCGAGCCGCTCGGCGCCGAGCAGCGCGACCGCCGGGCCGCTACGGCGATGCTGCCAGCCCTTCTCGCGCGCTCGGGACTCCAGCGCGGCCAGCTTGTCCGGCGGCCCGTAGACCTCCAGCACCTCGCGCCCGGCGTGGCGGGCAATCAGCTCGGCGGGGGTGCCCCGAGCGATGATCTGGCCGGCCGACATCACCGCGACGGTGTCGGCGAGGCGCTCGGCCTCCTCGATGTAGTGCGTTGACATCAGCACGGTCACCCCGCCCGCGCGCAGCCCGTCGATCAGCGTCCACAGCTCCTGGCGGACCTGTGGATCCAGGCCCACGGTGGGTTCGTCGAGCAGCACCAGCTGCGGCTGGTGGATCAGCCCGCGGGCGACCAGCAGGCGCCGCCGCATGCCGCCGGACAACTCGCGCACGATCGTGTCGGCGCGCGGCTGCAGGTTGGCGATGGCCAGCGCTCGGTCGACCGCCGCGGGGCGTTCGCCGCGGGGCACCCGGTAGAGCCGTGCGAATACGGTGAGGATCTGACGACAGGTGAGCTCGACGTCCAGATTATCCAGCTGGGGGACGACGCCCATCGCCAGCCGTGCATGCTTGGACTCATCGGGAAG
>QHBV01000057.1:2325-3324 GCA_003244035.1 Solirubrobacterales bacterium | reverse complement strand
TGACCGACGGCGAGGGCCGCACGGTCGACTTCACCAACACGGTGCTCGTCATGACGTCCAACCTGGGCGCCGGACAGGCCAAGCGACCGGTGGGCTTCATCGGTGGCGAGGCCGACCCCGCCGAGAAGCGCATGCTGGCCGCGGCCAAGCGCGCCTTCCTGCCGGAGTTCCTCAACCGGATCGACGACGTTGTCGTCTTCGAGCCGCTCACCGAGAGCCAGGTCAAGGACATCGGTGAGCTGCTGATCGCCCGCATCGCCGAGCGGCTGCGTAGCGAGCGTGGCGTGGAGTTGCAGGTCACGCCCGAGCTGATCGCCCGTCTGGCCAGCGAGGGCTTCGATCCCGAGTTCGGTGCTCGCCCGCTCAAGCGCCATCTCCGCCGCACGCTGGAGAAGGAGCTGACCCGCGCGATCCTGGACGGCCGGATCGCCGACGGAGGCCGCGTGCTGGCCACCGATGGCGACGAGCACGAGATCGTGCTCGAGCTGCCCGAGCCGGCCACCGTCTGAGCAGCCGAGAACCAGCGCCCTCGCGCCGGCGAGCCACCGCACCGTAGGCAGCCCGGACAGCGTCAGCGCGTGACGCTCGGCCAGCTCCGCGCGCCAGTCAGATTCGTCACGGCCCTCCGGCCCGAGCAAGGGCGTCCAGCGGGCCCCAATCGGGATCCTCCACCTGAACCGTCCAGCTCGTGATGAGTGTGTCGGATGTCATGGCCGGATGATCGACACGACGCCTGTGACAGAACAAGACACCGGCTGTGCCAAAGGCGAGACGTCGCTGTGCCAACTCCGAAGGGTGGGGGCGAGCTCCGGTCGCGAGCGGCCTCTAGAGCGGTGTGGGATCGGACGCACCCCGGAAGTTCATCTTCACCGACGAGGCGGATCGTTGGTTCAAGGCACTGAGCGATGCGGACCGCGACCGAATGGTGGATCGGATTGACCAGCTGCGTGAGGGTGGCCCCAATCTCGGGCGTCCCGCCGTCGACCGGATCAAGCGATC
>QHBV01000057.1:270-2280 GCA_003244035.1 Solirubrobacterales bacterium | reverse complement strand
CGCTGTCCTGCTCGTCGGCGGAGACAAGACGAACAACTGGAAGCGCTGGTACGAGAGGAACATCAAGAGGGCCGATGCGCTGTACGACACGCACCTCCGAGACATGGGAAAGGGAACGTCATGGCAAAGAGCTGGGAGCAGGTCCGCCGGGAGAGCGCGGTGAACGAAACGCGGGTGGCGACGTATCGGAGCCTCTCTGAGGCGGAGCAGCGCATCGCCGATGGGCGCCACCGAGAGGGTGTGAGCTGGGAGGCGATCGAGGAGGCACTGGCCGGCAGCGAATTGAGCAACGCCGAGCTCGAGACCGAGGACGACATCTACCTGGCGAGCCTCACGCGGTTCGTGGCCGCCCTCGGTGGCCACCTGGAGGTGCGGGCGGTGTTCGCCGAGGAGACGATCACGGTCCGCCGAGATCCCGAACCCAACGCCGACTGAGCCATGCGGTCTACGTTTTGCCTGTCCGGACGCGTAAAACGTAGACCACACCCCTCCGTCGGTCGTTCGAACAAAGCCGGTTCCTGATCGGGACGCTGCTCCGGTGCGAGGGCAGCTGTCAAGATCGAGCGTGATGAGCACGCAACGCGCAGCGCCAACGCGGATCGGCGGCCACCTGGTGGTCGAGACCCTGGAGGCGCTGGGCGCCGAGGTCGCGTTCGGGGTGCCGGGCATCCACGCGCTGGCGATCTGGGAGGCCCTGCGCACGTCATCGATCATGGCCTACGGCACCCGCACGGAGCTGTGCGCGGGCTTCGCCGCCGACGGCTACGCGCGGAGCACGGGCCGCCCGGCGCCGCTGCTGCTCTCGACCGGTCCGGGCGCGCTGAACTCGCTGACCGCGGTCATGGAGGCCGCCAGTTCGCACGTGCCGGTGGTGGCGATCGCCAGCCAGATCCCCGCCGATTTGCTGGGACGCGGCCGCGGCTACCTGCACGAGCTGGCCGACCAGCTCGCCTCCTTTGTCCCGCTGGTCAAGCACGCCGTCCGGGCGAGCAGCGCCGAGGCGATTCCCGGGGTGCTGGCGCGGGCCTGGCAGGTGGCGCTGACCCCGCCCAGCGGACCGGTGTTCGTGGAGATCCCGGTCGATCTGCTCACCGGCGAGACCGGCGCGCCGACCCCGCAGCCCCAGCCAACGATCGTAGCCCGCTCGGCTGCGGCTCCCGCGGATGTCGTCGCCGCGGGACACGCGCTGCGCAGCGCGCAGCGGCCGGTCATCTGGGCGGGCGGAGGCGTGATCCGGTCCGCAGCCCAGGCCGAGCTGCGCGCGCTGGCCGAGTGCCTGGGTGCGCCGGTCGCGACGACGTACATGGGCAAGGGCGCCCTGCCCGACGAGCATTTCCTGGCGGCGGGCGCCGGATGCGATGAGGCCGCCTTCCAGGAGCTGCTGGCCAGCGCCGACGTGGTGTTGGCCGTTGGCACCGAGATGGGCGCCGAGACGACCGGACAGTACGGGCTGCGCTTCGACGGCCGGCTGATCCAGCTCGACGCGGCGCCGGAGCGCATCGGTGCCACGTACCCGGCGCTCGGGCTCATCGGCGACGCACGGGCGACCCTGCGGGCGCTGCTGGACGAGCTCGCAGACCTCCCCCCCGCGGGCGATGGGACGGAGCGGGCCGATGACGTGCGCGTCCGGATCGCCACTGGCCTGAAGACCCAGGGACGCGAGCTGGAGCTGGACCTGCTGGCGACGATCGAGGCCGTCCTGCCGCCCGATGCCATCACCGCCTGGGACATGACGATCCTCGGCTACTGGGCCGGCCCGCACCTGCGCCTCGGCGCCGGCCAGCAGTTCCTGTACCCGCTCGGCTCAGGGACGCTCGGCTACGCCTGGCCGGCGGCGATCGGTGCCAGCGTCGCCCACCCGGATCGGCCGGTGCTGGCGGTCGTGGGCGACGGTGGTCTGCAGTACGCGGTGGCCGAGTTGGGCACCGCCGCACAGCATGCGATCAACGCCACGCTGCTGGTTATCGACGACGGCGGCTACGGGATTCTGCGCGAGTACCAGCGCGACGC
>QHBV01000057.1:0-173 GCA_003244035.1 Solirubrobacterales bacterium | reverse complement strand
GCAACACGGTCCGGCGGCGGTCATCCTGCGCACGCGGATCGTGGCCGCCCAGCCGACTGAATGACCGCCATCATCGCCTATGACCGGCTGCTGCGCCGCTCGGTGGTGGGCGTCGGGCCCTACGTGCCCGGGGCCAGCGCCACGGAGACCAGGGCACGGCTGGGGCGCGACGA
>QHBV01000056.1 GCA_003244035.1 Solirubrobacterales bacterium | reverse complement strand
ATGCGGACACGATCGTCTGGCTCAGCGCCACCTCGGAGCCGCTGGCGAATTCCGGCAGCCGCGGCCGCCTTCCGACGCCGTCGGCGGGTCAGACAGGCACGACGGTCCGTCTGTTGTCCGGTGTGATCTCGTCATCGGGACTGGCATCGTTGACACGATGATGTTCATCACTCTGCTCGTCTACGCCCCGCCGGCCCGCGGAGACCGCCTGGGTCTCGATTCTCGGCTCGTCGAGCGGTGGCCGTGGTGGCGCACCGTGGCCGAGCCGCACGCGGTCGGTCGGCTACTCGGGGCCCCGCTCGTCGAACCTGGGGTCGTGGGTGAAATCTAGTTCCGTGTGTACGAAGGCAACCATGGAGAGGCGCGGTGCGCGGCGGCGTCAGAATCCGCCAGCAGAAGGAGACGGCGGCTAGGGTACGCAGAGTCGCCCCCAGTTCCCCGCCGACCAATGCTTGACCCTGACCACTGGCCGAACAATGCTTGACCTTGACCACTGGCTTTCGGCTCCCACGGTTCGCGTCACCCACCGTCGCGAGAGCACAGCGAAGCCCGATGGGCTGTGGAAGGCCGCGTGTGCGGTCAGACTGAGCGAGGCGTCGCTGCTGGGACGGCTCGTACGCTGGCGGATTCCGGGACTGGCGCCTGACCTGTCCTTCGAGAACCTGTTTCGCCACGACCCGTTCCTGGTCCTCGCCGACAATCACGAGCGGGCGCTGGTGTCGGGCTTGGTGGGACGGATCTGGACGCTGCGCCGAGACTATCCTCAGCTGAGCGATCCGGAGGAGTTTCGCCAATGGTCGATGCGCGGCAGCGCTCGGGTGCTGTTCGCAAATTGGGTCGAGCCTCTACCGTCGGGGGGCGCGGTGCTGCGCTCAGAAACCCGAGTGCAGGCGATCGGCACGCAGGGACGCCTTGGCCTGGCTACCCTCCGCCCGGTCGTGCGGGCGGCTGAGCAGCTGATCGCCAGCGACGGCCTCCAGGCGGCCGTGCAGCGAGCAGAGCGCGAATGAGCAACTCCCCGCAGCGTGCCCGGAGCCCGATCAAGGGGTCGGTCCGCCCGTCGCGGACGCGATCGACGATGACGAACGACCCTCATCTGCGTCTGGCTTATCGAACCTGTCGGCGGATGCAGCGTCGACACGACCCGACCTATTACTGGGCAACCTTGCGTCTTCCTCGCGAGGTGCGCCCGGCTGTACACGCCCTGTACGGGTTCGTGCGGGGTGCGGATGAGCTTGTCGATGGGAATGGTCGACCGGCCGATTCGGCAGCGCGTCGGCGAGCGCTGGATTGCTGGCAGGCCGAGCTTGAACGGGGGGTGGCGAGCGGGTGCTCACAGCATCCGGTGATCGCCGCCCTGGTGGACGCCGGTCGCAGGCATGAGCTGCCGCTCGGCGAGTTGGCGGTGTACATGGACTCGATGCGCCTGGATTGCGGTCCCGTACGAGTGGTCACCCGTGCGGAGCTTGACCTCTATATGCGCGGAAGCGCCGCCGCCGTCGGCCTGATCATGGCACCGCTGCTTGACACCCCTGTGGAGCTGCACCCTGTCGTGGCGGAGCTCGGTACCGCTTTTCAGCTGACCAACTTCATCCGGGACGTGCGCGAGGACTACGAGCTCAATCGGATCTATCTTCCCGCCGAGGAGCTCGCGCGTTGCGGCGTAAGCGTCGAAGACATTGCCCGGCGGCAGATGACCGACGGGCTGCGCACGCTCTTGGCGGCTGAGGTCGAGCGGGCTCGGCAGAAGTTTGCGAGCACGAGCATCTTGCGCGAGATTCTGCATCCCGCGGTGCGGCCGGGGGTTCTTCTGGCCTGCTCTGTGTATGAGCGCGTCCTAGACCGAGTCGAGGCGCTCAACTTTGACGTGCTCGTTAATCGTGTCCGCGTGCCGCCGTGGCAGCTGGGCGGCGTGGCCCTCGCCGCGCTGTCGGCCGGCGGCTGGAGCGGCTCCCGGCGAGCTGGGCACCCGTCAAGATGACGCAGCCGGTGGCCGTTCAGGATGGCCCCAGTTGACTGAGCGAGCCACGGCGCGGGGGGCCGAACGACACTCGCTCGACGGGACCACAGCCGACGTACTCATCTGCGGGGCCAGCTTTGCTGGTCTGGCGGTGGCGCGGGAACTGGCGCGCTGTGGCGCCTCGGTCCTGCTCATCGACCGCTATGAGCTTGGCGACCGCGCAACGTCGGCGTGCGCGACGCCGACTCCGTGGCTGCACGCGCTCGGACTGAGCGCCGCGATCCGCCAGGAGATCCCGAACATGCGGTTCACGACGCCCCATGGCTCGGTGCGCTACCGCCTGCCCTGGAGCTGGTCAGCGTTTGACTACCGGCGCCTCTGTCAGCTCCTATACGCGCAGAGCGACGCCCGCTTTCACACCGCCAAGGTGCACGGGTGCGTGACGCCTGAGGACCTGGTGGCCGGGGACGTGATCTCAGTTGTCACCGACCGCGGCGTTCTGCGCGCGCCGCTGGTGGTCGACGCGATGGGATGGCGGCGCGTGCTCGGTCAGCGCGGCTTCCAGCCTCCCGAGGCGCCGTTGTCGCGCGGACTGGAGGTCCACCCAGACGGTCACGGCGAGGATCTCGAGGTGTGGATCGAACGCTCGCTCGTGCGACAGGGGTACGGCTGGAGGGTGCCCGCGGATGGTGAAGCTCGTGTGGGGGTCGCCTCCTACGCACCCGCCGATCATGTGCGCCGGCCGACCGTCGAGCTCTCCGAGCGCTTGGGGCTCGACCCGGTGCGCTACCAGGGCAACTGGTTTCCCCACCGCCTGCGTCCCGCCATCGAGAACTCGATCTTCTTCGTCGGAGATTCCGCCGGTCACTGCTTCCCCCTCTCGGGCGAGGGCATCCGCACCGCGTTCTACTTCGGCATCGCCTGCGGCCGGGAGCTGGCCGCGGTGCTCGAGCAACAACGCTCGCGGACCGAGGCCCTCAAGCGCTATGCCGCGTTCAGCGCCGAGCACGCGCGCGCCTACTCGATCGCCGCCGGCCTGCAGCGGGCGATCCCAGTCCTACCCCCACGGCTTCTGACGGCCGGACTTCGGCTACTGCGTCACCCACGGCTGATCGACCGCAGCTTCGGCTGGTACCTCGACCAGGCCCACCCCTCCTTCGCTACACCCGGCTCGGAGCTACCAAGCACGTGACACCCACGCTCAGAGGCGATCGAGGAGCGGACGCCCCAGGCGCCAGCAAAGCCCCTGAGGGTCCAGAAGCACCGCGCTGCGAAAGCCAGGGGTGTCCATCGGCGGTATCAGAACGCTGCCGCCGAGCTCCACGACGCGGGCGCGAGGGCGTCGCTGTCGTCGACGCGCAGGTTGACGTTCCAGTGCGGCGCGACTGAGAGTCCGTTCGGTCCCGTCTCGCTCGCGGTCGGGTCCACGAGCAGCGCCCAGCGGCCAGCCGAACCCGCGGGTATTCATATGTTCAGTCTCTCTTTCCATGGTGCGTCGGATCACGAACGTCTCGCGGGTGCGCACGTCAGCCGAGGCCCCGGCGCCGCGGACACACCGTGTCTCCACGGCAGCGACTCCTTGCGCTTGGCCGGGGCACCGATACCGGCTACGTCAAAGCGACATGATGCGCGCTCGATCGTGGCCCAAGCAGCTCAACCGGCGCGCGATCGCCTCAGCACGGTGCCCGGGCTGAGCGATCGGCACGGCAGCTCATCGAGTAGAGCCCCGTCAGTTGAGTCGTAACGACGACAGGCCACCATCATGCCATCCCGGCCGGCTTCCCTGCCTCGCGTGGGCGGCCGCCCACGAGGTC
>QHBV01000055.1 GCA_003244035.1 Solirubrobacterales bacterium | reverse complement strand
GGCCTGTCCGTACCCCCCGCCGCCCGGCGTCTCGATGCGCAGCCGCTGGCCGGGGGCCAGCTCTCCAATCGCCTTGGCGGGAACCTCGACGCCGTCAACCAGGTTGCGCCCCCGCGCCCCATCGGCGCCTCCGTTGGCCCCCGGCGGGGCGTGGCGTCGACGCTCGCAGATCAGCGAGTAGTGCAGCGGCGCGAGCGCCTCGATCTCCCTGATGACGCCATCGCCGCCGCGGTGCTCGCCGTCGCCCCCCGAGCCGCGACGCAGCGAGTACTCCACCACGCGCATCGGGAACTCCAGCTCCAGGGCCTCCACCGGCGTGTTCAGCGTGTTGCTCATCGCCACATGGACGCCGCTGGGACCGTCGGCGTCGGCGCACGCGCCCTGACCGCCGCCGATCGTCTCGTAGTAGACGACATCCTCGTCGCCCAGCGTCACGTTGTTCATCGTGCCCTGCCCGAGCGCATAGCCGAAGGCCTTGAGCACCACGTCGGCCACGCGCGATGAGGTCTCCACGTTGCCCCCGACCACCGCCGCCGGCGAGCGCGCATTGAGCAGCGAGCCCTCCGGGGCGATCACCTCCACGGATCGGTAGGCGCCCGCGTTGGCGGGGATGTCGGGGTCGGTGAGCACTCGGATCGCGAAGTAACAGGCCGAGCGGGTGACGGCCTCAGGGCAGTTGAGGTTGCCCTCGTGCTGGTCGGCGGTGCCCGTGAAGTCGAGCGTGAGCGTTTCCGCCCAGACGTGCGCACGCAGCCTGATCGGCAGATCGCCCTCGCGGGCCTCGAGCACGTCCTGCGCAGTGCGCTCGCCGTTGCGCAGGTCCCTGATGCAGGCGCGGGTACGGCGTTCGGCGTAGTCGAGCACCTCGCGGTAGGCCTCCGATAGCGTCTCGGCGCCCACGCGTTCGTGCAGCTCTCTCAGGCGCAGCGCTCCGATCCGGCCGGCGGCGAGCTGTGCGCGCAGATCCGCCCGGCGCTGGTCGGGGCGGCGCATCTGGCGCGTGATCTCGGCGATCGCCCCGTCGTCAAGCACCCGCGGCTCGATCACCACCCCCTCGTCGGAGAGAGTCGTGCTGTCGGCCGGCATCGAGCCGGGGGTGGGGCCGCCGACGTCGGCGTGATGGGCGCGGTTGGCCGCGAACGCGATGAGACGCTCACCGGCGAACACGGGGGTGATCACCGTGATGTCGGGCAGGTGGGTTCCGCCGCGATAGGGGTCGTTGAGGATCCACGAGCGCTCCGGCGCGTGCTCCTCGTCGAGCACCGAGGCCACGGCGGCGGGCATCGCCCCCAGGTGCACCGGGATGTGCTCGGCCTGCATGACCATCTCGCCCTCGGGTGTGAACAGCGCGGTGGAGGCGTCGCGGCGCTCCTTGATGTTGGCCGAGTGGGCCGAGCGGATGAGTACCGCGCCCATCTCCTCGCAGATCGCATGCAGGGCGCCGGTCAGGACCTGGAGCTCGACCGGATCCATTCAGCCGGCCCCGGTGCGGATGTGGATCGTGCCGTGCTCGTCGACCTCGCCGGCCCAGCCGGGCAAGATCAGCAGCGTCGACTCGGCCAGCTCGACGACCGCGGGCCCGGACAACTTGGTGCCCGGCGGAGGGCTCCCGCGCAGCACCTCCAGCTCGATTGGCTCGCCGTCCAGGGTAGCGCTGCGCTGGGCGCGCTCGGGGGGGTCGGCGTTCTCCTGCGCCCCGAGGGAGACATCGATGCCGGGCATCCGCGCGCTGACGCGCAGCGTCACCAGCTCGAGCTCCTGCTCGGCGTCGTGGTAGCCGTAGCGCTCCTCGTGGATCGCCTCGAACCGCTCCCGAAGCTGTTCGGGGTCGGGGTGCAGCTCGCCGTCGACAGCCAGCTCGAACGCCTGGCCGCGATAGCGCAGCTCGTAGGTGGCGCGCAGCTCCGCCGCCTCCTCCTGCAGCTCGGCGCGGGCCTGATCGCCCAGCTCGTCGGCCACCTCGGCGATCGCGTCGGCGGTGAGCGCGTCGCCGCCCAGGAACACGCTGCGCTGCACGTCGCGTCGGCGGGGGGAGACGACGAGGCCGACGGCGGCGAGCACCCCGGAGGCCCGCGGACAGACGATCTCCTCGATTCCGAGCTCCCGCGCGATCTGAGCGGCGTGCAGGCCACCGGCGCCCCCAAAGGCCAGCAGCGCATAACGGCGCGGATCGATGCCCCGCTCGACGGTGACCACTCGCAGCGCGCGCACCATCTCGGCGTTGGCGACGCGGATGATGCCCTCCGCGCAGGCGAGCGGGTCGAGGTCGAGCGCTTCGGCCAGCTGCGTGATCGCATCACGGGCGGCGCCGGCGTCGAGCGCCACCCCGCCGGCCAGCGACGCGTCGGCCGCCAGGTAACCCAGCATCAGATTGGCGTCGGTCACGGTGGGCTCGGCCCCGCCCCGCCCGTAGCACGCCGGCCCCGGATTGGCGCCCGCCGATCGAGGACCGACCCGCAGCGCGCCGCCGGGGTCGCGCCAGGCGATCGACCCGCCGCCGGCCCCCACCGTGTGCACCGCCACCATCGGCAGCGCCAGGGGACGGCCGGCGATCGTGCCGGCGCTCTGCTCCTGCACGGCCCCGTCGTCGACCACGCACACATCGCAGGAGGTGCCGCCCATGTCGAAGCACAGCGCATTCGGGGTCCCGGCGGCTTGCGCCACGTAGGCGGCGCCGGCGGCCCCTCCCGCGGGGCCGGAGAGCACGGTCCAGGCAGCGTGTCCGGCGGCGGACTGAAGGTCGATCAGGCCACCGTTTGACTGCATGATCGCCGGCTCGGGGACCCCCGCCTCGTCACAGCGCGCCACCAGCCGGCGCAGGTAACCGGCCAGCAGCGGCGACAGCGCGGCGTCAACCTCGGTGGTGCTGGCCCGCTCGAACTCCCGGAAGGTGCCCACCACCTCGTGAGACAGCGAGAGGTGCACGTCGCCCAGCGCGCTGCGCAACGCCCCGGCGATCGCCAGCTCGTGCTCGGGGTGGCGGTAGGCGTGCAGCAGCGCGACCGCCACCGCCTCGGGCTTGTAGTCGGCGACCGCTTGGGCCAGATCCGCGGCGGCTGCGTCCTCGAGCTCGCGCACCGGACCATCGGGGCTCATCCGCTCGGGGGCGCCGAAGCGACCTTCGTGCGGCGTCAGGGGGGCCGGTCGCTGCGCGCATAGGCGATACAGCTCGGGCCGGCCCTGTCGACCGAGGGCGATGATGTCGGTGAACCCCTCGGTGGCCACGAACGCCGTGCGCGCGCCGGTGCCCTCCAGCAGCGCGTTGGTCGCCACCGTCATCCCGTGCGAGAACTCGCGGACCTCCTCAGCGCGGGCGTTCGCTTTGGACAGCGCGGCCTCGATCGCCGCCAGCACACCCTCTGACTGGTCGCTGGGCGTGGTCGGCGCCTTGGCGGTGATCAGGCGTCCGTCGAGCGCCACCACGGCATCGGTGAACGTCCCGCCAACGTCGACGCCGAGCAGCATCGCCCGACGGTATCGGTTGGGCGCGCGAGCGCGCTACGCGGCCAGCGCTGCCTCGGCCAGCTCCTCGGTCTCGGCGAGGTGCTGGTGCGATGGGCAGTAGCCGTTGTGGGGGAGCGGCATCCGCTGGCACGCCGTGCCCTTGCGGGTGCTCGCCCGACACTGCAGCGGATTCCCGTAGAGGTCGTAGCCGTTCTGAGGCTGCGAGCGCAGGAACACGTCGGCGCACTCGAGGTAGCGCTCGATCACACGCAGCACCCGAGGCTGCGCACTCATCGGGAAATACGCCCGGATGTCGTGAAACAGCGTACGGGCCGGGCGCGCGAAGTAGTGGCGGTCTGTCGCCAGCCGCTCCACCGCCGCCTCACAGGCGCGGAGAACCCGCTCGTGGTTGGCGTGACAGTTGCACGCGTGCTGGTCTTCGACGATCTCTGACGCGATCTCCTTGTAGATCGCACGGCTGAACCGGTACACGGGGTCTCCCTTCCTCATTGGCTCCCTGCCGGGCGCCCAGTGCCTTAGCTACTGGCGAGTATTCAGCCAACTTGTGAAGTTGATCAGCGGGCGCGCATTAACTGCGTGTTAAGCAGGAACTTGGAGTTTTCCCGTAAATGGGGCTCAGGACCAGTTTTCGAGCGTCGGACCGCGGCTCTCGGTAAGCGTGACGTGGTGTCTCTCCAGGGCCGGATCGCGCTGTGGAAAGTCGAGCCGCCGATGGGCGCCGCGGCTCTCCTCGCGCGCCAGGGCGCCGGTCGCGATCAGCCGGACCAGCAGGTGCTCGTCGCGCGCCAGGGTGCGCAGGCCCTCGGCGTCGCGCTCAAGTCCCGCATAGCGCCACAGCGCCTGGCGCGAGGCCGCAGATAGCTCGTCGGGGGCACCGACGGCCGGGTCGTGGCGGTCCAGGTGCGCCGCGCGGGCCGCCGGCGCCGCGTCCTGCACCGCGGCGCGGGCCGCCCGCTCGCCGAACACGAAGCATTCGCTCAGCGAGTTGGAGGCCAGCCGGTTGGCCCCGTGCAGGCCCGTGCACGAGCACTCGCCGACCGCGAACAGCCCGCGCAGCGACGTGCGCCCGTGCAGGTCGGTGGCCACGCCGCCCATCATGTAGTGGGCGGCCGGAGCGACCGGTATGAGCTCGCGCTCGGGGTCGATCCCGGCTCTGCGCAAGGCGCCGACCACGTTGGGAAACAGCGCCGGGTCGACGTGGCGCATGTCGAGGCCGACCGACGACGCGTCGCTCGAGTCGATCTGCTGCTGGACGGCGCGCGCCACCTCGTCGCGCGGCGCCAGCTCGTCGACGAAGCGCTCGCCGGCGGCGTCCAGCAGATGGGCGCCCTCGCCGCGGACCGCCTCGGTGACCAGAAAGCCGTCAGCCCCATTGGCGCCGACCACGGCGGTGGGATGAAACTGCATGAGCTCGAGGTCGGCCAGCCGAGCGCCCGCCTGGAAGGCCAGCAGCAGCCCGCCGCCCGTGGCGCCGATCGGATTGGTGGTGCGCGACCACATCGCGGCGGCGCCCCCGGTGGCCAGCACCACCGCCGGGGCTACGATTCGGGTGCCGTCCTCAAGCAGGACGCCCACGGCCGCCCCGTCGCTGGTGAGGATGCGGGCCGCCCGCGTTGATTCGAGCACGGCGATCCGCTCGTCCTGGGCGACCAGCGCCGACAGCTCGCCGATGATCCGCCGCCCGGTGGCGGCTCCGCCCGCATGCACCACGCGGCGCCGGGAGTGTCCGCCCTCCAGACCCAGCGCCAGCTGGCCGTGGCGATCGGCGTCGAACGCGACGCCCAGCTCCTGCAGGTCGCGCACCGCGGCCGGGGCCTCGTCGCACAGCACGCGAGCCGCCGACTCGCGCACCGAGCCGCGCCCAGCGACGATCGTGTCGGCGAGATGGGCCGCGGGGCTGTCGTCGGCGGCCAGCGCCGCCGCCAGGCCCCCCTGGGCCCAGTAGCTCGACGATCCGGCCAGCGGCATCGCGGATACGAGCGTCACCGCAGCCCCCTGGCGAGCCGCGCAGAGCGCCGTGTGGAGGCCGGCGGCGCCGGCACCCACGACCGCGACCTGAGCCTCGACACGGTGCACCTCTCGGTACGTTATCCGCGATGACTCCCGCGCCCGTGTTCCTGGATCATCCCTCGTCTCTCGCTCACGAGACCGGTCGCCACCCCGAGCAGGCGGCCCGCATACCCGCGGTCCTCGACGAGCTGGAGCGCCGCGGTTGGCTGGGCTACGAGCGCGTGGCCTCGCCGGCCGCCTCACGGGCGGCATTGTCGAGGGTCCACTCCGAGCGCCTCATCGACATGATCGAGCGCGCCTCCGAGCGCGGCGGCGCGCAGATCGACGCCGACACGGTCGTCTCACCGGGGTCCTTCGACGCCGCCTCGCACGCCGCCGGCGGCGCCGTGGCCCTCGTCGACCTGCTTCTGGACGGTCGCGGTCGGACCGGATTCAGCGCCCACCGTCCACCCGGCCATCACGCCGAGCCTGACCGTGCGATGGGATTCTGCCTGTTCAACGCCGTCGCGGTGGCTGCCCGCCACGCGGTGGACGTGCGCGGCTGCGAGCGGGTGATGATCGTCGATTGGGACGTCCATCATGGCAACGGCACCAACGACGTCTTCGCTGCCGACCCGCAGGTCCTGTTCCTCTCGATCCACCAGTCGCCGCTGTATCCGGGCACCGGGCCGGCGGCGGACGTCGGCTCCGGGGATGGCATCGGATATACCGTCAACCTGCCGGTCGCGCCGGGCTCGGGTGACGCGGTGTTTTGCTCGCTGGTCGACAGCGTCGCGGTCCCGCTGGCGCGG
>QHBV01000054.1 GCA_003244035.1 Solirubrobacterales bacterium | reverse complement strand
TTGTCCTTTCCGGAGCTGCGACCGAAACGGCCGTAGGTTGGCTTGCCGGACCATAGACGCCTGGGAAGTGCCGAAATCATCGGTGACCCGGCCAGCAGGCTGTGCGATCCGCGCACCGACATGCTTCGTCCGGGCTAGCGTGACATAGCCTTACGGGCTCGATGGGCGGCCCTCGACCCCGCAGCAGGCGATACACCTGAGGGGCCTGCGGCGCGTCGTGCGCCTACTACGCGTTGCTCTGATCCACGGGGTACTGCGGGCGCTCGTGCCAGCAGCCGGAGGCACGCGTTCGGGCCCGGTCCGCCTGCGCATGGCGCTCGAGGAGATGGGTGGGACCTGGATCAAGCTCGGCCAGACGCTGGCCTTGCGCTTCGACCTCCTGCCGCCTCCCTACTGCCACGAGCTGTTCGGCCTGCTCAACCGGGTTCCGCCGTTCTCATCCAGCGAGGTCGAGCGGATCGTCCACAGCGAGCTAGGCAGAGATCTCCAAGAGGTCTTCGCGCACTTCACGCACGAGCCGTTTGGCGCCGCGTCGATCGGGCAGGTCCACGATGCCGTCCTGCGCTCGGGCGAGCGGGTCGCGGTGAAGGTCCAGCGACCTGGGATCGAGCGCTTGATCGCAACGGACATCTCGTTGATGTACATGGTCTCGCGGCTGCTCGATTTGACCCACGTCCTGGGGGGCACGCGGAGCCGGGACGTGATCGACGAATTCGCTCGCTGGACGCGCGACGAGCTCGACTACACGGTGGAAGCCAGGAACGCTAGTACGCTGCGCGAGGATGCCCCCGCCGGGGAAACCGGGTACTACCCCGCGGTCCACCTGGACTCCACGACCCGCCGTGTCCTGACCACAGAGCGCCTCGAGGGCATTCTCCTGGTCGACGTCATCCGGGACCTGCGCAGCGACCGTGAAGGTTGCACAAGCCGGTTGCGCGCGGCGGGATACGACCTCGACCGAGCGGCGTCGAACATCGTCTGGAACTTTCTGCACCAGGTGTACGCGGTCGGTGTCTTCCACGCTGACCTGCACCCAGCCAACCTGCTGCTGCTGCCGGGTGACCGCATCGGTTACGTCGACTTCGGGATCATCGGCCGTCTGCCGGATTCGGTGCGGGAGTCACTCGTGCGCTACGCCGGAAGCCTTTTCACCGGAGACGCCGACGCGGCGGTCGGGGAGTTCCTGCGCTGGGCGCAACCTTCGCCGGCGACCGATCCCGTCGCGGCGAGAGACGAGATGATCGGGCTCACGGAGCGCTTCCTGTTCGACTTCGACCACGCGGGCTCCGGCCGGCGGGCGCTCATGGCCCAGTACCAAGTCGCTCTGCTGGCGGTCACGAGAGCCCACCGGATGGCGATCGATCCCGTCGTGGTCCTGTACGCGAAGACGGTGCTCACGATCGATTCGGTCACCTCCGAGCTGTCGCCGGCACTCGACCTGCAGTCGCTCCATCTCCGGTTCTTCGGCGAGCTCATAATCGAGGGCATCGGAGTTTGCGGGGTGGACTCTCCGGGTAGCGGTTCGTCAGGTGAGCAGATGACCGAGGGAGATCGAGATGGCTGAGGTCGGGAACGTCGCAGACTGGCGTGGCAAGCCGCTGATCGATTGCGACGGCGAGAGGATCGGCAAGCTCGAAGACGTCTATGTCGATGTCGAGACCGACGAACCGGTGTTCGGTACGGTCAAGGAGGGCTTGATCGGTCGCCACCTGACCTTCGTGCCGCTTCAGGGTGCGGTGGCGTCGCCGGAAGGGCTCCAGGTGGGGATTTCCAAGGGACAGATTGAAAGCGCGCCGAACATCAAGTCCGAGGGCGAGCTCGGGCAGCAGGACGAAAGCGAGCTCTACCACCACTTCGAGCTCAACTACGTGGCGCCGGGCATCCCCAGTGGCCGCCGTCTCGCTAAGCGATAGCGCGCGTGGCGCTGCGCGCGTTTCCGGTTCTGTACGCGAGGGACGTTGAGCTGGTTGCCGGGTTCTACGCCGCGCTCGGTTTCGAGGAGCATTTCCGGATGGCTCGGGAGGACGGGCAGGCCGGCTACATCGGTCTGGAGCGGGACGGTGCCGAGCTGGCCGTGACGACCGAGGAGTCTCCGCGGGCGCTCGCCGGGGTCGAGCCGGGAGCCGGGCCTCGTCACGAGCTGTTCGTGTATGTCGATGACGTCGATGCCGCGCTCATCGGGCTTGGCGGGACGGGAGTCACGATCCTGCGTGAGCCGGCGGACATGCCATGGGGTGAGCGCCTCGCGTTCGTGACCGACCCGGAGGGCAATATCGTGGCGCTCGCGAGGACGGCGGCCTAGAGCGGCCGGTGCCGGGCCGGCCTGCGGGACGGACCGTCGGGCGCCGGTCGCCGACCCGGGTTCTGATCGGAGCGGCACAGCGGGAACAGGCCCAAGAGCCGCTTGACTGACGGCCTGCTGCCGTCGATCCGGATCGTGCCGGAACTCAGTGCCTGCTCGAGTGGGTGGTCGTGCCAGAGCAGCCTGGCGAGTGTCCCGGCGTCGGTCTCGATCGTCGCATCAGGCGCCCCAGCGCCACCGCGGGACAGGATGATCTGACCGTCGGCGATCACGATGCTGAAGCGGTCCTCGCCGAGCCGCAGCTCCCAGCTCGCGGCGAGGTCGCCGGCGGCCACCGGATCGAACACTGTCATGAGGGCGATCGCGAGCGCGTCGGCGCTGAGCCTCGGCTCGCCGGGCGGGAACGGGGCGCGGCTGCCCCATCGTCCGAGCGCGAGGATCACCGGCTCGAGCCCATCGCCCCGGTCGGTCAGCTCGTATACCCGCGAGCCCGCCGGGGGGTCGAGCTTGCGCCGGCGCAGGACGCCGGCCTGCTCGAGCTCGGTCAGGCGCTGGGAGAGCACGTCGGGACTCACCTGCGGCAGGCCCGCCCGCAGATCGGTGAAGCGCTTGGGTCCGAGTAGCAGCTCACGAACGAGGAGCAGCGCCCAGCGATCGCCGACGAGGTCGAGTGCCCGCGCGACTCCGCAGGCATCGCCGTATGTGCGCTTGTTCGCCATCGCGCCAGCCTATCGCAGAAAGTACGACTAATGAGTTGGATAAAGCAAGCTTGTGATACGGTTAGCCGATTAGCAGAGGAGCTGCGTGGCGTCCACCCGCAGGTGGGCGCCACGACGGACACCACGATCGACGGTAGGCCACGAGGCGAGAGGAGCAAAGATGAGCGAGCGCGACGGATACCAGCCCGGCGTCCCCTGCTGGGTTCAGACGGTGCAACCAGAGCCCAAGCAGGCTGTGCGCTTCTACACCGAGCTGTTCGGCTGGGACGCCGTGAGCCTGATGGGCGAGGACTCGCCCGGTGACTACTTCCTGTGCAAGCTCCGCGGCCGCGACGTCGCGGCGATCGTCTCCCAACACGGCGCGCCGGCGCCGCCCGAGCCGGTGTGGGTCACCCACATCTGGGTCGACAGCGCCGACGATATTGCCGCCAAGGTGGCCGAGGCGGGCGGAAGCGTCGTCGGCGAGCCGTTCGATTCGCCGGGCGGCGCCCGGGTCGCGGTCCTGTCCGACCCGGCCGGGGCCGTGTTCTGCGTGTGGCAGCCGCTCGAGCGCGGAGGCGCCCAGCTCGTCAACGAGCCGAACGCGTGGGCGATGAGCCAGCTCCGTACCCCCGATCCAGACCCTGCCAAGGCCTTCTACGGTGAGGTGTTCGGCTGGGAGACCGACACGTTCGGTGCCGGCGAGGGCGAGGTCACGCTGTGGCGCGTTCCGGGCTATGTCGGCGGCGAGCCCCAGCAGCCGGTCTCCCGCGAGGTGGTGGGGGCGATGTTCGTGATTGGCGAGGAGCGGTGCGCCGACGAGCCACCGCCGCACTGGAGCGTCGATTTCTGGGTCAGCGATGCGGACGCGACCGCCGCGGACGCCTCGCGGCTGGGGGGCCGCGTGATCCTCGCTCCCCACGAGGCGCCCGGGTTCCGGCGCGCGATCCTGGCCGACCCCTTCGGCGCCGCATTCTCGGTGAGCGAGCTGATCGTGCCGACGTGACGGCTGGGTCAGCCCAGCTCGTACACGTCGTTGGCCGGCGCCGCCATCACGCGGTCGGCCATCTCCAGCTTCAGCTGGCTCAGGCGCCGTTCCTGCTCGCCGCTGCGCTCCTGGGTACGCGCGAGCGCGATGAACTCGTCGCTCACCCATCCCTCGCGGCAGATCAGCGTCACCGCCCGCTCGCGGTAGGCGAGCGCGAACACGAACCGCTCGAGTGCGAGACCCCGCTCCGGGCGGGCCAGCGAGACGTCGACGAGGTACCGCCCTTCGGTCACCGCGCGGGTCACGAGCTCGAATCCGTCGCGCGCGCCGGGGCCCCCGAATGCCGTACGCACCGCGATCTCGCGCCGCTCCGGCGGGCGATCGGGCTCGATCAGCGGCAGCGCCCGCTCGAGCACCTTGAAGGCGTGGGCTACGCCGCCGGGCGAACCCGGACCGTGGTACTTGATCATGTCCTCGAACGAGAAGGCGATCTCCCGCCCCTGGTCGAGCACCGCGAGCGTGCGAGCCTCGACCACTACTCGGTCGAGTACGGGTCGTAGGTCCCGAACGACCACAGGTTGCCCTCGAGGTCGCGAGCACTGTACTCGCGCGAGCCGTAGGGTTGATCTGCCAGCTCGCGGACGATCCGGGCGCCGGCGGCGTTGGAGCGAGCGTAGTGGGCATCGGGATCGGCGACCACCGCGTAGATGCTGGTCGTCGAGGCGAGCGGCCTCGGCGGCTCGCCACCCATCACGCCATTCTCGTCATACCCGCCGAACATGATCAGCCCGGCGCCGAGGCGCAGCTCGGCGTGCTGGATCGCGCCGGCGTCGTCGCGATAAACCGCCTTCTGCTCAAACCCGAAAGCCTGCTCGAGCCATTCGAGCGCTCGCTCCGGGTCGCGGTAGCGCAGCGCGGGGAAGATGTTGGGTCGTATGTCATTGGGATTCATGGCTGCCAACCTACGCGGCCCGCTCGCCGCCGTCTTGGAGAAATGGGAGCTGGTCCCCGATCACGCCGCCGCCGGGGATCAGGCGGTTGACGAAGTCGGTGGGAGTGGTGCCGGCGAGCTCGCGGAAGTCACGGTTGAGGTGCGCCTGGTCACAGTAGCCGCACTCGTGCGCGATGTCTCCCAGGCGCAGGGGGTCGGAATCGAGCGCCCGGCGCAGCTGCTCGAAGCGCAGTAGGCGCGCCACCGTCTTGGGTGCGAGCCCGACCTGCTCGACAAACAGCGCGTGCAGGTGGCGGCGGCTGCAGCGAAGCTCGGCCGCGAGCGCGCCGATCCGTGCTCGCCCGCCGCTTGCGCGCAGGCGGGCGA
>QHBV01000053.1 GCA_003244035.1 Solirubrobacterales bacterium | reverse complement strand
GCATCGGCTTGCTGCGCCGGCGGTTGCGGCAGTCGCAGGCCGAGGGCGAGTTGACGTTGCCCGAGACCGCGGCTCTGTCGCGTTTGCATCGCGCGGGCCCGACGACGTCAGCGGCGCTGGCGCGGCTCGAGCAGATCACGCCACAGTCGATGGGAGCGACGCTCGGCTCCTTGGAGGCGCGGGGCCTGGTGGCGCGAGGGGCAGACCCGGACGACGGGCGGCGGGTGATCCTGTCGCTCACCGCGGCCGGCGGCGAGGTACTGCGCAGCCGCCGCAACGCCAAGGCAGAGCAGCTGGCGCAGGCGCTCGCGGCCGAGTTCACCCGCGAGGAGCTCGCGCAGCTGCTGGCGGCCGCCCCGTTGATCGAGCGGGTAGCCGAGCGCCTGTGATGGCGGCCGAGGAGGTCAGAGCGGGCCGCGACGATCACGACAAGTGGATGCCTCATCTCCGGGCCGTTTCGCCACGGTCTGGCGATCGTGTCAGCGTCTCGGCCGGCCTGTCGGTGCTCGCCGGTCTGGCGTCGCTGCTGCGGGGCGGGCGCTGCGTCGACCCCGGCGAGGTCCCGCCGGCCCCTGACGCCACCGAGCTCGCCGCGGCCAGCACCTGGTCGCCGCCTCGATGACATCGAGTCCGCGAGCCCATCGACACAATTGAGGATCTGCTGCTCTACGTCTTTGGCTATACGCCCGAGGACGAGCACGCCGAGATCATCGAGTCGGCCATCTAGCGCGTGGGCGACGAAGCGACAGTCCGCGGTGGGCGGTGCTCAGTTGGTCTCGCACGCCCCCCGGTAGATCGCCCGCGGCACGAGGTGCTTTTCACATGGCGTGGTACGCGACACGATCTTCCACCGCCCGTTCGTGGCGTGGAACAGGATCGTCACCTCGACACGATGCGCTCGGGCACCGACGATCACGCCAGCGAACGCATAGCTCTTGGCGCATCCGAAGGCGCCACGATCGATTTGGCCCTGGCGGACGGATCCCGATCCACGACGCAGAGCAGCGATGAGAGCCTGCTTCGTGCACGGCAGCGCGCGGTGTGGCTTGCTGACCGCGGGCCCGGCGCCGGCGGCCGTGCCGGTGGCGGCTGTCCGATTGTGATTGTCGCCGCGGTCAATCTGCGTCGCAGTGTCATCGCTCTCACTCTGTCGATTCCTGGCGCGCGGCCACGCGCTCGCGCGCCAGTGTACGGAGCCTACGCGCCGCGCCGTCAAGTGGAGCACCACCGCCGGCGGAGGCTCGGCGAGCCCGTCCGGTGTTGGCCGGCGGTTGTCACGCTCGCACGGCACGCCGGGTCTGCGCAACGACTTACGTGAGAGTGGCGGTCTCGGCGGGGGTCACCCTCGCGCGCGCCGGTTCAGCCGACCTGGCGGCTCGAGCTGCCGACGACCAAGCCGAGCGGATCATCCTCGGTGAGCATCTATTCATTGACCGTCAGATCGGAGGTGAACAAGCCCGCGCGACTCTCCCGCAACCGGGCACCACCGACCTTGCTCACGCTGCGCGGATCCATTGGGCGACCTGGTGGCCGGGCCGGCCCGGGCGTCGCTTGAGTTGATCCTGTGCGACGCGTGAGCCGAGCCTGCGGACGGGAGTAAGCTCACCGGATGGGGAGTGGAGATGAGCTGGGCACCGGATCTGCAGGCATGAACGGAAGCTCCCGTGTGCGTGACGTCGTGAGTGGCGTGGCGTGCGGGACTGTGGGCGCGATGGCGATGACGGGGATGCGGGTGATCACGACCGAGCTTGGACTGGTGGAGCAGACCCCGCCCCAGGCTCTCAGCCGCCAACGGGCGCGCGGGGTGCGGGCATTGCTGCGGCGCGCGCCGCGTAAGCAGCGCCGGGGGCTTATCGAGGCTGCCCACTGGGCGTTCGGCGCTGCCGGGGGAGCGGCGTTCGGAGCGCTCCCACGCGACGTGCGGCATCATCCGTGGGCAGGGCCGGTATACGGGCTGGTGGTGTGGTTAGGCTTCGAGCTCGGGATCGCGCCTGTCCTGGGTCTCAGTCAGGCCAAGCGGGTGCGACCGGTCGATCGCCTCGCGCTCGCCGCCGATCATTTGCTGTACGGCCTGGTGCTCTCGTCGACACGCCCGAGCGCGCGAAGCTAAGGATATGTAGGGAAATTGGTGACGGAGCTGGCGAGTGGCTTGACCGCTTCGAGCATGAAAGCGGAGGCGGCATGTCACGCCGCAGAAGGACTTAACCCGCCGACAGCACTGCTAGGACGCAGCAGACACAGTGTGAGAATCGTCGCTCTCACCACGCAGCAGGTCGGGGGTGTGCGAAAGTGACAACCTCCGGCGACCGTGGCGGCGAACCCGAGGAGGGACGTGGCAATCTACGCCCCGTATGCGGTACCTGGATTACTACACGTCCGCTGCCGACGCCACCGGATGCCTGCCGGGCCTCGGTCAGCCCCCCTACTGCTCGCCCCACAATGGCGTCGAAGGTGGAAGCCAGCCGATCGGGCTGGGGACGGCGGTCAAGCCCCGGGTGATTCGAGCGGCTGGCAGGGGGATCGCGTGGGCTCGACGTTAGGTGCCCAGCCGATGTGCCGACTGCCGATGCTTGGGGCCCTGCAGCGTCTGGGTCAACAGTCCGGTGAGGACCAGCACGGCTCCGATGATCAACCACGGGACGGGGTTGAGGTGCTGGTCGCACCCGACTGAGTTAGCAGTGCGATAGCAGGTTGTGCCTGGACCGTCCCGTTGGACGTAGGCGACAAATAGGAGCGGCAGGCCGGCGCCGGTCAGCAGACCGGAGGCTGACGCTCGGTGCCGTTGACGAAAACCCAAGAGGGCGGCGAGCAGCAGCGCGGGGGCGGCGGCGAGAGGGCCGACGTCCAGTGAGAAAATGGCAAGGGCGCCGTCCAGTGCCCACATCCAGAACCAGAGGCATGTGACCAGACTCCCGGTGTGCGTGTGATCTCGCCGGGGTCTCATGGTTGTGTGGCGAAGTGTCGGTGCAGCTCGTTGGCATAGGAACTGCCGATCGAGGTCGCGTGCTGATCGAGCCAGTGGCTGAAGGCGATCTGCCCCCGTGGTGCGTGATTAGAGACCAGAAGTCCGTCGACCAGCCCCACGATCTCATCCGGGGTGAGGACCACATCGCCGACCAGCAGCCCCAAGGCGCGCGCGGCCGCGGCCATCAGGGGCGCAGGCAGCGGGATCACCGGGCCGTGATTACCCACCGCAGCCCGCACGAGAGCGATGAGCTCTGCGAACCGCATCCGTTCCGGTCCCGCGGCGTCGACCACGAGGTCCTCGTCAACCACGGCCGCTTCGACGCAGATCCGGGCCAGATCGTCGACGTGCACCGGCTGAACGGGGTAGCCGCCGCTGCCTGGCAGAGCGAAGACGGGTACCCGTCGCAGGATCCAGGCGATGTTGTTGACCAGCACGTCGCGCTGACCGCCGAACAGCCACGTCGGGCGCACGATCGCGTAGGGCATTCCGGTCTGCGCCAGGGCGTACTCGACCAGCGCCTTGCCGCGGAAGTACGGCAGCGAGGAGTCGATCGAGGGGTTGGTGATGCTGACGTGCACGATCCGCCCAACACCAGCTCGCTGAGCGGCGAAGAACAGCATCCGGGAGTGCTCGACCGCGTTCGCGAACGTCGTCTGCCCCCGGTCAAAGCGCACCCAGTAGGTGTTGTACAGCGTGCTCACACCCTCCAGGCTCCGAGCCAATGCCACCGGATCATCAAACCGATAAGCCAGCGCCGCGACGTGTCCCTGCAGTGGATGCTCGCGGTCGGCGTGAGACGTCAACGTCCTCACCTGCCGCCCCGCGTCCAGCAGCCGTTGAGCGATGTGGCTGCCCGAGTAGCTGCTGTCTCTTATACACATCT
>QHBV01000052.1:12724-15709 GCA_003244035.1 Solirubrobacterales bacterium | reverse complement strand
GTTTATCCGGGGGAAGTAGCCAGACCCGCGTGTAGATCCCACCGGCGTGTTCATCATTCGCAGCATCGGCAGGCCCCCGCCCTTGCGGAAGTAGCGGATCACGAGCACCGCGGCGAGCAGCAGAAAGGCGATGTTGAGGAAGGTGGTGTAGTTGAGGCTGGCGCCCGCGTCGGTGACCTTGGCATGGCGCGCGCCGGTCGGCTCGAGGCCGGTGAGCTTGAACAGAAGGTCGACGATCAACCCCGCGGCGGCCATCGTGGCGTAGAAGCTGGCGAGCAGGAACAGCGTCATGCGCCGGCCGTAGTACTTGCGGTAGATGTTGAGGATAGGCAGGATGATCAGGTCGGCGAAGATGAACGCGAGCACGCCGCCGAAGCTGATCCCGCCGTTCCACAGCACCGCCGCGAGCGGCACGTTGCCGATCGAGCAGACGAAGCTGAGGATCGCGACGGCCGGCCCGATCAGCGGGCCCCAGATGACCGCCAGGCCCTTGTGGTGCTGGAGGAACAGGCCCTGCCAGAAGGAGTTGGGCACCCATGCGGCGAGCGCGCCGGCGATCAGCAGGCCCCCCAAGATGTCGATCCAGATCGCGGCCCAGTCCATCACGAAGTAGTTGCTGGTAGCGGTGAGGCCGGCGGGCGATCGCAGCCGCTGCCAGATCGAGCCGCGCTCGCCCACGCTCATGTCCATCTCGGCGTGACCCTCCATGTGCCCGAGGGCGCCCTGCTCGGCCTGGCGCCGGGCAGCCTCGACCATCCGAGGTGTCAGCAGCCGGCGAAAGAGCAGGGCGATCAGGATGATCATGATCGGGCCACCGAGGAACTCGCCGGCGGTGAACTGCCAGCCGATCAGCACCGCGAGGATCACCCCCAGCTCGACCACGAGGTTGGTCGATGCGAACTGGAACGCCATCGCCGCGGTGAAGTCCGCCCCCTTGCGAAACAGCGAGCGGGCGAGCGCTACCGACGCGTAGGAGCAGGACGAGGACGCCGCGCCGAGTCCGCTGGCGAGCGCCAGGGAGCGCGGGGAGTCGTCGGGCAGCAGGCGGCGCATCTGCTCCTTGGAGACGACCGCTTGCACGGCGGCGGAGAGCGCGAAGCCGAGGATCAATGCCCAGACGATCTCCCAGCCCATCCCGAAGGCGAAGCGCAGCGCATTACCGATCGCACCCATGAGCAGCTGTCCTGATTGCTGGCTGGACCTTGGACTAGCGCCGCACGAGGCGTCCGACGGCGGCCATCAGCTCCTGCGTCTTCTCGGCCTGCTCGGCACCCGTCGCACCGATCACGCAGTGGTGTGCGTGATCGTCGAGCAGTCCGAGCGCGACCTTGTCGAGCGCGGCTTGGATCGCGGAGATCTGGGTCAGCACATCGATGCAGTAGCGCTCCTGCTCGACCATGCCCGTGACCCCCCGCACCTGGCCCTCGACGCGGTTGAGGCGGCTGATGAGCTGGTCCTTGGTGGCGGCGTAACCGCGTGTCACTGGGTCAATGGGGTTCATGTCACGCGCATTATACCCATACCCTCCATCAGTATGCTATGGTCGCTCGGCCGATACCCCCCCAGGGTACAAAGCGAAAGGATGCGGTCACATGGCAACGAGCACTCACAGCACAATTCGTCTCGCAGGGATGTCCTGCCGGCACTGCATGGCGTCAGTCACCGAGCAGGTCGGCGAGGTCGCCGGCGTCGACCGGGTTGACGTCGATCTGGCCTTGGGCACGGTGACCGTCACCGGCTCGGCGATAGACGACTGTGCGGTGTGCGCTGCGATCGCCACGGCCGGCTACGACGTGATCGCATGACGACTGGCACGATCCGGCGCCTCGAGCTGCCGATCGAGGGCATGACCTGCGCCTCGTGTGCGACCGGCATCGAGCGCAAGCTCAACAAGCTCGACGGGGTGCACGCCAGCGTCAACTACGCGACCGAGAAGGCGGCGGTGCAGTTCGACCCCACGCAGGTCGCGACCGAGGACCTGCTCGGCGCGGTCAGGGCCGCGGGCTACCGGACCAAGCTGACCCCTCCACTGGGCTCCGACCGAACAGCGATGGGCCCTGAGGAGCAAGAAGACCCGACAAACGCGCTCCGCCGGCGCCTGATCGGCGCCGCGGTGCTCTCGATCCCCCTGTTGCTGCTCTCGATGGTCTCGCCGCTGCAGTTCGACAACTGGCAGTGGCTGGCACTGGAGCTGGCGACCCCGGTGGTGCTCTGGGCGGGCTGGCCGTTTCATCGCGCCGCGTGGCAGAACCTTCGCCACGCCACGGCGACGATGGACACGCTGGTCTCGCTCGGCACCCTGGCCGCGTGGGCGTGGAGCGTGGTGGCGCTGTTCTTCCTGGGGGCCGGGATGCCCGGGATGCAGATGGGCTTCGAGCTCGTCCTGCACCGTGGCGCGGCAAGCGGTCACATCTATCTGGAGACCGCCGGTGTGGTGACCACGCTGGTCCTCGCCGGCCGCTATTTCGAAGCGCGCGCCAAGCGCCGCGCCGGCGCAGCGCTGAAGACGCTGCTGGAGCTCGGCGCCAAGGACGTCGCGCTGCTCGATCCCGACGGCTCAGAGCGCCGGGTGGCGGTCGAGCAGCTGCAGGTCGGCGACCGATTCATCGTCCGGCCGGGCGAGAAGATCGCGACCGACGGCGTGGTCGAAGCGGGCTCATCCGCGGTCGACCAGTCGCTCTTGACCGGCGAGTCGGTTCCGGTCGAGAAGGCGCCCGGCGAGGAGATCGCCGGCGCGTCGGTCAACGCCGGCGGGCGGCTGATCATCCGCGCCACCAAGGTCGGTGGCGACACTGCGCTGGCGCAGATCGCCAGGCTCGTGCAGGGCGCCCAGACAGGCAAGGCACCCGTCCAGCGCCTCGCCGACCGGGTCTCGGCCGTGTTCGTGCCGGTGATCCTGGGACTGGCTGTGGCGACGCTGGCGTACTGGCTCGCTGAAAGCGCAAGCGTTACGTTCGCGTTCAGCGCCGCGGTCGCGGTGCTGAT
>QHBV01000052.1:0-12653 GCA_003244035.1 Solirubrobacterales bacterium | reverse complement strand
GGTGCTCGAGTCGACACGTCGCGTGGACACGATTGTGCTCGACAAGACCGGCACGGTGACCACCGGGCACATGGGCCTGCACTCGCTGGTGCTCGCCGAGGGCACCCAGCGTGACGAGGCGCTGCGGCTCGTGGGCGCGCTCGAGGACGCCTCTGAGCATCCGATCGCGCAGGCGATTGCCAAGGACGCACGCGCCGAGTTCGGCCGGCTGCCCGGCGTTGACTCCTTCGCCAATCGCCAAGGGCTTGGCGTCCTGGGCGTCGTCGAGGGACACGCGCTGATCGTGGGGCGCCCATCGCTGCTGGCCGGGCGGGGAATGCACCTTCCGAACAACCTCGAGCAGGCCCGGCGGTACGCCGAGCACGCGGGCAAGACCGCAATCGCTGCCGCCTGGGACGGTCAGGCCCGCGCGATCTTTGTAGTGGCGGATACGCTCAAGCCGACCAGTGTCATGGCCATCGCCCGGCTGAAGACGCTGGGGCTGCGCCCGGTATTGCTGACCGGCGACAGCCAGGCCACCGCCCAGGCGGTTGCCGCCCAGATCGGGATCGAGGAGATCATCGCCGAGGTCCTGCCCGCCGAGAAGGCCGAGGTCGTCGAGCGCCTGCAGGCAGAGGGCCGGGTGGTGGCGATGGTCGGCGACGGAATCAACGACGCACCCGCTCTGGCCCAAGCAGACCTCGGACTGGCGATCGGCACCGGCACCGATGTCGCAATCGAGGCGTCGGACCTCACGCTGATCTCCGGTGATCTGCGCGGCGTCGCGGACGCAATCCGTCTCTCGCGCCGCACCCTGCGCACGATCAAGGGCAACCTGTGTTGGGCGTTCGCCTACAACGTCGTGCTCGTCCCCGTGGCGATGCTCGGATTCCTCAACCCGCTGTTCGCGGGAGCCGCGATGGCCTTCAGCTCGGTGTTCGTGGTCTGCAACTCGCTGCGCCTGCGTCGCTTTCAGGCGCTGGGCCCAGACGAGCCGGCCCACTCTTCTCACACGGTTCCACGGATACCCAACCCCCGTATAGTAGGAGGTCGTCATGCAAGTCAATAACAAACGCTGGTGGGCCCTTGCGATCATCGCGCTCGCGCAGTTCATGGTCATCATGGACACGTCGATCATCGGCGTCGCCCTGCCCAGGATCCAGCTTGATCTCGGCTTCTCCCAGACCAGCCTGTCGTGGGTGTTCAACGCCTACGTCGTCGCCTTCGGCGGGCTGTTGCTGCTCGGCGGGCGCTTGTCGGACCTGTTCGGGGCCCGACGGATGTTCACCGCCGGCTGGGTGATCCTGCTCGTCGGATCGGTCGTTGCCGCGCTCGCCGGATCGGTCGGCGTCGAGCTCGCCGGCCGCGCCGTCCAAGGCGCCGGCGCGGCGCTGATCGCCCCCTCGGCGCTGGCGCTCCTATTCATGCTCTTCGGCCATGAGCCCAAGGAGCTGACCAAGGCGATCGCGCTCTACGGTGCCGCCGCCCCCGCCGGTGGTACCGCCGGCGTGTTCCTGGGCGGAGCGATCACCCAATATCTGAGCTGGCCGTACATCTTCTGGCTCTACCTCCCGATCGCCCTGGTCGCGCTAGCCGCGATTCCCCGCCTGATGCCCGCGACGCCGCCATCGCGCGGCTGCGTAGACATCGCCGGCGCTGTCTCGGTCAGCGGTGGGGTGGCGCTCGCCGTGTTCGCGATCGTGCGGGCCCCCACCGTCGGCTGGGGCTCGGCGCAGACGATCGCCGTGCTCGCCGGCGCGATCGTGGTGCTAGGGGCGTTTGTCGCGATCCAGCGCGCGCGCCAGTCGCCGCTGGTCCGTCTGGCGATCTTCCGCACCCCGAACCTCGCCGGCGCGAACCTCGCCCAGCTGCTGCTCGGAGCGGCGTGGATTCCGATGTGGTACTTCCTGAACCTCTACCTGCAGCAGGTTCTGCACTACCACGCGTTTGCCTCAGGGGCGGCGCTGCTGCCGATGACGGTGACGATCATGGTGCTGATGGTCATCGTCGCTCCGAAGGTGATCGCGCGAGCTGGCTTCAAGCCGCCGATCATCGCCGGCCTGACGCTGCTCGGCGGAGGCCTGTTGTGGCTGTCGTTTATCCGCTCAGGCGGCAGCTTCGCCGCCGACGTGCTGCCTGCCTCACTGGTGGCAGCAACCGGGATGGCACTGGCGTTCATACCGTCGCTGGGAACAGCGATCTCAAGCGCCCGCCCCGCTGAGGGCGGCCTCGCCTCCGGGATCGTCAACACCAGCTATCAGGTCGGCTCGGCGCTCGGCCTGGCGGCGATGACCGCAGTCGCGTCCTCCCAGGGCGCAGGCAGGCTCGGCAACTCGGTCGGGCTGACCAGCGGCTTCTCCGCCGCCTTCCTCGGCGCCGCCGGAATCGCCGTCGCCGGGGCGGTGCTGGCGCTGTTCACGCTGCGCCAGCCGCCGCGCGCCGGCAAGGAGCCAAGGCCAGTCGAGTCGATCGACCCGCAAATTGGCGAGCCTGTCGTAGCCGGCCGGTAGACGACCAATCGCTCTCTCGGGCGGGGCGGCACACAAGCCGCCCCGCCCGCGCGGCTCCCGACGCGCATGCAGCGGGTGCCTACGCTGGCATCATGCCTTCGCTCAACGCTGGCTGAACGAAAGGCAGACCCACATGACAGTCCTAGACGGCAAGGTGGCGATCGTCACCGGCTCCGCGCGCGGCATCGGCCGCGCGACCGCGGAGCTGCTCTGCGAGCAGGGGGCCAAGGTGCTGATCAACGACCTCGACGGCGACGTCGCCGAGCAGACCTCGCGGGAGATCGACGGCGACACGCTGGTGTTCGCAGGAGACCTGACCAAGGACGGCGTCTGCGACCGGCTGGTCCAGAGGGTCGTCGACGAGTGGGGTCGCGTGGACATCCTCGTCAACAACGCCGGCTACACGCTCGACGCGCCGATCCACAAGCTGAGCGACGAGTGGTTTCAGCGGATGCTCGACATCCACGCGGTCGTTCCCTTCAGGATGTGCCGAGCGATCGCCCCGTACATGCGCGAGCCGGCCAAGCAGGAGCGCGAGGAAGGACGCGAGGTGTTCCGCAAGATCGTCAACGTCTCCTCGGTCTCCGGGACCATGGGCAACGCCGCCCAGGCGAACTACGCATCCGGTAAGTCGGCGGTGGTTGGCCTTACCAAGACGCTGGCCAAGGAATGGGGGCAGTTCAAGGTGAACGTCAACGCTGTCGCCTTCGGCTACATCGATACGCGCCTGACGGCCTCCAAGGATGACTCCAACGTGATGGAGATCGACGGCGAGAAGGTCCAGCTCGGGATCCCCGACCAGCTGCGCGGATGGGCGACGATGCTGATTCCGCTCGGCCGTGCCGGCACCCCTGAAGAGGCCGCGGGCGGCGTCTTCTTCCTGTGCTCGCCGTGGTCTAATTACGTCTCGGGCCAGGTGCTCAACATCACCGGCGGGCAGTTCACCGGCATGACGTCGTAGCCCGGAGCGCCAATCGAGCGGCGTTGGCACGGCCATGCACGATGCGTCCAGCGCTGTTGCGCTATATTAGCGCCATGGCGACTATCCAGATCCGAGAGGTGCCCGAGGAGTCCTATGAGGTGCTCCGCCGGCGAGCGCGCCAAGCCGGGCAGTCGATGCAGGCCTACATGCGCGACGAGATCGTCGCGATCGCCGGCCGGCCGACCAAACGCGAGGCGATCGCCGTGATCGAGGCCATCCTCGGTCGAAACGGCGGCTCGGACCCCACCGCTCGATCGGTCCTCGAGGATCTCGCCGCTGAACGCCGCTGAGCATGGCGATCGTGCTCGACGCCTCGGCGCTTGCCTTCAGCCTCCTCGGCAGCTCGCCACGGCACGGTTTGTTCCGCCGGCGCCTGGTCGCCGAGACATGTCACGCTCCGCAGCTCGTCGATGCCGAGATCGGCAACCTCCTCCGGCGCCGCGTCCTGAGGGGTGAGCTGTCCGCGCTCGACGCCGAGGCACTGCTGCTCGCGGCGCCCACCCTGATCGACCACCGGTACGGGATGACTGGGAGCCTCGGCAAGGCTGCGTGGGCCTTGCGCGAGAACTTGAGCTTCTACGACGCCCTCTACGTGGCCCTCGCGGGGGCACTGTCGCTCCCACTGCTCACCGGGGACGGCCGGCTGTCGCGAGCGCCCGCTCTGCCCTGCGCGGTGGAACTGGTACGACCTGGGCCCGAATAGCTTGTTGGCGCTCTGCCAACTTTGGTAGCCTGAGGATCCGTGACGGTGAGCTCCTCCGCCCCTCGACGGCAGCGGCTCGATCACGACGAGCGCCGGGCGCAGATCCTCGCGTGCGCGCGCAGGTTGTTCTCCGAGCGCAACTACGCCTCGGTCTCGACCTTGGCGATCGCGCGGGAAGCCGGCGTCGTGCGGGGGCTCCTGCACCACTACTTCGGCACCAAGCGCGAGCTGTACCTCGAGGTTGTGCGCACGCTCGTGCGGATGCCTTCGAACCCCGTCCCGCTCCAGAGCCCGGGGCGTGGGATCGAAGTGGTGATTTCCGAGAGCGTTGAGCGCTGGCTCGAGATGCTCGCGCGCAACCGCGGAACCTGGCTCGCGGCGATCGGCGCCCGCGGACTCGGGCGAGATCCCGAGGTGGAGGCGATTCTCGACGCGGCGCGTGAGCGGGCGGTGGATCGCCTGATCGAGGCGCTCCAGACCTATGAGGCCGCGCAGGCGCCGGCCGAGCTGCGAGCGGTGATCCGTGCGTACGCGGGCCTGGCCGAGACCGCGAGCGCCGAATGGCTGCAGCGGGGGCGGCTCTCCCGGGAGCAGACCCACGCGCTGCTCGTCCAAGGCTTTCTCAGCATCGTCCGTGACGTGCTCCCAGCCGTGCAGCGGGCGGGCACAAGCGAGAGGAGAACCACATGAGCAACAAGACATACGTGATCGGCGTCGGGATGACGAAGTTCGACAAGCCCGGCACCAAGGAGGGTGACTACCCGGACTGGGCCCGGGAGGCCGGCGAGAAGGCGCTCGCCGACGCGGGGATCCCCTACGACGCGATCGAGCAGGCGTACGTCGGCTACGTGTACGGGGACTCGAGCTACGGCCAGCGCGCCGTGTACGGACTCGGGCTGACCGGAATCCCCGTGCTGAACGTCAACAACAACTGCTCGACGGGGTCGAGCGCGCTGATGCTGGCGCGCCAGGCGGTCAAGGGCGGGCTCGTGCAGTGCGCGCTAGCCCTCGGTTTCGAGAAGATGGAGCGGGGATCGCTGGGGATCAAGTACACCGACCGTACGCCGGCGCTCGACAAGCACATGGCGCGCATGTTCGAGCTCAGAGACCCCGAGTCCTCGCCGTTTGCCCCCCAGATGTTCGGTAACGCCGGACGGGACCACATGAAGAAGTATGGCTCCAAGCCCGAGCACTACGCCTGGATCGGGTGGAAGAACCACAAGCACTCGACGAACAATCCCTATGCCCAGTTCCAGACCGAGTACACGCTGGCGCAGATCAAGGACGCGCCGATGATCCATGAGCCGCTGACCAAGCTGCAGTGCTCGCCGACCTCCGACGGGGCCGCGGGCGCGATCGTCGCCTCCGAACGGTTCGTCGACGAGCACGACCTCTGGGGCGGGGCGGTCGAGATCGCCGGACAGGCGATGGTCACCGACCTTCCGAGCAGCTTCGACGAGAGCGCCGACTGCATCAAGATCGTCGGCTACGACATGAGCAGGGAGGCGGCCCACCGGGCCTACGAGGAGGCTGGAGTCGGCCCGAGCGACGTGCAGGTGATCGAGCTGCACGACTGCTTCTCCTCCAACGAGCTGATCAGCTACGAGGCGCTCGGGCTCGCGCCCGAGGGAGAGGGCCACAAGCTCGTGCAGGCACAGGCGACGACGTACGGGGGCGCCGGTCCACTCGTCAACCCCAGTGGCGGATTGATCTCCAAGGGCCACCCGCTCGGCGCCACCGGTCTCGCGCAGTGCTCGGAGCTGACCTGGCAGCTGCGGGGCCAGGCGGGCAGGCGGCAGCTCGACGGTGTTAGGGTCGCGCTGCAGCACAACATCGGCCTCGGCGGTGCCGCGGTCGTCAGCATCTACAGGAAGGCGGCGCAGTGATGGCGACGACCGTGCAACAGGCCCAGCAATCCTCGTCGGCGGCCTCGATAGTAGTCGAGAACCCCGCCACCGGCGCGGTGCTCACGACACTAGCCGCGCACACGTCCGAGCAGCTGGCCGAGATGGCCGCGCGGGGCCGGCGCGCGCAGCCCGCGTGGCAGGCAATCGGCTTCGACGGCCGCGCGAAGGTGCTGCGCCGAATGCAGAAATGGGTGCTCGACAACGGCGATCGGTTCCTCGACACGCTCGTCTCCGAGACGGGCAAGACCCGCGAGGACGCGGTGCTGGCCGAGCTCGGCTACGCCGCCGGCGCGTTCGGCTTCTGGGCCAAGAGCGCGCGCAAGTATCTGGCCGACGAGAGGGTCAGGACGAGTTCGCCGTTCCTGCTCGGCCGCAAGCTGATCGTCCGCTATGAGCCGGTCGGGCTGGTCGGGGTGATCGGGCCCTGGAACTACCCGTTCACGAACACCGTCGGCGACGCGATCCCAGCGCTCGCTGCCGGCAACGCGGTGATCGTCAAGCCCTCGAGCGTCACACCGCTGACCTCGCTGCTGATCGAGGAGGGGCTCCATGCCTGCGGGATCCCCGAGCACGTCTTCCAGGTGCTCGTCGCCCGCGGCCCGCTCGGCGGCGAGCTAGTCGACGTGGTCGACTTCATCATGTTCACAGGCTCCACCGAAACCGGCAAACAGGTAATGGAGCGCGCCGCCAGAACGCTCACGCCGGTCTCGCTCGAGCTCGGCGGTAAGGACCCGATGATCGTGCTCGCCGACGCAGACCTCGAGCGCGCCGCCAACGCGGCGGTCTTCTGGTCTATGCAGAACGGCGGCCAGACGTGCATCTCGGTCGAGCGCGTGTACGTCGAGGAGCCGATCTATGACCGCTTCCTCGCGCTCGTGGCCGAGCAGGCGCACGCGCTTCGCCAGGGCGCCCCGGGTGGCTTCGGCTCGGTTGACGTCGGCTCGTTCATCAATCTTCCGCAGGCCGAGATCGTCCAGGCGCACGTCACCGATGCTGTGCAGAGGGGGGCGCGCGTCCTCGCGGGGGGCCACCGGGGCCAGGACGGCCCCGCGTTCTTCGAGCCGACAGTGCTCGCCGGCGTGGACCACTCGATGCAGTGCATGCGCGAGGAGACCTTCGGCCCGACGCTCCCGATCATGAAGGTGGCCGACGCCGAGGAGGCGATCCGGCTCGCCAACGACTCGCCCTACGGGTTGCAGGCCTCGGTCTTCACCAAGGACCTCGCCAAGGGCGAGCGGGTCGCGCGGCGGATTCAGGCGGGCGCCGTCGTGGTCAACGACTGCAACGCCAACTATCTCGCGCTCGAGGCGCCGATGGGCGGCTGGAAGGACTCGGGCATCGGGACGCGCCACGGTCCCGACGGAATCCGCAAGTACGCCCGCCGCCAGACGATTCTGCTGACCCGGTTCGCACCCAAGAAGGATCTCTACTTCTTCCCGCTCCGCGCGTGGCACGGCAAGTTGCTGCTGGGAGCGCTGAAGCTGCTGTACGGGCGTGGTGAGCGCGGGTAGTGAGCGGCGTCCAGCAGGCCAGGCACCGCGCCGAGTGAGCCATCCCTCGGCTCAGGAGCGCTGCGAGGGTCTGGGCTCGACTCCGGACAGAGTTCCGGTGGCCTGGGCGCGAATGATCGCGTCGAGTTGGGCGCCGAACAGGAACGCGGTCGTGGATACGTAGAGATAGGCCAGCACCACGATCACCGATGCGAGGCTTCCGAACACCGACCCGTACGACGCCAGGCCTGTCAGGTAGAAGTAGAAGCCAACCGAAACGACCACCCACCACACGATCACGATCGTCGTCCCGAGACTGAGCCAGGGCAGCGACTGGGCGCCAGCCGGCGCGACGTGGACCAAGAGGCCGACCGCGAGTGACAGAAAACCGATCGCCAGGACCCACCGCACGCAGAACGCGAATACCTCCCAGGCCACGCCGGGATGGTGCTTGGTGAAGAACGGCGCCAGCACGAGACACAGCGTGGCCAGGATGAAGCACCCCCCCGTCGTGATCGCAAGCACGAACGAGATCAAATAGCGCCTTGGGAACGATCGCTCGGCGTCTGCTCCGTAGATCCGATCGAATGCTCCCATGACCGCCCGCACGGCGCCGGAGACCTGCCATGCGGCGAGTGCGCCACCGCCGGTTGCCCACAGCAACTGTCTACCCGAGAGCGCCTTGTCGACGGCGCTCGAGATGACGCTGAACACAGCATGTGAGACATGCGTGCGAATCTCGGGAGCGACATGGTGCTGCCAGACGGAGCCCATGTGCAGGAGTCCGGCCAGCGCGAGCATCGACATGACGAACGGAACCACCGCCGTCAGGATCTGAAACGCGATTGCGCTCGAGTACGTCAGCAGGTCGTGCTGCTCGAAGCCGTCGAGCAGTGCCCGCCACAGCTCGCCTGCCCGCAGCCCCATCTGGAGGCCGTGCCCGCGTGCGCGAGCCGCGCCGCCGGGCGGCGGCCGTGCCGATGCAACCCGCCGCAGGGCCATCGGGGGACGTTACCTGTGAATCGGATCCGGGCGTTCATCGCCCGCGCCCACGGACTGGGCCTGGCGCTCGAGCCGCGTCAACGGCAGCGCGCGCCCGCACTCGTGCGCATCGGTCCGCAGCCTCATCGCGTCACGCTCGCGAGAGTCTTCCAGACGGGTAGTCTCGCCACCATTGGGAGCACAGCGCTGCTGATCCGCCACGCCGACGCCGATTGGGACGCGGGTCCCTGCGCGGCGATCTATGCGCCGTTCGTGCGCGACAGCGCAGTCTCGTTCGAGCGCTACGCACCGGACGCGGACGAGCTTGCGCGGCGGATCGCGCGGATCTCACTGACGCATCCGTGGCTAGTGGCCGAGGGCACGCCGGCCGACCCAGATGACGCAGCCGCGATCATCGGCTTCGCCTATGCCGGGCCCCATCGCCAGCGCGCCGCCTACCGCTGGGCCGCCGATGTGAGCGTCTACGTGCACGCCGGCCAGCGCCGACGCGGGGTGGGGCGGGCGCTGTACCGGGCGCTGCTGGGACTGCTCCTCCGGCAGGGGCTCCTCGTCGCGTGTGCCGGGATCACGCTGCCCAACGACGCCAGCGTCGCGCTGCACGAGTCGCTCGGGTTCATGCCGGTGGGGGTCTATCGCCGGATCGGGTTCAAGGCCGGCGCGTGGCGGGACGTAGGCTGGTGGCAACTGGCGCTTGCAGCGCCGGCCGACCGTGAGCCGGTCGAGCCTGGTCCGCCGGCGCGCTTGGAGGGCTCGTAGCCGCTGCTTCCTGGGAACTTGGGGCATTTTCGATGACTACGCGAGAAATGCCCCACACTCGGCGAACCCAAGCCTGAATCCAAGCGTGGGCAGCGGCACGCGAAAGCGCCTCAGCGACTGCCGTCCTCGTCGAGCAGCAGCGCCAGCGTCGGGCAGGCGTCCGCGGCCTTGCGCGCGAGCCCGAGCAGCTCGGACGGAACCGCAGCTTCGTCGATGATCGGGTAGCCCCAATCGTCGAGCCGGATCAGCTCGGGGAGCAGCTCGGCGCACAGGCCGTGCGCTTCACACATGATCGGGTTGACGCGCAGCCGAGCGCTCATCGGCGCCTGCGCCGGCCGGCACGGGGGGCGACAGCGAGTCCAACGGCGCCGCTGGGCCGCGGCAGCCCCGGCGTGGGCAGCGGCAGCCCCGCCGAGGCCGAGTGACAGGTTCCGGCCCGGTGCGATTCGATCTCCGCGCCGAACACTGCGAGCGCGCTCTCGACGAACCTCGAGGCCCCGTCGGGGTGGTGGCAGGCACCGCGGCCGCGCACCTCGGCGGCCCACCGGAGCACGCGTTCGCGCTCACGCTCGCCGGCGCTCCCGCTGGCCAGCGCCCCGACGCCGTCGGCGATCGCCCGCAGGCCGTGGACGCACGGCCCGCACTGCCCGGAGGATTGGGCGGCGAGGTACTCGATCACCCGCGCGCTCTCGTGCAGCCCACACGCGCTCTCACCCAGCGCGATCAGCACGCCAGAGCCGAGCGAGCAGCCGACCGAACGCAGGTCCTCGCGGGCCAGGCGTAGGCGCATGGCGCGCGAGGAGTCGACCCACGTCCCGAAGTAACCGCCAATCAGCAGCGCCTGGAGCGGCTCGGTCGAACCGCCGGCGGCCTCCAGCAGATCGGTCATCGGCGTCCCGAACGCGAGCTCGTAGACGCCGGGAGCGGCGACCGCGCCGGAGATCGTGACCAGCGCGGAGCCGGGGTCCGCGCTGGTGCCGAGCTCTCGGTACCAACGTTCGCCGTAGCGGGCGACGAGGGCGACCTGGGCCAGCGTCTCGGGATTCTGCACGAGGGTCGGCCGCCCCCGGTAGCCGCGCTCGAACGGCCGCGGCGGCACGAACATGGGCGCCGGCGGCCCGCCGTCCAGGTGGTGGATCACTGCCGTCTCCTCGCCCGTGACGTATCCGGTCGGGCCACCGGTCAGCTGGATCGTGGGGCCGTCACCGGAGCGGACCGAGATCGCGCTTTCGAGCGCGCGCAGCGATGCCAGCGCGTCGTCGCTGACCTTGACGATCACCTCGCGCGCGCCGACCGCCCTGGCGGCCAGCACGGCGCCGTCGAGCACCAGGTGCGGGAGGCGTGAGAGCAGCAGCCGGTCCTTGGCGCTCGCCGGCTCGGTCTCGCTGCCGTTGACCACGATGGTGCCACCGCCGACGCCCTCGACCAGCGATCGCAGCTTGACAGCGGTGGGGAAGTCAGCGCCCCCGCGGCCGCGCAGGCCGCTGCGCTGCACCGCCTCGACCAGCTGCAGCGGAGCAGGCCGAGGCAGTGGGCCGTGAACGCGCTCGTGCTCGGCGAGCGTCATCGGGACGCCCGCGCCGTCGCGTGCGGACGAGTGATCCAGCTGGTCAAGTCCGACGAGCAGGCGCGGTAGACCGGAAGGACCGGCGCTGAGCGCGCTCATCATTCTCCACCCCCTACTGAGCTCGCCGACAACGTTCCGGTCACCCCTCCGGTTTGATTGTCGATGTGCAACTCGCCGCGAAGGTTGAGCTCCGAGCCGGACGCGCCCGTGACACGCGCCGCGAATTGCTGGCCGTTGAGCGAGAGGATCTGGCCCTCCATCACCGATGACAGCCCGGTGGCAGCCAGGTCAACCTGGCTGCCGGTCATCGTCAGACCGCCGCCGTTGAGTGGGGTTCCGCCCATCCGCACGCGCAGCCTCCCGTGAGCGCCGCCGCTGAGGCGGAGCGCGAGGTCGACGATCGCCCCCCCCGGCTCGGACTTCTGCGTGACTCTCCCGGAAAGGCGCGCGGAGAATGGCGCCTTCAGGGTCCCGGTGCTCGTCGCGGGCGCCGGGCTCGTCGCCGGCGCGGTCCCCCCAGCCGGCGCCGACGCGGGGGTCGCGGCCGAAGCGCGCGCAGCGGACCCCGTGATCAGCGTCGGCGGCGTCCCCGCGCGGCGCGCCCACCCCGGCTGCAAAGGGCCCGCCAGGGTGAAGATCGCGAGGCCGATCGGCGTTGCGATCGCCAAGGCGATCGCCGGCGCGCGTACGCCCTCGGGCACAGGACCGGCGCGGGCGATCCGAACCCCGACAGCAATCAGGACGGCGGCCAGGCATGCGAACGTAATCGCGAGCATCCACCAGACCTTCGTGTCGCTGCCTGTCCCGAGTCCATGGAGCACAGCCACCGGCCAGCTCGCATACGCCAGCCAGTGGACCGCCCGCCACGCGCCGTATCCGAGCCGCCGCCGCGCCAGGCTGGTGACCACCAGCGCGATCAGGAGGTCGAACGAAACCGCGCCGAGCCCGATCCACAGCGGCCGGTAGCTGGAGGTGAATGGGATCACCGCGTCCACGAGCCGGATCGGCGCGAAGCTGTCGAGCACGCTCGTGGCGATGTGTGCGCCGAGCAACACGAGCACGAGCAGCGAAACATCACGGTGCAGTGAGTCGATCGCGAACCGCGGCCAGCGCGGGGCGGCGAAGCGCAGCGATCCGAGTACGCCGAGGACGACGCTCGCGGTCAGCAGCAGCAGCGAGACGACGCCCGTGCCGCGCGCGAGATACCAGTAGGCGCTGGGACCGGCGGCCGCGACCATGGTCATGCAAGCGCCTCGCAGTCCGCCTGAACGGGCACCAGGTCCTCGCTCGCCGAGGGCCACCCGGCGAGGTGGGCAACTGCGCCATCCGCCCGCACGAGCCGGCTCGGCAACCCGAGCGACTCCAGCCAGGCGACCGCCCGCTCGCCGCGCACGATCGCCGCGGTGCTGGCGATGTTGGCATCCAGGCAGGATGCGGCGGCGACGCTCGCCGTCCGCCAGTGCACCGGAGCGGGACGGCCGGTGGCGGGATCGAGGAGGTGGTGCGCCGGTCCCGATTCAGTCTGCCAGCGGCGCACGGTGGTGCTGGAGCTGGCCAAACCTCCGCCGCGAAGCGTGATCCACTGGCCCGGAGCATCGACGCCGGCGCGATGGTCGTCGGTGACCCGCACGGACCACCCTCCCGCGGGCGCCGGGCCGGCGAGCGCGACGTCACCGCCGAGGCTCACGAGCACGCCGCAACGCGCCGCCTCGTGGGCGGCGGCCGCGGAGCGGTCCGCCGCGAGCGCCTTCGCGCTC
>QHBV01000051.1:4293-6611 GCA_003244035.1 Solirubrobacterales bacterium | reverse complement strand
CAGCAGTCCAACATCGTCGACAAGCGGATCACGCCACGCTGGATCAACTACGAGCGGATCGAGACAGTGCTCGGCGCGGTCGTCGTGGTAGTCGGCGCGGGGGCGATTATCTGTGCGACTGGGTTCGCGCTGGGGGGGACTCGCTTCTTCGGTGTCACCTCCGACGCCGGCGGCGTCGCGTATGCGCTGCGCCACACGGTCGGGCCGCTCGCCGGCGACTTCTTCGCGGTCGTGCTCCTGAACGCTTCGCTGATCGGGGCGGGAGCTGTGACCCTGGCGACCTCCTACGTCGTCGGGGACGTGTTCGGCACAAGGGCCTCCCTGCACCGCAGCTTCCGCGAGGCCAAGGGCTTCTACACCGTCTTCGGCGTGCTCACCCTCGCCGCAGCGGCGATCGTGCTGCTCCCGGGTACTCCGCTGCAGGTGATCACCGAGGCCGTGCAGGCGCTGTGCGGGATCCTGCTGCCGATGACCACTCTGTTCCTGCTGATGCTCTGCAACGACCGCGAGGTGCTGGGCCCGTGGACGAACCCCCCGTGGCTAAAGGCCCTGGCCACCGTGATCGTCGCGACGCTCGTCCTGCTCTCGCTGATCCTCACCTGCACCACGCTGTTCCCTGCCATCGATGTCACGGCGCTGGCCGAGATCGGTGGCGCCGTGCTCGTCGTGGTGCTGCTCGGCATGGGCGCTGCGGCGCTCCGCTCGCGACCCAGCGGTGCCGGTGCGGTGACGTTCGTCTCGAGCGGCCCGGAGCTCCCCAAGGAGCAGTGGACGATGCCGCCGCTGGCGCTGCTCTCGCGGCCACGATGGTCGGCTGGCCGCCGGACGGCGATGCTGGCGCTGGGCGGCTACATGGTGGTGGCGATCGTCCTGCTGATCGTGAAGTCCGTGCAGCTGGCCGGTGGGTGAGCCCGTGATCGCGCGCTACACACGCCCCCAGCTCGGCGAGATCTGGTCTGATCGTGCGCGCTTTGAGGCGATGTGCGAGGTCGAGGTGGCCGCCTGCGAGGAGCTCGAGGGGCCCAGCGCGCAGGAGCTGGAGGCGATCCGCGGCGCGCGCTTCACGGTGGAGGAGATCACCGCGCGCGAGCGGGTCACCGACCACGATGTGGCTGCGTTCGTCGATGTGCTGGCGGCGTCGGCCGGTCCGGCGGGGCGGTGGATCCATCATGGCCTGACCTCGAGCGACGTGCTCGACACGGGGCTTGCGCTGCAGCTGCGGGCAGTCGCCGAGGTGCTGCTCACCGACGCGCGGCGACTCGTGCTGGCGTTGGCGGCCAAGGCCCGTGAGCACAGCCACACGCTGTGCCCGGGGCGCACGCACGGGATCCATGCGGAGCCGACCACGTTCGGGATCAAGCTCGCGGGGTTTGCGTTCGAGGCCGACCGCAACGCGGCTCGACTGCAGCGGGCGTTCGCGCAGGTCACGGTTGGGGCGATCTCAGGTGCGGTCGGCACCTACGCGGCGACCTCGCCGGAGTTCGAGCAGCGCGTGCTGGCTCGACTCGGGCTCGAGCGCGAGGCCGTCTCCACGCAGGTGGTCGCGCGCGACCGCCACGCCGAGCTGCTGCAGGCGATCGCACTCGCCGGCGCTGGCCTTGAGCGCTTTGCCACCGAGATCCGCCACCTCGCCCGGACCGAGGTGGGCGAGGTCCGCGAGCCGTTCGCCGCGGGCCAGAAGGGCTCAAGCGCGATGCCCCACAAGCGCAACCCGATCAAGTCAGAGCAGGTCGCCGGCCTGGCACGGGTGCTGCGCGCCAACGCGCAGGCGGCGCTGGAGAACGTGGCGCTGTGGCACGAGCGCNNCGCGACATCTCGCACTCCTCGGTCGAGCGGATCGTGCTCCCCGACTCGACGATCCTGCTCGACCACATGCAGCACCGCACACTGGCGCTGGTGCAAGGGATCGTGGTCGACGCGGAGCGAATGCGCGCCAACCTCGACTTGACCTGCGGTGCGCTGTTCTCCCAGCGGGTGCTGCTGGCGCTGGTGGCGCAGGGTCTCGCACGTGACCAGGCCTACCGGATCGTGCAGCGCCTCGCCCAGCAGGCACTCGACCGGCGCACGCCGCTGCGCGAGCTGCTCGCAGTTGACCCGGCTGGGTCGGGGCTCGATCTCGATGCAATCTTCGACTACGCGCAGTTCGTGCGCTATGCGGACGAGATCGTCGCGCGCCTAGACGAGATCGTGTAGGCGCCTGGACGAGGCGCAGATCGCGTAAGCGCCGGCGAGCAGCTATCCGACCGGGCCGCGCACGCACGCACGGCCCGGTCGACGACAGGTTCGGGCTACTCGCCCTCGGAGGCGTCCTCTCCCTG
>QHBV01000051.1:0-4161 GCA_003244035.1 Solirubrobacterales bacterium | reverse complement strand
GCTCGCCAGACTGCTCGCTCTCGCTCATGAACAGATCCCTTCCTTTCCTGTGACCCGCCGCCGATGCGGCCGAGCCGGTTGGTGATTGACGATCGTGTGCTTCGCCGGCGTCACAGGTGGCTCGGCACCTGCTCGGTGACCGGCTGGCCGGCGCTGGAGGCGCCCTGCTTGATCGAACCGATCGAGCCGTTGGCCTGCGTCACCGCGGTGGGGTTGATCTGGCCACCGGACTTGAGCTCGCCGATCTTGGCCTCCAGCGCGGTGATCGGACTGACCAGCTTTCTCAGCAGCGGGCTCGATTGGGCATCGTGCAGCGCCAGCCCCACCTCGTGCTTGACGAACAGCACCGCGAGCCCCGCCTCGACCAGCGCCACCTTGTGGCTGAACGGGTGCTTGAGATCGCCGGCCTTTACCGGCTTGTAGATGAAGTGGTGAAAGGCGCCGAATGCCAATCCCGCGTGCAGCGCGAACTTGGTCTTGGCGAGCCCAACGNNCGCTTGACGAGCTCGAGGATTTCTTCGACGAGCCACAACCCGCCGCCGCCAGCGCCAGCACCAGCACGACGACGAGCATTCCGACGATGCGGATCCACCCGCCCCGCCGCCGGCCGTCGTCGTCTGGGTAACCCGATCTGTCTGCCATCGAGACCTCCGTTGGTGGGGTTTCAGATGCTGACGGGCGCTTCCTGCTCGCCCAGAGCGGAACCTAACACGGCGGGGCGTATCGATCAATGCCCCCAGGGGTCGCGGACCCGTCCGCCGTCGGGAGCCCCCGCTAGCATCGTCTGGGTGAGCGTCCTCACCGACCTTCCCTTGATCGCCGCGGGCAAGGTTCGCGACATCTATTCCCTCTCAGGTGCGACGCTCCTGCTGGTGGCCTCCGACCGGATCTCGACCTACGACGTCGTGCACCCGACGCCAATCCCGGACAAGGGCCACGTGCTGACGGGTCTGTCCGCGTTCTGGTTCGAGCACACCCGGGGGATCGTGCCCAACCACCTCGTCTCGCCCATCGACGGAGTCCCGGTGGAGGCACGGGGGCGGGCGATGGCCGTGCGCAAGCTCGAGATGCTGCCGATCGAGTGCGTCGTGCGGGGCTACCTGAGCGGGTCGGGATGGAAGGATTACCAGCGCACAGGACGAGTTTGCGGGGTCGAGCTCCCCGCGGGCCTGGACGAGTCGGAGGGTCTGCCGGAGCCGGTCTTCACCCCGGCGACCAAGGCACAGGAGGGTCACGACGAGAACATCGACTTCGAGGGCGCGGTGAGGCTGATCGGGGATCGTGCGCTGGCCGAGCGCGCGCGCGAGGTCTCGATCGCCCTGTACGAGCACGCCGCCGCGCACGCGCGCGAGCGCGGGATCATCCTCGCCGACACCAAGTTCGAGCTCGGACTCGATGCCGGCGGAGAGCTGACGCTCGGCGACGAGGCCTGCACGCCCGACTCCTCGCGCTTCTGGCCCGAGGACCAGTACCAGCCGGGCCATGCGCAGCCGAGCTTCGACAAGCAGTTCGTCCGCGACTGGGTCTCCGGCACCGGGTGGGATCGCACGCCGCCGGCGCCTGCGATCCCCGAGGAGATTGTCGAGCGCACGCGGGCGAAGTACCTCGAAGCCTACGAGCGCATTACCGGCGAGCCGCTGGCCCAGTGGCTCCGTCGCACCGAGGGCTGAGGGCCTTGCGCACCCGCGTGCTGGTCAGGCCGAAGTCGGGGATCCTCGACCCCCAGGGCCAGGCAGTGGAGCGCGCCCTGCCGGCGCTTGGCTTCTCCGGTGTGAGCGATGTGCGCATCGGGCGGATGATCGAGCTCGACGTCGAGGATCCCGCACTGCTGCCGGAGATCTGCGAGCGGCTGCTCGCCAACCCGCTGATCGAGGACTGGGAGATCGAGGACCCGGAGATCGAGGCGTGAAGTTCGGCGTCGTCCGCTTCCCTGGCTCCTGCGACGACACCGACGCGCTGCTGGCCGCGACGCGCGTCGGCGAGGCGGTGACGCTGTGGCACGCCGACACCGACCTGCACGGGGTCGACGCGGTGATCGTCCCCGGCGGATTCTCCTACGGCGACTACTTGCGCCCCGGCGCGATTGCGCGCTTCGCCCCGATGATGGGCCAGGTCAATGAATTTGCTCATGCCGGCGGGCTGGTTCTTGGAATCTGCAACGGTTTTCAAGTGCTGTGCGAAGCCCATCTACTGCCGGGGGCGCTGCTGCCGAACGTCTCACTGCGGTTCGTCTTCCGCCAGGTGGCGGTGGAGGTGCAGCGCGCAGACTCGCCCTTCACCCGCGCTTGCGATCCCGGCCAGGCGCTGTCGATCCCCGTCAAGCACTGCAGCGGCCGCTTCTACGCGCCCGAGTACGAGCTCGACCGGCTCGAGCGCACCGGTCAGGTGCTGCTGCGCTACGCGCCGGGGCACAATCCCAACGGCTCGGCGCGGGACATCGCCGGGGTGGTCAACGAGCGTGGGAACGTGCTCGGGCTGATGCCCCACCCCGAGCACGCGGTCGATCCGCTGACGGGATCAGCGGACGGGCTGAGCATCTTCGAGTCGCTGCGAGCGCACGTTGCCGACCGCGTCCTCGCGTAGCGCTCACCGCCAGCTCGGCCTGACCGATGCCGAGTACGAGCTGATCCTCGCCGCGCTGGAGCGCGAGCCCAATCGGGTGGAGCTCGCGATGCTGTCGCTGATGTGGTCAGAGCATTGCGCCTACAAGCACTCGAAGAAGCTGCTGGCTCGGCTGCCGACCGGCGGTCCACACGTGCTGCTGGGGCCGGGCGAGAACGCCGGCGCGGTCGACGTCGGCGGTGGGCTCGCGATTGCGTTCAAGGTCGAGTCGCACAACCACCCGAGTGCGGTCGAGCCGTTCCAGGGCGCGGCCACCGGGGTCGGCGGGATCCTGCGCGACGTGTTCGCGGTCGGGGCGCGCCCGATCGCGGTGCTCGACTCGCTGCGCTTCGGCGAGCCTGCTGGCTCCGAGCGCTCGCGCTACCTGCTCGAGCGCGCCGTCGCGGGGATCGGCCACTACGGCAACTCGATCGGGGTGCCGACCGTCGGCGGCGAGATCTACTTCGAGTCCAGCTACGAGCAGAACTGCCTGATCAACGCGATGTGCCTCGGGCTCGCCCCGCACGAGCGCCTGATCCGCAGCGCCGCCGCAGGACCGGGGAACGTGCTCGTGCTGCTCGGGGCGCTCACCGGCCGCGACGGGATCGGCGGGGCATCGGTGCTCGCGAGCGCCGAGCTCGGCGAGGGCGACGCGGCCAAGCGGCCATCGGTGCAGATCGGCGATCCGTTTGCGGAGAAGAAGCTGCTCGAGTGCTGCCTGGAGCTGCTCGAGAACGAGCTGCTGGTGTGCCTGCAGGACCTCGGCGCCGCCGGCCTGACCTCTTCCGCGGCGGAGATGGCGAGCAAGGGCGGCGTCGGGCTCGAGATCGACCTCGACCGTGTGCCGCTGCGCGAGACCGGGATGGAGCCGTTCGAGGTGATGGTCTCCGAGTCTCAGGAGCGGATGCTGTGCGTGGTGGCGCCCGAGTGCGTGGGGGCGGTGATCGCGGTGTGCGAGCGCTGGGAGACGCTGGCGACGCCGATCGGGAGCGTCGTGCGTGAGCCCCGCCTGCGCGTGCTCGCCGGCGGGAGCGTCGCCGGCGACTTGCCGGTCGGCGTCCTGGTGGATGATTGCCCGCTGTACGACCTCGCTCCGGCGGCGCCCGGTCGGACGCTGTATCCGGCGCCGGCGGCGGTGCTGGGCGGTGACGAGTCGCCGGCCGAGACACTGCTCGCGCTGCTGGGCTCGCCCAACATCGCCTCGCGCCGGCCGGTGTTCGAGCAGTACGACCCGATCGTGCAGTCGCGCACCGTCCGCCGTCCGGACCAGGCCGACGCCGCCGTGCTGGCGCTGCCGGACGGCTCCGCGATCGCGGTCTCGATCGACTGCAACGGGCGCCGGGTGGCGTGCGACCCGCGCGCCGGCGCCGCCGAGGCGGTGTACGAGTGCGCGGCCAACCTCGCCTGCGTCGGCGCCGAGCCGCTCGGAGTGACCAACTGCCTGAACTTCGGCAATCCGGAGAAGCCCCACGTCGCGTGGCAGCTCGTGGAAGCGGTGGAGGGACTCGCGCAGGCGTGCGAGGCGCTCGGCGTGCCTGTCGTCGGCGGCAACGTCTCGCT
>QHBV01000050.1:609-2400 GCA_003244035.1 Solirubrobacterales bacterium | reverse complement strand
GTAGCCACTCCGCCACGTCGCCGCGGCCCCAAGGGTACTCAGCCGCAGCGCAGCACGACCGCGTTGCCGGACGGATCGCGCAGCACTGCCCCGCCATCCAAGGTCTCCGCCGCCAGCCCGGCGGCGCTCACCCGAGCGAGCAGGCGCTCCAGCTCGGCCCGGTCGGGCAGACGCACCTCGAACGAGCGCAGGCCCACCGCCCCCGGCGCCGGCGGATCCGAGCCGGCGCTGTTCCACGTGTTGAGGCCGATGTGGTGGTGATAGCCACCGGCCGACACGAACAGCGCTCCCGGATATCCGCGCACGGTGACGTCGAAGCCGAGCACGCCGGCGTAGAACGCCTCGGCGGCGGCCACGTCTGAGACCTGCAGATGCACATGTCCCATGCGCGTGCCCTTGGGGAGGCGCTCGGGCACCGGCGCCGCTCCGGCCAGCTCGTCGGAGAGCGACTGCAGGTCCAGGCGCAGCGTGGCCATCGCCAGCTGTCCGTGCTCGTCGGTGCCCCACTCACTGCGATCCCGATCGCGGTAGATCTCGATCCCGTTGCCGTCGGGATCATTCAGGTAGAGGGCCTCGGACACGAGGTGATCGGACGCGCCGGTCAGCGGCCAGCGCGTACGGGCCACGCGCGCCAGGGCGTAGGCGAGCTCCAGCCGCGAGGGCGTGAGCAGCGCCAGGTGAAACAGGCCGGTGGCGCGGAGATCGAGCGCCGCGGCGGCCGGGTCGCCGCGCAGCGTCACCAGGGCCGGGGCGTCGGGCGCGCCGAGGGCGACGCCACCATCGAGCTCACGTGCGGCCAGCCCGAGCACCGTCTCATAGAAGGCGCGCGAACGCTCCAGGTCTGACACGGTCAGGGCGACCGTGCCGACCGTGGTGCCGGCGGCGATGGAGGAGGCGGTCGTGGCGCTCATGGCAAGAAGCTCCCTGACGATGTGGTTGAGTCAACAACTACCTTAGCATCTCGGCTTACGTATCAGTCGGTCAGGAGTTACCGCCAGCGAATGACCCGCCCTGGTGTCCCGCAGTGGAACTCGAGGTCCGCTACTCAGCGGTGCAGGCGCCGTCGGGGTGCGCGCCCGGCAGACGTCGCAGCAGCGAGGCGAGCTGATCGATCTCAGCCGAGGTGAAGTGCTCGAGGAACAGCCGGCGGATGCTTCGTACGTGCGAGCAGCCGGCGTCGCGCAGCTTCTCGTGGCCGACCGCGGTCAGCTGGGCATAGGAGACCCGGGCATCGTTGGGACAGGCCTCCCGCTCGATCCAGCCCGCGTGCACCAGTCCGTCGATGAGGCGCGTGATCCCCGACCGGGTGAGCATCGTGCGCTCGGCCAGCGCCGACATGGGGAGGTGCTGGCCCTCGGCCTGGGAGAGGTACAGGAGCACCTCGTAGTCACGCGCGGTCATTCCGTACTCGGCGACCAGCTCGGCATCCAGCACGCGCACGATCGAGGCGTGGCTCTGCAGATAGCTGCGCCAGGCTTCCAGTGCAGCGCCATCGAGCGTCGAAGGGGCGACCGTGTTCATGTTCGTCATTGTAGTTGACAGATCAACGGTCGAGCTGAGGCTGAGGGATAACCTCGATGTCATGAGGTGGCTGGCACCCTCAGCGTTGGTGATCGCCGTAGCGCTGGCGGCCTGCGGTGGCGGCGCGAGCCACTCCACGCACTCCACCCGCACCACTTCGCCGCCGCCGCCGGTCGCCGGCCGGTTGTCGATCCAGCCGCCCGCGCCCACCACGCGCTCGCGGGTCACGTTCGCCTTCACGGCCCCCGCCACCGCCGGACACCACGGATC
>QHBV01000050.1:0-537 GCA_003244035.1 Solirubrobacterales bacterium | reverse complement strand
AGACGGCCAGCCTGGTCCTGGGCGCGGGCTGGTGCCCGGGCGCCTACACCGCCAGCGTGCAGGAGTTCGCTCGGCCGTTCTGCAAGCCGGGCCAGATGTGCCCGCAGTACGTCCGACTGGTTGCCACGGTGGCCAGCGCCAGCTTCCGCATAGCCCCCGCCTGACCCCAAGCCCATCGAGTTCGTCCGCGCCGACGCCCCCAAAGAGAACGCCGACGGCTCCGGTCGCAGGACGTCGGGGCAAATCAGGATGCTGAGCCCAGCGGGCCTCGCCGCGCCTCACCACGGCTCGTGCCCCGCCGCCCGCTCCTCTTTGGCCAGCCACCGCTCGCATCGTCTTGGCATTGCTGACCTCACGCTGCTTTGAGAGGTCGCCCCATCCGTCGACGGCCCCGTCGTCTCAGCTGCGCGGAGAGCGGCTCGGCCTGCTCCTCGCTGGGGGGCGCGTTGTAGGAGCCTTTCCTTCGCGGTCACGGCAAGCGCGGTCTCGAGGTGTGGCGCGTAGATCACTCGCCTCCTGACGTGGCTCGTGCGGCGG
>QHBV01000049.1 GCA_003244035.1 Solirubrobacterales bacterium | reverse complement strand
CGTCGTGGTAGCCCATCACGTCGCACGCCGCCTGGCTCTGCGCGCACGGGCTGCAGTTGGGGTTGGTGGTGCTGCACTTCGGGCCCTGCTGGGACTGGCCGACGAAGCCGTTCATGTGGCCGAAGTTGATGTCGGCCGCGGCGTTGGCGGCGCTGTGGGGGCCCCCGTGGTTGAGGTCGTTGGGGTTGTGGAAGGGCCGAACGCAGCCGCCGTGCTTGGGATCGGGGACGCACACGCCGGCCGGGATCCCGTCGGCGCCGGGGTAGGTGCCGAAGTAGGAGTCNNGAGCGGTTCTCCTGCATGATCACCACGACGTGCTTGATCTTGTGGATCCCCTGCCCGGGGGGCGTGACCGCGGGCGAGTAAGAGTTGATGTTGCGCGCGTCGCCGGGTAGGAAGGCACGCAGCTGGATCGATTCCCTGCCCACGTTCTCGCTGGCGCTGAAGCGCGAGCGGCGGCCCAGGCGCGGGCGCGCGAACGTCGCCCAACCGTGGCCGGCGTTCTGCTGCAGCCGGATCCGCTGCCCCCCATGCGAGGGGCTGACGCTGCCGCTGAGCGTGAGCTGGTCGCCGGAGGACGTCGTCCTCTCCGACACCGTCAGCGTCACCATCGCCCGGACACGCTGACGGATCGTGCGGCTGCGCAGGCCTCGCACCGTCGCGTACCACTGGCGGTTGATCTCGACGGCGCCGCGGCGCCGCTCAATCCTGTATTGGCCGTTGCGGTTCGTGGTCGTCGCGAGCACGCGGTGAAAGCGTCGCTGCCAACCGAGCCGTTGCCACAGCGTGATGGAAGCGCCCTCGGGATGCGAAACGAACAGCCGGCCAGAGATCGTGACCGGTTGGCCCGCGGTCGAGGTACCCGGCGCGGAGCCGATCGTGAGCCGCGGCCTCGGCGCGGCGGACGATGTTGCCAGCACCGCCGCGCCCCCCGCAACGGCGATCAACGCGATCAGTACGGGTAGGGCGATCGAACGACGGCGCATCTCAACCTCCGAGGCTTGGCACGCTTTCTGTGCCAGCCTCAACCCGTGCGCAGTGGCCAAGTTGCGCTACAGCCCGAGCGCCGCGCGCGCCGCCGCATGCGCCGCTGGATCCGGCTCGGTGCCTGGGCCGAGGCCGATCGATGCCCGCTCGCCCCGGCCCCAGTTGTAGAGCCCCAGGTCGAGTGCGTCGAGCGGCAGCGCGCATTCCTGCGCGAGCTCCGCCGCCCGGCGCTCGAGCAGCAGCGCATCGCCGATCCCGAGCGCGCGCTTGCAGGCAATCGTGACGGGGTTGTCGCCCCCGAGCTGAAGCGTGCCGGCTCGCAGCTCGTACACGCCGAGCCGGCCGAGGCTGACCAGCAGCTCGAACCTCGCGTCGCGGTGAAAGCCGGGCAGCGCGAGCCGCTCGAACGTCCGGGCAAAGCGTCGTTCCGCGCTCCACGTCGGCTCGCCCGTGAACGCCGCCGCCTGAGAGCCCCCGCGCTGCGCCCACGCCCGATATGCGTCGAGCGTGCGGGCGCCGCGCCGCGGGTCGTGCGCGCTGCGCACTCCTGTCTCGACCCCCTCGAGCGGGGGCTGCTCGCCGGATGCCCACGAGATCCTGACGCCTTCGATCGCCGCGAATGGGTCCTCGGTCTCCAACGGGCCCAGATACGCGATCAGGAACGCGAGCCAGGTGCGCTCCTCCAGATCGCCCCCGGCGCCGGCGACCTCGGCGTACAGCCCCGGAGGCTCGGTTGCCAGCTTGGTCAGGCGCTCGGCGGCAAACGCGAGCTCCTGCGCCAGGCGCTCGGCTTCGTCACTCGAGCGCAAGCCGGGGACGAGCCGTGAGTGATAGCCGTCGTCCACGCCGCGCGCGAGCCGGCGCACGCTGACTCCGGCCCTCGAGCCCCCACCCGAGCGGGGTGAGGCCGGCTGCCGCCGGGCGGGCCGAGGCTCGCTCGCCCGCGGCGCCCCGGAGGAGACGACCGGGCGGGCCTGCACCGCCTGCTCACGCGAGCAGATCGGGCAGTTCTGGACGAGATGGTTGTGGCGGCAGAAGCTCGGCACCTGGACCCATAATCTTCTCACGGGCGGGCACCGGGAGGCGAGACCCCGCGGCCCGGGCGCGCACGGCCCCCGCCCGGCGCTCGCTGCCCAGGTCGTGGAGATAGCTGTCGAAGTCGACCTGCATCGTGTGACGTTCGGAGGCGACGTAGCGCGCCAGCATGCGGGCCCGCTCGCGGCGCATGTCGGCCTCCATCTCGGCGACCGGCGGCAGCTGGTACTCGCCGCGCAGGTAGGCCGCGACCCAGCGCCCCTGCGCTTCGGCCAGCGGCATCGTCGCACCGACCGGCTGCAGCAGCGCGATGAAGAAGAGGTTGTCGATCCCGGGCTTGAACACGCGCCTGAACAACGGCAGGTCGTTTCGGGGCGCCGAGACGAAATTGGGGTCGAAGAACGGGAAGCTGACCTTGTAGCCGGTGCACCAGATGATCACGTCGACCTGCTCGGCACTGCCGTCCGCAAAGCGGACGCGGTCGCCCTGCAGCGAGGCGATGCTCGGCTTCCATACGATCTCGCCGTGGGCGACTCGGTTCAGGAAGTCCGGCGAGATCGTCGGATGTGCCTCGCCGAGCTTGTGGTCGGGCTCGGGCAGGCCGTAGTCCGGCATCCTGCCGACGCCGATCCGATACAGCGTTGCGGCGATCGCGCTGCGCACGGTGACCGGCAGCCGCGTAATCAGCGGATTGACACCGATCTGGTCGATCGGGCGGCCGAACAGGTACTTGGGCAGGATGTGCGCGCCGCGACGCGATGAGAGCATGGTCCTGGCCGCCACGAAGCTCGACTCGACCGCGATGTCCATCGCGCTGTTGCCGATCCCCACGACGAGCACGCGCTTGTCGTGAAAGGCGGTGTTCTCGATGTACTCGTGGGAGTGCATCTGGGCGCCGTCGAAGCGGCCCGGAAAAGGAGGCTCGGGCCAACGCGGGTCCCAGTGATGGCCGTTTGCGACCAGCAGCGCGTCGTAGCGCCTCCTCTCGCCAGTCTCGAGCGTGATCGTCCACACGCCGTCGGCGCAGCGGGCGGCGTGCTGCACCCCTGTCTCGAACGCGATCTGCCCGCGCAGGCCGAAGCGATCGACGTACGCGTCGAAGTAGGCGGCGATCTGCGTGTGGTGGGGGAAGTCGGGATAGGACCGCGGCATCGGGTAATCCGAGTACTCCATCCGCTCGCGTGAGGTGTTGATGTGCAGCGAGCGGTAGGCGGAGGACATGCCGTTGCGGTTGGCGAACACCCAGTTGCCCCCGACCCGGTCGGAGCGCTCGAAGCAGTCAAACGGGATCCCGCGCTCGTGCAGGGCCTTGGCGGCGGCGATGCCGGACGACCCCGCGCCGATCACGCATGCGCACGGGAGGCCGGTCATGCGCTCGCCGTCGCCTCTCCGCGGCGGTGCTCGCGCCCACGCCGCATCACCTCGCGGAAGCTCCTGAAGCGGAAGATCAGCACCAGCGCCCCGAACCCCAACGCGGAGCTGAGCACCGCCGTGGCGATCTGCTGCCCGACGGAGAACGCAGCTACATCGGGGCTGCGGGCGAAGATCGTGAGCAGCAGCGCCTGCTGCACGCCGGCCCCGCCGGGGGTGAACGGGAACACCGAGGC
>QHBV01000048.1:3119-4459 GCA_003244035.1 Solirubrobacterales bacterium | reverse complement strand
TGCCAGGCGTGCGCCCTCGCGCCAGCAGCTCGAACCCCACGTTGTAGAGGAACCACAGCGCGAACGCGCCGATCACGAACACCACCTCCAGCACGCCGCTCGATCCGGCCATAGTGCGCTCACGCCCGTCAGGATGTCGCTGCCGGAGGAGACCGTCGAGAGCAGCACGATCGCGGCCACCGCCNNCATCGGGATCACGACGATCGCCGCCAGCCCCATCAGCGTCCAGGCGTTGCGCACGTAGACCTTGATCCCCGCGTCAAGGATCTCGCCCACCCGGCGTGGACGCATCACGGTGGCGGTCATTGGCGCACGATCACCCCCCCCCGCACGCTACGGTGTGCGATCCGAGACTCCAGCAAGAGAGGTGACAGATGTCCGAGGTTCAGATCGTCCCCACGGAGAACGGCCCGTACAAGGTAACCGGAGCGATCCAGCTGGTTGATCAGGAGGGCAATACGATCGAGGCGCCCGGGCAGACGATCTTCCTGTGCCGCTGCGGCGGATCCACGAACAAGCCGTTCTGCGACGGCACGCATTCCAAGATCGGCTTCGACGGCGCCAGCGCAGCCGTCGCGGAGGCCGAGGGCGGCTCCTGAACGTGCGAATCATCGCCGGCGTGCCGGGGGCGCCCTCCACTTGATGGAGTCAGCCCGTGGACAGCTCCTGATCGCCGGCCCGGCACTGATCGACCCCAACTTCCGCCGGACGGTGGTGCTCGTGGTCGAGCACGGCGAGCAGGGGGCCTTGGGGCTGGTGCTCAACCGCCCCTCGCAGACCACCATCGGCGAGGCCGTGCCCCAGCTCGAGCAGCTCGTCGGATCCGAGGACGAGCTGTACGTCGGCGGCCCGGTCCAGCCCTCGGCGGTGCTCGTACTTGCCGAGCTCGAGGACCCAGCGGATGCCGGGCTGATCGCATTCGACAACGTCGGCGTGCTCGGCCTTGGCGCTTCCGCGCACGAGCCTGCCGCTGGCGTCCGTTGCGCACGCGCATTCGCCGGCCACGCCGGCTGGGGCCCGGGGCAGCTCGACTCCGAGCTCGAGCGAGGCGACTGGATGCTCGAGCCCGCCCGCCACGAGGATGCGTTCTCCGCGGGGGCGCAGGAGCTCTGGACCGACGTGCTCACGCGCAAGGGCGGCAGCTACGCGCTGGTCGCGCGGATGCCCGCCGATCCATCGCTCAACTGACGGCTGCGGCGGGCGCGACCAGGCGAGGTCACGACCGCCGCCGGGTCCCTACTTCACTTACAGGATTCCAGCAAATCGAGCTGCGCGCGCGGTTATTGCAGTCAAGTCAACTGCCGAGCCGAAGCGGCCGAGCGCCCCCGTGCTCGCGCCGC
>QHBV01000048.1:0-3034 GCA_003244035.1 Solirubrobacterales bacterium | reverse complement strand
CGGGAACTGCAGGCGCCTCCAGTTGCGGACCTTGTAGGCGTCGAGGATCGCGAGCGGCACGACCGGCGCGCCTGACTCGAGCGCGAGCCGCCCGATCCCCCGCTTTGCCTCCTCGGCGAGCTCGCCCGTCCGTGTGCGCCCGCCTTCGCAGTACATCACGACGGTGCCTCCGCGCTCGAGGATCCGAAACGCGCTGACGAACGCCTCCTCGTCGCGCTGCCCGCGCCGGACCGGGAACACGCCGCCGTGGGTGTAGACCCAGCTCTGGAAGCTGCGCCCGAACAGCTGCGACTTACCCATGAACTGCACCCGCCGGCGCAGGAAGACGCCGGTGAAGAAGTGGTCCATGTACGAGGCGTGGTTGGGGGCGAGGATCACCGGGCCGCCCGGCACGTACTGCGTGTCGAGGGCGCGCGCCCTGAATGCGATCAGCGCGAGCAGCGTCGTGACCGCCTTGACAACCTCGTAGGGCAGCTCGGGCTCGCGCGTGCGCACGCGCTCGTGGAAGCGGTCGAAGTACTCCTTCGGTCGCGGGTCCTTGTAGACCTGAGGCTTGAGCGCGGGCCTGGGCATCGGACTCGGAACCTACCCGGTGACCGGCAGCACCAGCGCCGGCTGCTCGATCTGATGGTCGGCAGCGACTGGCACCACAGCTGTGCCGATCGCGAAGAACTCGATCACGTGCGAGCCCCAGCCGTGGCTACGCTCCGTGATCCGGGCGCCGACGATCCCACCGGCCTGAAGCTCGGTCGCCTCGGCCTGCATTCGCTCCATCGCCAGCTCTCGCGCCTCGTACAGCGCCTGCGTGTAGTTCGGCATCTCCACGTTGCGCCCGACCTGCTTGAGCGATGCGAGCATCCCCTGACGCGCGACGTGGTAGACGCAGTTGCCGATCACCAGCCCGACCGGCCGGTAGCCTGAGCGCAACAGCGTCGAGAAGTCCTGGCCGCTCAGATCGGAGGTGAACGGCCGCCCGTTCGGCGCGCGGTGGAGCTCGCCGCTACGGTGCTTGACCGCCGTGCCGACCGCGATGAACTCGGCCAGGTCCACGCCCCAGTCGTAGCGGCCGATGTCGAGCCGCACCCCGACCACGCCGTCGGCCCCGAGCTGGTCGGCCTCCTCCTCCATCCTGGTCATCGCAAGCTCGCGCGCGTGGTACATCGCCTGCGTGAGCACGCTCATCTCCTGGTTCTGATTCCACATCGCCTGCTGGAAGCCGATGTGGTAGATCGAGCTGCCGAGCACCAGTCCCAGCGGCTCGAACCCAGCCTGCTTGACCAGCAGGAACTCGTTGACCGACAGGTCGCTGGTGAAGAACCCGCGTGCGACCTCCTGCTTCATCCGCTCGATCCGCTCACGGCCCGAGGCGGGGATGCCGGCGAGTGACCCCGCCTGATACGAGCCGGCGTGCGGAGCGGTCTCCGCGCTTGGCGCGGGCTCGAGCTGCGCCTCCTCGGCCGCTGCCGCCTGGTGGTCGTCGTCTCGCTTCAGGAATCCCATCGAACCCTCCTACTCTCGGATCAGCAGGCGCTCGAGCGCCTGCCTCGTGATCTCGCTACGCCGGGACTCGTCCGCGAGCGCCTCGCCGAGCGCGGCGAGCCATGCGTCGGTGTCCAGCGTCTCGGTCTTGAGCACGATCCCGCCCGACAGCCGCGCGCACCGGGTCTCGATCGCGCCGTCGCCGGCCAGCAGCTCCAGGCGCAGGCCGCCGGCATCCAGCGCGATCCGCTGCACCAACTTGCGCCCGCGCAGCCCCGAGCGCCGGCGCTGCACCCGCACCAGTCCGGGAAGGGCCTCTTCCAGCTTCACCGCGAGCCCCTCCACGAACGCCTCGAGGTCGCTCCCGTCCGCGCGCAGCGACGCCGCGAGCAGGTCCAGGTCAAGCGATGCCACAGCGTCAGGCTACCGGCCTTGGGGGATTTGGTTCCATCATGGACCCTCATACCCCAAGCCCCGCGGTCACACCCCCTCCCGAGGCCCGCAAAGCTCACGCCCGCTCCACCCACCCCCGCGCGCGCTCGAGCGCGCGGACCCAGTCGTGCAGCAGCCCCTCGCGCTCGTCCTCTCCGATCGAAGGCTCGTACCGGCGCCGCTCGCGCCAGCTGGTACGCACCTGGTCGAGCGTCCAGCACCCGGTCCCGACCCCGGCGAGATACGCCGCGCCGAGCGCTGTCGTCTCGGCGACCTCCGGCACCACCACCGGCACCCCGAGGATGTCCGCCTGGAATTGCATCAGCCAGCCGTTGGCGCTCGCCCCGCCGTCGGCGCGCAGCTCCTGCATCCGCTCGCCGGCGGCGGCCTCGATCGCTCGCACCGCGTCGACGGTCTGATACGCGATCGCCTCGAGCGTCGCGCGCGCGAGGTGAGCCTTCGTGCTGCCGCGGGTCAAGCCCAGGATCGTCCCGCGCGCGTACGGATCCCAGTGCGGGGAGCCGAGCCCGGTCAGCGCGGGGACGAAATAGACCCCGTCGTTGCCCTGAAGCGATGCGGCGAGTCGCTCGGTCTCGGCCGCTGCGGCGATCATCCCGAGCCCGTCGCGAAGCCACTGCACGGCGGCGCCGGTGACGAAGATCGCCGCCTCGAGCGCATAGGAGAGCCGCCCGCCGATCCCCCACGCGACCGTGCTCAAGAGCCCCGGGACCGCCGGCGGCACGCGGTGGCCGGCGTGCTGGAGCACGAAGGACCCGGTCCCGTAGGTGTTCTTGCCGAGGCCGGGCTCGAGGCACGCCTGCCCGAACAGCGCCGCCTGCTGGTCGCCGGCGACGCCGGCCACCGGCACGGCGTGGCCGTACAGCGCCTCCGGCCGCGTGGTGCCGATCGTCCCGCAGCTGCTGGCAACCGCCGGCAGCGCGCGCTCGGGGACACCGAAGAGCTCGAGCAGCTCCCCGTCCCAGCGGCCGCGGGCGATGTCGAGCAGCATCGTCCGCGAAGCGTTCGAGGGGTCGGTCGCGAGCTCGCCGGTGAGCTTGTAGATCAGCCAGGCGTCGATCGTGCCGAACACCGCGCGCCCGTCGCGCGAGCGCTCGCGCAACCC
>QHBV01000047.1 GCA_003244035.1 Solirubrobacterales bacterium | reverse complement strand
TAAGACCGTGCAACGTGGCGAAATCTGGTGGTACGAGCACCCTCGCGCCGGGCGACGGCCGTTCTTGATCCTGACCCGCAACGAAGCGCTTCCGGTCTTGATCCAAGTGCTCGCGGTGCCCGCGACGCGAACCATACGCGGGATTCCGACCGAGGTGGCTCTTGGTCGCGCGGATGGCATGCCGTCGTCGTGCTGTCTCACGCTCGACAACCTCGCGACGATCCGCTCGGCGTTGTGCACCACCAGGATCACGCAGCTCTCGCCCCGGCGGATGCAGGAGGTCTGCGCGGCTCTCGTCGTGGCTACGGCCTGCTCGATCGCCTGACCGTCGCGGGCGGCTATTGAGCAGTCGCTTTGAGCGAGTGCTAAACTCGGGGCATGGAGCCGCGAGCCCCGGACGCCAGGCAGACCACAGCAGCCGAACCGATCGGCACGAAGCTGCAGATCGTCGAGGCCGCCTTGCAGGCTCTGAAGGCGAAGGGGTTTGCCGGGACGAGCGCGCGAGCGATCGCAAGGGAGGGGGGCTTCAACCAGGCGCTGATCTTCTACCACTTCGGCAGTGTGCGAAATCTGCTGCTCGCCGTGCTCGATCTGATCAGCGAGCGCCGGATGAAGATGTACCGACCGGCGTTCGAGCGGGCCCGGAGCGCTCCGGAGCTGGCGCGCCTGGCCCGCACGATCTATGCCGACGACCTCGAACGCGGGTACATCACGGTGCTCGGGGAGATGGTGAGCGGGGGAGTGGCCGACGCCGGGCTGGGGAGCGAAGTGGCCGTCAGGATCGAGCCGTGGATCGAGATGGTCGAGCGCAAGCTCGAGCAGTTGCTCGCTCCCACAACCCTGCAATCGCTGGCTTCTCCGCGGGATTTGGCGTTCGGGCTGGTCTCGCTCTATTTCGGCCTGGACATGCTCAGCCACCTGCAGCGCGACGGCTCGCGCGCGGAGTCGCTGCTCGACCTTGCCACGCGTCTCGCCGCGCTCGTAGACGCGGCCTTGCCCACGCAACCAGCCGAGCTGCGATGAGTGGCGAGAGGTCTATCGATCTGGTCACCGGAGCGTTCAGCTACACCGGGAGCCACATCGCCGAGCGGCTGCTGGAGTCCGGACGCGGTGTGCGCACGCTGACGTTTCACCCCGAGCGGGTGCACCGACTGCATGCGAGCGTTGAGACCTTCGCGTACAGGTTCGACGATCCCGCGGCGCTCACGCGCAGCCTCGAGGGCGTGGACACGCTCTACAACACCTTCTGGGTCCGCTTCGATCACAGGCAGACGAGCTTCGCCAACGCGATCGAGAGCTCGCGCATGCTGTTCTTCGCCGCTAGGAGCGCCGGCGTGAAGCGCATCGTGCATGTCAGCATCGCCAACCCCTCGATCGAGTCCCGCCTTCCGTACTTCCGCGGCAAAGCGCTGGTCGAGTTCGCGCTGGCTCAGTCCGGTGTGCGCTACTCGATCGTCAGGCCCACTTGGATCTTCGGCGGCGAGCGTGACGTTCTCGCCAACAACATCGCCTGGATCCTGCGCCGGATGCCGGCCTTCGCGTTGCCCGGGAACGGCACCTATCCCGTGCAACCGGTGCATGTTGACGACGTGGCGCGGATCTGTCTCGACGCGGCCCGGTCAGTCGGCGACGTGGTGATCGACGCTGCCGGACCCGAGACGATGGCCTTCTGCGACCTCGTCGCTCTGATCCGCGATGCGGTAGGCACGCGCTCGCCGATCATTCATCTCCCGCCTGGGCTGATGGCGGTTGCCGCAAGTGCGCTCGGCCTGCTCGTTGGCGACGTCGTGCTCACCGCGGAGGAGATCAGTGGCCTGATGGCCGGTCTGCTTGTATCGCACGCCCCGCCGCGGGGGCGGATCGCGTTCGGCCAGTGGCTGGACGAGCATAGGACCTCCGTGGGCCGCTCCTACGCCAACGAGCTGCACCGCCACTTCGTGACGGAGGCCGCCGCGTGAACGCCGTCGTCGGGGTCGTGCACCGAGCCGAGCCTCCGGCGGCGACACGCCTGAGCTCGGCTCGGTGCGACCCGACCAGATCCGCGAAGTCGGGTCCTAACGGGGGACGCCCCGCTCAGCGCTGCTCGACCACCATCAGCGAGTGCCCGGTGGGATCCCGGAACCAGAACATCGGCGGCACCGGGTCGCCCATCCGTGACACCTCGGCGTCGACGTCCACCCCGCGAGACTTCAGCTCGGCATGGGTGGCATCGATGTCGTCGGTGGTCAATGTGATGCCGGTCTGCGTGGGCTCGACCTCCTGCCCCGATGGCGGCGGCGCCAGCGCGATCCCGGTCGCCCCCTCGGGCGGGTAGACCTCCACCCAGCGATACTTGTCCCCGAACCGCGTGTCGGTGCGCTTCTCGAAGCCGACCGACTCATAGAACTCGATCGCGCGATCCTGGTCAAGCGTCGGAACGCACACCAGGCTGATCTGGCGGATCCGGGTTGCCGTGGTACTCATGCTGCACCTCCTGGGTTTGTGGTTTTACATGCCTTGAGACCTGCCGCCGGCTGGAAACTAATCGCGCAGCCGCAGCGTGAGCGAGAGATCATCGATGGCCGTGCGTCCGGCGAACGCCTTACCGGACTACCGCCGCGGCGTCCGTGGCCCGACATAGGCGGGTGAGCGGGTGCAGAGTGGTCAGCAGGAACACGATCCCCAGTGAGCCGGCGCACGAGAGCCAGATAGAAGAAGCCGACGAGGACGTTCACGCCGCTGGCTGCTGCCGTCGTGCTCGTATCGGGTTGGCCTGCTCGGCGGCATGCTGATCAGGTACCCAGTCCGGCTCAGGCCTAGCGCCCGCATGGGACGTCGCGCTCGGTCATCGCGACTGAGACGAGGCCCACCAGCGCCGCGGTGAAGGCTGCCAGGACGAACGCGAGCGCCACCATCGTCGAGATTGCCGCGGCCGGCCGCCTCAACGCCCCAACTCGCCGAGTGGTCCCGCCAGCCGCCCGGCAAGGTTGGGATCGGCATTCTCGGCCTCGTGGAGGAGTGATTCGGTGATCGTCGCGAGCGCCCGCTTGAGCCTGTCACTGTCGAGCGAGCCGATCAGCGCATCCGCGATCACCGCGGTCACGTCTGCAGGGAGGTCGTCGATCCCTCGCCCCTCTCGCGCCGGGAGGCCGTGCCGCAGGGACGCAAGCGCGAGGACCTGATCGCGCGCGGCGCTGACCATGTACTCGGCTTGCCAAGGCCGTCCGCGCGCGATGCTCGAGCGAGCGTGCAATGCGTATAGCCACCCCAGCCCGATCAGCTCCTCGACGTCCGGGGGGCTGGCGGCCCGCGTCTTGGCAACGGTTCCGAACAGCAACCGAAAGCTTGGCCCGGCGGCCCTGAACTCGGGCTCTGGCCAGAACGAGAGATCGACCTGCAGCGTGCTGGCCAGCAGGAACACGCGATACAGAGCCTTCCCCGAGCCCACGTCGAGGTGATGCACAGCCCCGTGCTCGCAGTACATCCGCTCGGTCCAGTCGGCGATCACGTTCGCTCGGTCAGCCTCACCCGAGAGGGACAGCGCGAGGTCGATGTCTGACCATCGATCCTCACGACCGACTGCGCCCGACCCCAGGAGCGCTGCGCTGCTGACGCGGAGGTCGGCGCGCGCCCCCGAGATCAGGTCCGACCTGAGCCGCGCCCGATCTTCGCCACTGAACACGATCAGGCAGCCTAATCACCACGCTGCGGCCCGGCGGAGCCGCACCGCATGTGCGTGCCGGCGACGAGCGCGCACGATAAGCTTGCCTCTAGGCATTCTTGTCATCGTGCGCCGATCACTGCGGAACACCCCGCGCCCGTAGCTCAGGGGATAGAGCGTCCGCCTCCGGAGCGGAAGGTCGCAAGTTCGAATCTTGCCGGGCGCGCTCAGGTCGGGTCGCACCTGACGCCGACTCGATGCGCTCCCGGTCGCGATCGAAGCGCCCGCACCCGGCACGCCCGCATCGCGACCCGCAACTCGGGCCTGAACTCGTCGCATTCGACTGACACACTTGGGCCGCGATGGACCTATCGGTGTTCTTCGCCGGCACGGCCGGCTCGATCCCGACCCCCCGGCGGGGGCTCCCGGCGCTGCTCGTGCGCCGCGGCGGCGATCGAATCCTGTTCGACTGCGGCGAGGGAACGCAGCGGCAGCTGGTCGGCTCGGTCGGCTTGACCGACCTGAGCGAGATCTTCGTGACGCATTTTCACGCCGACCACTGGCTCGGGCTCCCGGGCCTGCTGAAGACCTTCGACCTGCGTGGCCGGGATCGGCCGCTGACGGTCCACGGCCCGCCCGGGCTGCGGGAGCTGCTCGGGCTCGCGCTTCGATTGGCCGGCCCGGTGAAGTATGAGCTGGCGTTGATCGAGCTCGAGCCCGGCGATGTGCTGGACCGCGATGGCTACCGGATCGCCCCTGTCGCCGTCGCACACCGCGGGAGGGCGTTCGCGTATGTCGTGTTCGAAGACGAGCGCCCGGGTGTGTTCGACCCCGCGGCGGCGGAGAGACTGGGGCTGGCGCCGGGGCCCGAGTTCGGCCGGGTACAGCGCGGCGAGACGATCAGGGGGGTGTCCCCGGAGCAGGTCATGGGTGCGCCAAGGGCCGGGCGAAAGCTCGTGATCTCGGGCGACACGACACCGTGCGAGACGCTTGCGATCGCGGCTCACGGGGCTGACGTGCTGATCCACGAGGCGACGTTCGCCGACGAGGAGACCGAGCGCGCCGCGGAGACCGGCCACAGCACCGCCGCGCAGGCCGCGGGGGTCGCGGCCGCCGCTCAGGTCACCCTGCTGGCGCTGACGCATTTCTCGACCCGCTATCCGGTTGGGCGGTTGCGCGAGGAGGCCAGGGCGGTCTTCACCCGCACCGTGCTGCCGCGGGACTTCGACACGATCGAGATCCCGTTCGTCGAGCGGGGCCAGCCGGCACTGGTCCGGTGGGAGGATCGCCCCGCGACCGAGCACGCAAGCGCGACCGGGACCGCAGCCGGGTCCGCCGACCCCGCTGCTACGCTCCCCTGAGTCGGCCCCTTTAACCCGGTCCAGCGAGGCCAGGAAGGAGCACGTTGCAAGCCGCTACGGTCGTCCTCGACCGCGATGACATGCGCCGCACCCTGATGCGGATCGCACACGAGATCGTCGAGAAGAACCCGCCCGTGTTGGGAGCCGGCGGGCCGGCGCCGGGTGGCGCGGGCCCTGGGCTCGCAGGCACAGGACCGCCGCCGGGAGGCGCGCGGCCGGCGCTCACAGACACGGTGGTGCCGCCGGGTGGCGCGATCGCGATCGCGATCGTCGGCATCCATCGCCGGGGGGCGGTGCTCGCGCGGCGGCTGCACGCGCTCACGAGTGAGCTGCTCGACACCGAGGTCCCACTCGGCTTCGCTGACATCTCCTTCTACCGGGACGACCTCGCGACCCGCCCGAGTGGGCCGATCGTCCACGCCACCCAGCTCGAGTTTCCGGTCGCGGGGCGCACGATCGTGATCGTCGACGACGTGCTCTACACCGGCCGCACGGTCCGCGCCGCGATCGATGAGATCTTCGACTACGGGCGGCCGGCGAGAGTGCAGCTGGCGGCGCTGGTGGACCGCGGCCACCGGGAGCTGCCGATCCGCCCCGACTACGTCGGCAAGAACCTGCCGACCTCCCAGGAGCAGCGCGTCAACGTCCGGGTGGCGGAGATCGATGGTTGCGACGAGGTGACGATCGGCCCGGCGAGGAAGCCGCCGATCCAAGCGAGAGCCGCATGAGCGTTCACAGCCGGCGGCACCTGATCTCGATCGAGGACCTCGACCGCGCCGGGATCGAGCGGATCCTCGACCGCGCGCAGGGGTTCGCCGAGGTCTCGGGCAGGGAGATCAAGAAGGTTCCGGCGCTCCGGGGCAGGACGATCGTGAACCTGTTCTACGAAGCCTCCACTCGCACGAGCTCGTCGTTCGAGCTCGCGGCCAAGCGGCTCAGTGCCGACGTGGTGAGCATCCGCGCGGCCGGCTCGAGCGTCGACAAGGGCGAGTCGCTCAAGGACACGGTGCAGACGCTGTCGGCGTACGACCCGGCCGCGATCGTGATCCGCTCGCCGCACGCGGGCGCGGCTCAGCTGGTCGCGGGCTGGACGCCGGCCAGCGTGATCAACGCCGGCGACGGCAAGCACGAGCACCCGACCCAGGCGCTGCTCGACGTGTTCACGCTGCGCCGCCGGCTCGGCGGACTCGACGGGGCGAGCATCTGGATCGTCGGCGACGTCCTGCACTCGCGCGTCGCGCGCTCGGGCATCCTCGCGTTCAAGCGGATGGGTGCGCAGGTGACGGTGTGCGGCCCACCGACGCTGATCCCGCGCGGAATCGAGGCGCTCGGATGTACCTCCACCGCAAGCATCGAGGGCCTGCACGAGGCCGACGTCGTCTACGTCCTGCGGATGCAGCACGAGCGGATGCGCGAGTGCTTCGTCCCCTCGCTGCGCGAGTACGCCACCCGCTACCAGGTCAGCGCCGCGCGCCTGCGCCCCGGGCAGCTCTTGATGCACCCCGGGCCGGTCAACCGCGGCGTCGAGCTCTCATCGGATGCGATCGACTCCCCCCAGGCGCTGATCGGCGAGCAGGTCAAGGCCGGAGTGGCGGTCCGGATGGCGGTCCTGTACGAGCTGCTGGCCGGAGCGCCGGCGCTGGCGGCGGTGGCGTGATGGAAGATCACCTGTTTCATCGACGGCACCCACCGTGCGACCTGCTGATCCGCGGCGCGCACGTCCTCGACCCGCGCGCGGGAGTTGACGATCGGTGCGACATCGTGATCGGAGCCGGCCGGATCGCCGAGCTCGGCCCACCGGGGTCGCTTCCGGCTCCCGACGGCGGCGAGACGATCGACGCCGCCGGCAAGCACGCCTTCCCGGGCTTCGTCGACCCGCACGTCCATCTGCGCACGCCCGGGCAGGAGCACAAGGAGGATCTCGACACCGGCACGGCCGCGGCCGCGGCCGGCGGCTTCTGCGCGCTGGTCGCGATGCCGAACACATGGCCCGTCGTCGACGAGGCGGCGGTGCTGCGGTCGCTGACCCAGGCCGCCGGCCGGCAGGCGCGGGTTCCGGTGGGGTTCCTGGCGTCGATCACCCGTGGCCTGGAGGGTCAGGAGCTGACCGAGATGGCCGAGCTGCGTGACGCCGGCGCGCTCGGCTTCACCGACGACGGCAAACCCGTGGTCTCGGCGGGGGTGCTGCGCAAGGCGCTGCAGTACCAGCGGTGTTGCGGCGGCGTGGTGGCGCTGCACGAGGAGGACCCCGCGCTCTCGGGCGGGGGCGTGATGCACGAGGGCGCGGTCTCGGCGCGGCTCGGGCTCGCGGGGATCCCCCCGATCTCGGAGTCGACGATGGTCGCTCGCGACGGCGCGCTGGCGCTCTACGAGGATGCCCGAGTGCACTTCCAGCACATTTCCTGCGTGCAAACCCTGCAGGCACTTCAGAGCGCCAAGGATGCGGGAGCCCGCGTCAGTGCGGAAGCGACCCCGCATCACTTGACGCTGACCGACGAGCTCGTACGCACGCTCGACAGCCGCTTCAAGATGAACCCCCCGTTGCGCACAGAGTCCGATCGCCGCGGGCTCGTGCAGGCGCTGGAAAGCGGGCTGATCGAGTGCGTCGCGAGCGATCACGCCCCCCACGCCGTGCACGAGAAGGAGGTCCCGTTCGAACAGGCGCCAATGGGGACGACCGGCCTCGAGACGGCTTTCGCCGCCCTCTTCACCGAGCTCGTGGTCCCCGGCGAGCTCCTGCTCGAGACCGTCGTCGAGCGGATGACGGCCGGCGCGGCGCTGTACGAGTTGCCGACACCGCGGATCGCCGTCGGGGAGCCGGCCAACCTGTGCCTGGTCGACCTCCGCGCGCGCTGGGAGGTGGGGGCGCACGGCTACGCGAGCCGGTCCGCGAACTGCGCGTTCCACGGACGCACGCTGCACGGCCGGGTGCTGCTGACGCTGGCCGCCGGCGGGGTGGCATTCCGCGCGCCGATGCCGGCGCCTGCCCGGGCGCAAGCGCAAGCGGGGGCCGGGGCGGGCGCGCTCGCATAGATGAAGACCACAGCCGCCACCGCTTACGTGCTGCTCGAGGACGGCACGCGCTTTGACGGGATCGCATGCGCCGCCGACGGCCACGCGGTCGGCGAGATCGTGTTCACGACCTCGATGTCGGGCTACCAGGAGGCGGTCACCGATCCGAGCTACGCAGGGCAGCTGATCGCGTTCACCTTCCCCCAGATCGGCAACTACGGGGTCTGCGCCGAGGCGATGGAGTCAGAGCGCATCCACGCGCGCGCGGCGATCATGCGCGCCGGCGCCGATCGCGAGGACGCCCCCGGCGCCGAGCAGGGCTGGCTGAGCTGGATGACCGACTGCGGCATTCCCGCGATCACCGAGCTCGACACCCGCACGCTCGTGCGCCACATCCGCGATCAGGGAGCGATGAAGGGCGGCGTCTTTCCCGCCCGCGTGGGCGAGGCTGAGGCGAGGGAGTTGATCGATGCCGAGCCGTCGATGTCCGGTCGTGATCTTGCCCGCTGCGTGACGCCCGGGGAGGTGATCGCGCTGAGCGGGACCGGTGACCGCTGCCGGGTCGCGATCATCGACACCGGCGTCAAGCGCTCGATCGTGTCAAACCTGCGCCAGCGGGGCGCGAGCGTCGAGCTGTACCCGTGCACGGCCACCGCGCCGGAGCTGCTGGCGAGCAACCCCGACGCGATCTTCCTCGCCAACGGCCCNNCTGTGCCGCGCCCTCGGCCTGCAGACCTACAAGCTCCCGTTCGGCCACCACGGCGCCAATCACCCGGTCAGGGACCTGAGCACCGGACGGACCGAGATCACCAGCCAGAACCACGGCTTCGCGGTGCTCGGGCCGGGCGGGGAGACGACGATCGAGGGCGAGCAGGCGCTGCGCTGGGAGACGGACTTCGGCGCCGCCGAGCTGACGCACATCAACCTCTACGACCGCACGGTCGAGGGTCTCGCGCTGCGCGACGTGCAGGGCGCGACCGTCCAGTACCACCCCGAGGCCGGCCCCGGCCCCCACGATGCGGTGCACCTGTTCGATCGCTTCCTGGCTGAAATCGTCAAATCACAAGCGGCCGCAGGCCGCCCATAAAGCATGCCCCGGCGTGACGACCTCCGCAAGATCCTCCTGATCGGCTCGGGCCCGATCGTGATCGGCCAGGCCGCCGAGTTCGACTACTCGGGCACGCAGGCGTGCCGGGTGCTGATGGCCGAGGGCTACGAGGTCGTGCTGGTCAACTCCAACCCCGCGACGATCATGACCGACCCCGAGGTCGCGACCGCCACCTACATCGAGCCGCTCCTTCCCGGCCCGGTCGCCCAGGTGATCGAGCGCGAGCGCCCCGACGCATTGCTGGCGACGGTCGGCGGGCAGACGGCGCTGAACCTGGCTAAGTCGCTGCACGAGAACGGGACGCTTGACCGCTACGGAGTGCAGCTGATCGGCGCCGACTACGAGGCGATCGACCGCGCGGAGGACCGCGAGCGCTTCCGCGAGACGATCACCGGGGCTGGGCTGCGGGTGCCGCGCAGCGCGGTTGCCCACACCCTCGCCGACGCGCGCTCCGCGGTCGCGGAGCTCGGGCTGCCGTTGATCGTGCGCCCGGCGTTCACGCTCGGCGGCGCCGGCGGCGGGGTAGTGCGGAAGCGGGCGGACCTCGCGGCGGTCGTCGGGCGGGGGCTGCAGGCCTCGCCGATCGGTCAGGTGCTGCTCGAGGAGTCGGTGCTCGGATGGGGCGAGTTCGAGCTCGAGCTGATGCGCGACGCCTCGGACAACGTCGTGATTGTGTGCTCGATCGAGAATCTCGACCCGATGGGGGTGCACACCGGCGACAGCGTCTGCGTCGCGCCGCAGCAGACGCTCAGCGACAGGCAGTACCAGACGCTGCGAGACCAGGCGATCGCGGTGATCCGCGCGGTCGGCGTGGAGACCGGGGGCTCCAATGTCCAGTTCGCGGTCAACCCTGCCACCGACGAGATCGTCGTGATCGAGATGAACCCGCGGGTGTCGCGCTCGAGCGCGCTGGCGAGCAAGGCCACCGGCTTTCCGATTGCCAAGATCGCGGCGCGGCTGGCGGTCGGCTACACGCTCGCGGAGATCCCCAACGACATCACGCGAGCGACGCCGGCGAGCTTCGAGCCGGCGCTCGACTACTGCGTGGTCAAATGGCCGCGGTTCGCCTTCGAGAAGTTCCCCGGGGCCGAGGCCGGGCTGACCACCCACATGAAGTCGGTGGGGGAGGCGATGGCGATGGGGCGGACCTTCCAGCAGGCGTTCGCCAAGGCCTTGCGCTCGCGCGAGCTCGACACGCGTCCCGTCTCCCCCCAGGACGACGAGGCGCTGCTGGCGCTGGTTCAGGCGCCCGGCGCCGAACGCTTCGACCACCTGCTGGAGGCGCTCAGACGGGGCATGGATGTCGACGAGCTGCGCCGGCGCACGAGCATCGACCCATGGTTCCTGCACGAGCTGGCCGAGCTGGTCGCCGACCCCGAGGCGGTCTTCGCCGGCGAGCGGACCTACAAGGCGGTCGACACGTGCGCGGCCGAGTTCGCCGCCGAGACCCCGTACTACTACTCGGCGTGGGAGCGGCCGGGGCCGCGCGGCCCCAGCCACGAGGTCAAGCGTGGCGAGCGCCCGAGCGTCGTCATCCTCGGCTCGGGCCCCAACCGCATCGGACAGGGCATCGAGTTCGACTACTGCTGCGTGCACGCCGCGCAGACGGTGCGCGAGTCCAGTCGCGATGCGGTGATGATCAACTGCAACCCGGAGACGGTCTCCACCGACTACGACACCTCCGACCGCCTGTACTTCGAGCCGCTGACACTCGAGGACGTGCTGGCGGTGTGCGAGCTCGAGCAACCGGAGGGTGTCGTGGTGCAGTTCGGGGGCCAGACGCCGCTCAAGCTGGCCGCGGGCCTGGACGCCGCCGGCGTGCCGATCCTCGGCACCAGCATCGACGCGATCGACCTGGCCGAGGACCGCTCGCGCTTCGGCGCCCTGCTCGATCGCCTCGGTTACAACGCGCCGCCCTACGCCACCGCGGCCAGTCCCGCGGAAGCCCTGGAGCGAGCCCCCGGTGTCGGCTTCCCGCTGCTGGTGCGCCCCAGCTACGTGCTCGGCGGCCGCGCCATGGAGATCGTCTACAGCGTTGCCGGCCTCAACGACTACCTGAGTCGGGTCGGCGCTGACCGAGACCCCACCCATCCGACGATCTACCTGGATCGCTTCCTGGAGGACTCGATTGAGGTCGACGTCGACGCCCTGTGCGACGGGGAGCACGTCTGGATCGCCGGCATCATGCAACACGTGGAAGAGGCCGGAATCCACTCCGGCGACTCGGCGTGCGTGCTGCCCCCGCACACCCTGGGGGGAGAGATGCTGCAACAGATCCGCGAGCAGACGATCGGTATCGCCAGGGCTCTGGGCGTGGTCGGCCTGCTCAACGTGCAGTTTGCGATCCACGGCGACGACGGGCTGCACGTGATCGAGGCCAACCCGCGGGCGTCGCGCACCGTGCCGTTCGTCTCCAAGGCGATCGGCCTACCGCTGGCCAAGCTGGCCTGCCGGATCATGCTCGGCGAGTCGATCGCCTCCCTGGAGCTGCCCGCGCATCCCCGCTGCGATCACGTGTGCGTCAAGGAAGCGGTGCTGCCGTTCAGCCGCTTCGCCGGCGCCGACTCGCTGCTCGGCCCCGAGATGCGCTCCACCGGCGAGGTCATGGGTATCGCCGACGACTTCCCCACCGCGTTCGCCAAGGCCCAGGCCGCCGCCGGCGCGCAGCTGCCCCAGCAGGGCACGGTGTTCATCACGGTGGCCGACGCCGACAAGCCCGCCGCCACCGGCATCGCCAGCTCGCTGCACGATTTGGGCTTCCGAATCGTCGCCACCCGCGGCACCGCCCAGGCGCTGCGCCGGATGGGGATCCCCGCAGTGGAGATCAACAAGCTGGGGGAGGGGTCACCGCACGTGGTCGACTGGATCGAGCGCCGTGAGGTCCACCTGGTCATCAACACCCCGGTGGGCACCGGCGCCCGTGCCGACGGCTACGAGATCCGCTCGGCGGCGGTCGCCCGCGGCATTCCCTGCATCACCACCATGTCCGGCGGGGTGGCGGCGGCCCGCGCGATCATCTCCGCCCGGCGGGGGGAGCCGGCAGTCGTCTCGCTGCAGGAGCTCCACGGGGAGCGTCCGGTGACCCGCACGGCGACGTGAGCGCGACTCGCGCCGACCCACGCGTGCGGGCGCCGTTCGGGCGCCGCGCGGCGACGGTGACCGGCGCCGAGCGCCACGGCCCCTACGTGGTCCTGCGTTGCGCCGACCCCGCCGGACCCCGCCCCGCGGCCGGCCAGTTCTACATGCTGACCGCCGGGACCCGGTGGGGTGGGGGCCAGGACGAGCGGCCCTTCCTGCCGCGCGCCTTCAGCGTCCTGCGCGCGGCCGTCGGTTCCGACGAGCTGCAGTTCATGCTCGAGGACGTCGGCCCCGGCACCCGACGCCTGTGTGAGCTGGAGCCCGGCGAGGAGCTGCTGCTGGTCGGACCGCTGGGTCGCGGGTTCGTCGCGCCGCGCGAGGGGCGCCGGGCGCTGCTCGTCGGCGGCGGCGTGGGAATCGCGCCGCTGGCCATCCTCCAGGACCAGCTGCCGCAGACGAGCACCGTCCTGCTCGGATTTCGAGACGGCGCCCACGCCGCCGGGTCGCAGTTGCTCGCCGACCCGAGGGTGGCCACCGACGACGGGAGCGTCGGCCATCGGGGGCTCGTCACGGACCTGATCGAGCAGGAGCTCGCCGCCGACCCCCACGCCGAGCTGTTCGCCTGCGGGCCACCGCCGATGCTCGAGGCGGTGCGGGCGCTGTGCGCCGACCGCGCGATCCCCGGCCAGCTGGCGCTCGAGTCCGGGATGGCCTGCGGGTACGGCGCGTGCTTCGGCTGCGTGGTGGCCACCCGCGACGGTTACCTGCGGCTCTGCCTGGACGGGCCCGTGCTGGAGGCCGCGCGGCTGGGGCGCGTGAGGTGAGCATTACGTTCTGCGGGCTGGAGCTGGTCCATCCGATCATCAACGCCTCAGGGACCTTCGACGCGATTGCCGCGCGGCGCGCGTTCGGCGACCAGCTGCTGGAGCGCTTCCCGTTCTCGGCGTTCGTCTCCAAGACGGTCACGGTCTCGCCGCGCCAGGGGAACCCGCCGCCCCGGCTCTGGGAGCTCCCGGCCGGCCTGATGAACTCGATCGGGCTGCCCAACAAGGGGCTGGACGGCTACCTGGCCCACGACCTGCCGCAGCTGGCGCAGTTGCCGGTGCCGCTGATCGTCAACGTGATGGGCTTCAGTCGCGACGAGGTGGCCCAGCTGGTCTCGGCGTTCGCCGAACGCCCCGAGGTGGCCGCGCTGGAGCTCAACGTGTCCTGCCCGAACGTCGAGACCGGCACGGTGATGGGAGCCGATCCCTCCGAGGTGGCGCGTCTGCTCGACGCGGTCAGACCGCTCACCGACAAACCGCTGATCGTCAAGCTGACGCCCAACGCCTCCGACGTGCCCGCCGTGGCCCGCGCGGCCGAGCGCTCGGGCGCCAGCGCTGTGTCGCTGATCAACACCATCAGGGGGATGGCGCTTGACCCACAGACGGGCGAGCCGTGGCTCGGCGGCCAGACGGGCGGGGTATCAGGCCCAGCCGCGCGAGCGATCGCGCTGGCCCAGGTGCACTCCGTGGCAGCGGCGGTGTCGATCCCCGTGATCGGCATGGGAGGGGTACAGAGCGGCCGTGACGCGGCTGATCTCAGCCGCGCCGGAGCGACCCTGGTGGCGGTCGGCACCGAGAGCTTCCGAGACCCCTCGGCAGGCGCCCGAATCGCCTCAGAGATGCGCCTTCGCTCCGGCGAGCAACCGTATTCCGGTGGCCGGCTGACCGGCTCCCTCAATCCGCCGCAATCGACGGAAACGCCCTGCAAAACCTCACAATAGACGCAACCAGGCTCGACAATGCTCAAGCTCAAGTTGAGGTCTAGTCGAAAATGTCCGATTGGCCTTGATCGCCCGGTTCCACGATGTATAGTCGCCGCCCATGCCGCCGGTCAGTGAGTCGTTCTCCAAGTCCCTCGCAGCCCCCGAGCGCTCTCTCGTGCAACGGATGGAGGCGCTCCAGCGAGCCAACGACATCCGCAGTCGCCGGGCACAGCTCAAGCGCGACCTCAAAGCGGGTCGCCAACCAATCCACGAACTGCTCCTCGATCCACCAGATTATCTGCAGACCGCCAAGGTGTTCGACCTCCTGCTGGCCGTCCCGAAATACGGCCGGGTGAAGGTCAACAAGATCCTGTCCCACTGCCGGATCTCTCCGAGCAAGACGCTGGGCGGCCTGTCCGAGCGCCAGCGAGGCGAGCTCGTGGCGCTGCTGCGACGCCGCTGACGCGCCGCCGGCGCACCGCCTCGCCGTGGCCGCCCGAGTGTTCGTCATCACCGGCCCCTCCGGAGTCGGCAAGGGAACGCTGATCCGCGGACTGCTGGAGCGCCTCCCGCAGCTGGAGCTGTCGGTCTCGGCGACCAC
>QHBV01000046.1 GCA_003244035.1 Solirubrobacterales bacterium | reverse complement strand
GCACGCGCCTTCAGGACTGGCCGTAGCTCGTCTGCCTTGTGCTTGGCCTGCGCCTTGACGTCGACCTGGGCGAGGGCGACGATGGTTTCGCCGAGCTCGCGCCGGGTGCGCTCTACCTCTTGGCGTACTTGACTCGGTTCTTCAGCCATGCGATGTCCTCCTTAACGCTCTCGATCGCTTGCGTCGGCGCCAGCGGCGTCGCCTGAGTCATGCGTGCACGCCCCAATAGGCCAAGAACGGCCGCGGTCAGTAGGTATACGGCGGCGACGATCAGGGCGGCCAGCCAGGCGGCGAGGACGGTGGCCAGGACGAGTACGAGGGCCGCGGTGAGCGTGACCAGCGCGAACAGGCCGATCAGTCCGGCGGCGCCGAACAGGCCGCCGGCGATCCCGGCCGCCTTGGCCTTGACCGCGAGCTCTGCCTTGGCCAGCGCGATTTCCTGCTGAGCGAGGCGGCGCGTCTGATCGGAGAGCTTCTTCACGAGCTGCGCCACTTCCTGCTCGTCCCGCTGCCCTGCACCGGCACGGTCAGCCATCATCGCCTCCTCGTACGTTCTCTGACAGCTGGCTGCAGGTGGGCACAGCGCGGGCGCTCGCACCGGCAGCACTGCTCAGTTCTCGCGGTCTCCATCGTCAATCTTTCTGGTCTTGGCCTTCAAGTCATCAGACCCACCACACGGTCATTTGGTTACGTACCCGCTGCCTTCGCCTCAGGAACATGCTCTCTCACGCAGCCCTGGTCCGGATTCAGCGGTAGGTTCGGGCCCCAACGTCCCGCTACCGCTGGGTCTCGCCCGGCGCAATCCTGGGCTCGCGGTCTGCCTGCTCGCATCGGCGGCTTCGCGCTCTACGTCGCCAACTTCGCCTCCTACAACAAGACCTGCCGGGCGCTCGGAGACGTGATCGTCTTCCTCGTGTGGCCGTGATCTCGAACATCGTCATCCTGATCGGCGCCGGGGTTCAATGCCGAAGCTGAACGCGGGCGTCAGATTCAGGGTGCCGAGTTCAGCAACGACGGCGCGAATGTGCGCGCATCACGGAGAGTCACGGGGCGGTTGGCGACGCATCGAGCGCAAGCCACAATGTTGCGGACCCCGGCCGCGGCGAACCCGATCGCGATCACGCCGATGACGACGAGAACGATCCCTGCTCCCACCGAGGTCGTGATGGCGAGTATCACTCCGACTATCAAGCACGCCACCCCAACTCCGAACCGGACGTTCCTCTCGATGGCCGTCATGGCCCTTGGCTCCTCTCGTTCGATGCCAGCCTGAGATTTTCGGTCCCCAGTATACGCACTCATGGACGGAAACCGGCGCCTGCTACTGAACGAGGCGGACAACGAAGTGCCCAACTCTGACGGTCGGGCCGGGGCCGGGACGCGGACCGCTCCCAACTTGGGTGTCGTCCACGACGGCAATCGGTCGTGGGCACGTCGGGCAGCCGGTCTCGAGATCGCGCCCGAAGTTCAGCGGGCGGTCGAGGATCGCGTGGTCGGCCCGAAAGTAGTACGCGATTACCGCGCTGTTGGTGAGGATCGTTCTCGCCTTGTCGGCGCGGACGAGCTCGGAGATCGCGTGCGGGTCCGGCTCGGTCTCCCGGTGCAGGCGCTTGATCGCCAGGCCGATGCCTGCCAGCGCGAGCACGGCGGCGACGATCGGCGTCAAGCCTCGCAAGGGCGCTGTGGCCACCGCCTGCGCCAGCACCACGCATCCGAGCGGGATCAGGAATGTCAGGTAGCGCACGTCGAAGATCTCGACGCCGAGCACCGGCGCGAGCATGTGGAGGACCAGCGTCCCCGCCCCCGCCCCAGAAAGCAGCACCAGCAGTGCTCGGGCCCCACCTCCCCGCCGCCGCATCGCTCGCAGGCCGTAGGCGAGCGCCGCCAGCAACCCGAGCAACGCGAGCGTCCGCACCACTGCGCCGGCGCCCTGGCCAGTCTCGCCATAGAAGAGCGGCACGAGCTGGTCGCGGATCGACGCCGGGGTGACGGGCACGTGGTCGCCGGCGACCTTGGTGACGTGCAGCGCGCCGAGCGAACGGCTGAGTTCGTGCACCCACGGCACCAACGCGAGCGCCGGGAGCGCGGCGAGCAGGAACGTGCGAACGCGATGCCGGGGCGCGAGCGCCACCAGGCCCAACCCGAGCCCCACGATCGTCGTGGCGGCGTCGTACTCGGTGTAGATCGCCGCCACCGCGCCGGTCCAGTAGACGAGCCACCAGCGCGTCGAGCCACGGTCGTGAGCCCGGATAGCTCCCCACAGCGCCACCAGCAGGGCGAGGTCGGCGAGCATGAACCCGCGTGCGAGGTTCGAGTTCGCGACCGCGTAGGGCGCGACAGCCAATGCCAGCGCCGAGAGCAACGCGACCCGCGTCCCGAGTGCCGGCCGAATGACCATGTACAGCACTGGAACGATCGCCACGCCGGCGACCAACGATGGAAGACGTACCCATGGCTCGTCGCCCAGGGGCAGTGGCGCAAGCAGCAGGTAATACAGCGGCGGCGTGTTCTCGAACGCAGCCAGGCGTTGCAAGAAGCTCCCGACGCTCGGCGCCGAGCCCACCAGCCACGTGTACCCCTCGTCGTGCACCAACCGATGGTCGATCCCGACCGCGCGGGTCACGACGGCCAGGAGCAAGATGCCGGCGAGGGCGATGGAGCGATGGATCCCGGCGCGAGCAGCCAAGAGCCGGTGCAGGGTAGCCACTGCCGAGCCGCGCCGGTCCCGCGAACTACACTTCACGAGCATGCCCAAGCAGCAGCGCACCGTGCGGGTCGAGCAGCGAAGCCAGCTTGCCGCGATCGAGCAGCTCGAGGGCCGNNTCCGACGAGGAGCTCGAGGCCGAGACCAAGTTCAAGGCAGCCGCGCAGGCGATCCTCGGCCACCGCGCCGCCGAGCGCTACGACGCAAAGGCGGCCCGCGCTCACTTTCAGCGCGCGCTCGCTGCCTCGCGGCCGCAGGAGCGCCTGCAGCTGCGGCGGATGGCCGACGCCTCACTGGCGCTCGCCGAGCGCCGCGCCGACGACCTCAAGCGGGCAACGGAGCGGCTCGGGGTCGAGGCGCCGACCACGCGTCAGCTGCGCGGCCTACGGCTGATGGGACTGGTGGCGCCGCCTGCCAGCGCCGGCACGCTCGCCCGGGTTCGCGGGATCTTGATCGTGATCGTATTGATCGTGCTGATCCTCGCGACCGGCTTCGGGCTGGTGAACCTGGTCGCGCTCCCGTTCGGCGGGATCTCGCTTGACCTTGCGATCTTCTACGGATTCGTGCTGGTCGCGGCCGCGCTCGCGGTGCTCGCGTATCTTGGCCGGCGAAAGCAGAAGCGGGCACAGGCGCAGAAGGCCGAGCAGATCGCGGCGCGCTCGCGCTGAACGGGGCGAACGCTCTTGTGCGGTCGCTACACGCTTGCCAGCCCGAACCCGGCCGAGGTCAGGGCGCGGTTCCCGGTCGGTGAGTCGGTTGAGATCCGCCGCCGCTACAACGTCGCGCCTGGCGACGACGTGCTCGCGGTCACAACCGACCGCGAGGGACAGCCCCGTGGCGAGCTGCTGCGCTGGGGGCTCCTGCCGTCATGGGCCGAGCAGCCCGACCACGGCCTGAAGCTGATCAACGCCCGCGTCGAGACGGTCGCCCGACGGCCGGCTTTCCGCAGCGCGTTCGAGCGCTTCCGCTGCCTTATCCTCGCCGACGGCTTCTACGAATGGGGCTCGCCGGGGGCCGGCCCGAAGCAGCCCTTCCACATCACGCGCGCGGACCGGGAGCTGTTCGCATTTGCCGGCCTGTGGTCGATCTGGCACGCCTCCGAACCACATCAGGAGCCCGAGGCCGGCGCCACGCTGCGTTCGTGCACGATCCTGACGACCGCGGCCAGCCCGAAGCTGGCGCCGCTGCACGAACGCATGCCGGTGATCCTCGATCCCGATGCCGAGTCGACGTGGCTCGACCCCGCCACCCCGCCGGAGCAGCTGTCCGAGCTGCTCGCGGGCCTGCCAGCTTGCGCGACCGTCCTGCGCCCAGTCGCCAGCGCAGTCAACGACGCCCGCCGCGATGGGCCCGAGTGCCTGCAACCGGCTCCCGACAGCGGCCAGGCCGCGCTGTTCTGAGTCTCGCCCCTCGGAGCGCCCGGCGATAATCCGCACTCTCGATGGCGCTCTCGCTGATCGTCAACCCCGCGGCCGGCTCCGGCCGCGCCGGCCGGGCGCTGGTGGGCGTGCAGGAGACGCTCGCCGGCCACGGGCTCGAGCACCACGTCGTGCGCACGCGCGGCCTCGACCACGCGCGTGAGTTGGCGCGGGCCGCCGCCGCCGGGGGCGAGGTCGCAGTCGCTTTCGGCGGCGACGGCCTGGTGGGCGCGGTCGCCGGCGCGCTCATGCACTCCGACGGGGTGCTCGGCGTGCTCCCCGGCGGGCGCGGCAACGACTTCGCGCGGACGCTCGGGATCCCGCTGGACCCCCGCGCCGCCTGCGAGGTACTCGCCCGCGGAGCGGTGCGCGAGCTCGACCTCGGCCAGGCCGGCGGGCGCACGTTCGTCGGGATCGCGAGCTGCGGCTTTGACTCCGAGGCCAACCGGATCGCGAACCAAGCTCGACTGGTGCGCGGAAGCGCCGTGTATTTATATGGCGCGCTGCGCGCGCTGTTTGGTTGGAGCCCGGCGACCTTCACGGTGATCCTCGACGGCGAGCGGCGCACGGTTACGGGCTATACCGTCGCGGCTGCCAACTCCAGGTTCTACGGAGGCGGCATGATGCTGGCGCCTGGTGCTTCGCCGCGGGATGGGCTGCTCGACGTCGTGCTCATCGCCGGCGTCCCCAAGCTGCGTTTCCTGCGGCTGCTGCCGACCGTGTTCAGGGGCACCCACGTGCGGCGGACCAACGTGCAGATCGTGCGTGCGCGCGAGCTCGAGGTGAGCGCCGACCGGCCGCTGACGATGTACGCCGACGGCGATCCGATCGGCGAGTTGCCGGTGACCGTGCGCGCGCTGCCCCGGGCCGTACGTGTGATCGTGCCCGTATGAGGACCTTGACGGTGAAGATCGCCGTGGCGAGGGCCGTCGGCGAGCTCGCCAGGCGCGCTGGGCGCGGCGGCGGCACGAGCTTGCCCGGCAAGCTGCTGGTGCGGGTTGCGCCCCGGGCCGTCTCAGAGCTTGCGGGACGCCTGCCACGTGGCTGCGTGATCGTCTCGGCGACCAACGGCAAGACGACTACGGCGGCGATGGTGGCGGCGGTGCTGCGGAGCGCCGGGGTCTCGCTCGTCCACAACCAGGCCGGCGCCAACATGACTGGAGGGGTCGCGTCGGCGCTGCTGCGGGCGGCGCGCCCGGGCGACCGGATCGAGGGCGAGCTCGGGCTGTTCGAGATCGACGAGTTCTGGCTCGACCGGATCGCGCCCGAGCTCGCGCCGCGGGCGCTGCTGCTGTGCAACCTGTTCCGCGATCAGCTCGATCGCTACGGCGAGCTCGAGACGATCGCCGAGCGCTGGGCCGGGGTCGTTGCGTCGCTGCCCGAGGCGGCGGGGCTGGTGCTCAACGCCGACGACCCGCTGATCGCCGACCTCGGCCGCGTGCGGAATGGCGTTACCTACTTCGGCGTCGAAGACGCTTCGGTCGCGATCGCGCAGATGCAGCACGCCTCGGACTCCAAGCACTGTCGTCGCTGCGGCCACGCGTATGCGTATCAGGCGATCTATCTCGGCCACCTCGGGCGCTATCGCTGCCCGTCCTGCGGGCAGGAGCGTCCGGCGCCCTCGGTCGCGGCCGAGCAGATCGAGCTCGAGGGCACACGCGCGGTCTCCTTCAGGCTGCGCACACCCGTCGGGAGCGCACCGGTGCAAATGCCGCTGCCGGGGCTCTACAACGTCTACAACGCGCTTGGGGCCGCCGCGCTGTGCCTGCGCCTCGGGGTCTCGCTGGCCGATGTCGTGGTCGGGCTGCAGACGGTCAGGGCGGCCTTCGGACGCGCCGAGACCGTCGCGGTGGGCGAGCACGAGCTCTCAATCATGCTGGTCAAGAATCCCGCCGGCGCAAACGAGATTCTGCGTACGCTCGCACTCGAACCGGGTCAGCTCGACCTGCTCGCAATCCTCAACGACCGCACCGCAGACGGCAAGGACGTCTCCTGGGTTTGGGACGCCGACTTCGAGCTGCTCTCCGATCGCGTTGGCCACGTCACGTGCTCCGGGACGCGCGCGGCGGAGCTGGCACTGCGACTGAAGTACGCGGGCATTGCCCGCGACCGGCTCCAGGTATGGCCAGCCCTGCCGGCCGCGCTCGACGCGGCGCTTGCGGACGCTCGCACCGCCCGTGTGTTCGTGCTCCCCACCTACACGGCGCTGCTCGAGCTGCACGACGAGCTCGCCCGCCGCGGCCACGTCGCCCAGTTCTGGGAGCGGGAACGGGCGGGTGGCGGATGACGGCGATCTGGCACGACCTGGAGTGCGGCGGCTACGGCGCGGACATCGCGCTGTGGCGGGCGCTCGCGGCCGAGTGCGGGGATCCGGTGCTCGAGGTCGGCGCGGGCGCTGGTCGGGTCGCGCTCACGCTCGCGCGAGCGGGTCATCGCGTGACCGCGCTCGACAACGACCCCGAGCTGCTCTCCGAGCTCGCCCGGCGCACCGGAGGAATGCAGCTTCTCACCGTCCTGGGCGATGCGCGCGAGCTCGACCTCCGCCGCCGCTTTGCGCTGTGCCTCGTGCCGATGCAGACGATCCAGCTCCTCGGCGGTCGTGAGGGCCGGAGCGCGTTCCTGCGCCGTGCGCGCGTGCACCTCGCTCGCCAGGGGGTGCTGGCGATCGCCCTGGCCGACGAGCTCGAGCCCTTCGAGACACTCGACGGAGCATCCTCGCCGGCGCCCGACATCTGTGAGCGCGACGGGGTCGTGTACTGCAGTCAGCCGACCGCCGTGCGGGCCGATCGGGATGGCTTCGTGCTCGAGCGCCGGCGCGAGGTCGTGGACGCCGAGGGCGAGCTGTGCGCCAGCAATCACTCGGTCCGCCTCGACCGCCTGACGCCGGCGCAGCTCGAGCGCGAGGCCGCGGCGCTCGGGCTGAGACCGGCGGGGCGTCAGCTGATTGCACCAACCAGGGAACACGCCGGCAGCGCCGTGGTGATGCTCCGTGGCTGAACGTAAGTCCGCGCTCAGGGTGTGCGCCCTGTACCCAGAGCTGATGAACATCTATGCCGACCGCGGAAACCTGCTGCTGCTCGAGCGCCGCTGCCGGTGGCGCTCAATCGGGTTCTCGCTGCATCAAAGCGGACTTGGCGACGAGCTCGACCCCGACGGCGCCGACATCTATTACATCGGCGGCGGCCAGGATCGTGACCAGCGGCTGTGCGCGCTGGATCTCGCCGAGTCAAAGCGTGACGCCCTGCATGCGGTCGCGGCTCGTGGCGGCGTGATTCTCGCCGTCTGCGGGGGCTACCAGCTGCTTGGGCGCTCCTACCAGCTCGGAACGGAGACGCTCCCCGGGGCGGCCCTGCTCGATCTGAACACCGTTCGCGCCGATGGCCCGCGGCTGATCGGCAACGTCGCGATCGAGGTCGAGCTCGATCCCGGCGAGCGGCGCGTGCTCGCCGGCTTTGAGAATCACGGCGGTCGCACCCAGCTGGGTCCGTCCGCGCGACCGCTCGGTCACGTCCTGCGCGGTCACGGAAACAACGGTCGCGATGGCGGCGAGGGCGCCCGCGAGGGCAGCGTGATCGGCACCTACATGCACGGCCCGCTGTTGCCCAAGAACGCGTGGTTTGCCGACTGGCTGATCCGTAGGGCGCTCGGCCTAGATCAGCCGCTGCCAGCGCTCGACGACGAGCTCGAGCGGGGTGCCCACGCCGACGCACGGCGTGCGGCCGGTGTGTAGCCACCGCTCTACGATGGCCGGCCCCCGATCGTGACGATGCCCCCGCTCAGCCGTAACGCCACCACCGCGCTCGCGATCCCGGTTGCCGCACTGCTGCTGGCCGCGGGCGTCATGGGCTGTGGGACGTCCAAGCGCGAGAGGCCAACCTCGGCTGCAACCGCTCCCACGACCACCACCGCTCCCACGACCACCACAGCCATGACCACGACTACGACGACGACCACCACCACCACCCTGCCCGGCGTCGGCAGGCCGCAGGTCACCGTCGGCGACAAGAACTTCACCGAGCAGTTCCTGCTCGGCCATCTCTACCAGCAGGCACTTGCGGCTGAAGGCTTCACAGTGGCGCTGAACCCGAACATCGGAGCCACCGAAGTCACGATCCAGGCGCTGCAGAGCGGCAGTCTCGACATGTACCCGGAGTACCTGGACACGTGGAACACCACCGTCGCCGGAATCAGGCGCTCCTTATCCACGCTCGCTGCCGCGCACCAGGCTGGGCAGCGCTATGCCGTGGCTCACGGACTGCGGCTGCTGGATCCGACCCCGTTTAGCGACACCGACGCGATCGCGGTGACCCAGGCATATGCAAGCGAGCACGCACTGGGGACGCTCGGCGACCTGCGAACGGTGGCCGGGACGCTGACGCTCGGCGCTCCTCCCGAGTTCCGGCAGAGTCCCGCCGGGCTACCAGCGATCGAGCGAGCCTATGGGTTCGTGCCGGCGGCGTTCAAGCCGGTCGAGCTCGGAGCTCAGTATCAGGCGCTCGACCAGGGATTGGTGCAAGCCGCCTACGCGACCACCACCGACGGCCAGCTCGCGACCGGCGGCTACACGCTGCTGGCGGACCCGCTGGGGGTGTTTGGCTCTGGCAACATCGTCCCCGTCGTCCCCGCCAAGGTCCTGCTCGCCGAAGGCCCGGCGTTCGCCGCGACGATCGACCGTGTCGGCGCGCTGCTGAGCACCACCGTGATGCGCGAGCTGAACGCCGCGGTTGACCTCTACCATCAGGATCCCGCGGCGGTCGCCAAGCAGTTCCTGCAGTCCCACGGCATCGTGCCCGCGACCGCCTCCTGACCGACCCAGGCCCGGCCGGACCGGCCCGTCAGGCGCCGCTCGAGCCGAACCCTGTGGCGCCGCGCTCAGACAGCGCAAGCGTGTCCACCTCCAGCACCTCCGGGGTCTGGACACCTATGAGCACAAGTTGCGCGATCCGCGTGCCGGGGACGATCGTGAACGACTCGCGTCGGTCGGTGTTGAGCAGCAGCACCTGGATCTCGCCCCGGTAGCCGGCGTCGATCAGCCCAGGGGCGTTGACGAGCGCGATTCCGTGCCTTGCGGCGAGACCCGAGCGCGCCAGCACGAGCCCGGCCTGGCCCGCCCCGAGCTCGACGGCCACGCCGGTGCGCACCGACGTCCGCTCGCCCGGCGCGAGCTCGGCTCGCTCGAGCGCGTACAGGTCCAGGCCGGCGTCGTCGGCATGGGCCCGGGTCGGCAGCAATGCGCGCTCGTGCACCCGGCGAACCCGGAGGGTGCTCATGTCTGCGAAGCGAACGGTTGATAGCGCGCCGCGATCGTCGCGGGCAGGCGTACGTGCACCCGCACGCCCTCGGGCGTCTCCTCTCGCTGGAGGTCGCCCGCGAGCTCGTGCAGCTCGGCCAGCCGGGCGCCCTCGCCGTAGGGGATCAGGAGCTCGACCTGCTGCAGCGTCCGCGCGAACGCATGCTCGACCCGCTCCGTCAGGCCTTCGATCCCCTCGCCCGTGTGCGCCGAGACGAGCACGGCGTCGGGGTGCCGGCGGGCGAGCTCAGAGCGACGCGGCTCTTCAATCAGGTCGGCCTTGCCGAGGACCAGCAGTCTCGGTGCCTGCACGGCGCCGATCGCGAGCAGTACGTCCTCGACGGCGTCGGTCATCAGCACGAGCTCTTCCTCGGGCGCCGACGCGTCGACGACGTGGACGATCAGGTCGGCCAGCCGCGTCTCCTCGAGCGTCGCGCCGAACGCCTCCACCAGCTGGTGCGGGAGCTTGCGGATGAAGCCGACCGTGTCGGTGAGCAGATAGTCGCGGCCGCCCGCGCGCAGTACCCGGGTGGTCGGATCGAGCGTGTGGAAGAGCCGGTCGCGAACCCCGACCTCGGCGCCGGTCAGCGCCCCCAGTAGCGTCGACTTGCCGGCGTTCGTGTATCCGGCGAGCGCGATGGTGGGCAGGTGCGCGCGTTCGCGCTCGGAGCGCATCACCGAGCGGCTCGAGCGCACGTGCGCGAGCTTGCGCTTGAGCGCCGAGATCCGATCGCGCGCGAGACGGCGGTCGGTCTCGATCTGGGTCTCGCCCGGTCCGCGGGTGCCGATCCCGCCGTCGATCCTGCCCGCGCCCAGGCGCTCCAGGTGCGACCACAGGCCACGCATCCTGGCGAGGTTGTACTCGAGCTGAGCCAGCTCGACCTGGAGCTTGCCCTCGGCGCTGTGCGCGTGGGCGGCGAAGATGTCGAGGATGATCGCGGTGCGATCGATCACCGGCACGCCGAGGCTCGCTTCGAGGTTGCGCTCCTGGCGCGGGGAGAGCTCGTCGTCGCAGGCGACGAGGTTGGCGTCGGCGGCGGCGATCTCCGCTCCGAGCTGCTCGAGCTTGCCCCTCCCCAGGTAGCTGTTGGGATGGGGCTGCTCGCGCCGCTGGATCATCTCCCCGACGGCGGCCACCCCCGCGGTTCGCAGCAGCTCGCGCAGTTCGCTGAGCTCGGGCTCGTGACCATCGGGAAGCGCGGCGATCAGGTAGGCGCGCTGGCGCGCCCGGCCCTCGGATCGCTGCCCGTCGAGAACCGGCGTGGACGCCCGCCGGCGCCCTTGATGCGTCTCCTGCACGTTTCTCATGGTAGTCGGGGGGGGGCGAGTCCTCGGGCAGTTCTCAGGCGCCATCGGGATGCCCGCTCTGACGCGGCATCGGAAACTGCGGCAGCACCTCGGGCCGGCGGGCCTCGTTGCGCCAGGCGCGGGCGGCGGCTCGAGCCCGGCTCGGCTCCGTAGCGCGTGGTCCGGCGCGGCATCTCGGGCTCCCACGCGTTGTCGAATTCGATCGCGAATGCGATAAGGGCTTGGGAGCAGCGCGGAGAGAGCCAGACGCTCGGCCACGACCTCCCGCGAGGCGAGCTAAGACTTTCGCGGTGGCCGCTCGCTCAGCGGGCCTACTGTGGTTCAACACTGCTGAAAACAGGCGGGTGACTCACGGGCCGGCTCGCCTACAACGACCGGATCCGCTCCACCGCCTCCGCCAGCCGCTCGTCGGGTGTGGTCAGCGAGATCCGGAAGAAGCCCTCGCCACTGGGCCCGTACGTGCCGCCGGGGGAGATCGCGACGGCGGCACGCTCGAGTACGTGCTCGCAGTAGGCAGCGGCCGACTGGAATCCCGCAGGCACCGGCGCCCACACATAGATCGTCCCCCTTGGCGGGGTGACCTCCACCCCGGCCTGCGCCAGCGCGTCGCAGACGAGGTCACGCCGGCGCTGGTAAACGGCGTTCATCGCCCGCACCTCGGTGTCGAGCTCGGGGCCGAGCGCCGCCGCCCCTGCGAGCTGCACGGCCTCGAACAGCCCCGAGTCGATGTTCGACTTCAGCCGCCAGTAGTGCGCGATCGCCTCGGCGTTGCCGACGATCGCCGCGCACCGCCAGCCGGTCATGTTGTAGCCCTTGGACAGCGAGAACACCTCAACCCCGACGTCCCTGGCGCCAGGGGTGGCGAGGAATGACGGCGCGACGTAGCCGTCGTAGGTGGTCTCGCTGTACGCGCTGTCGTGGACCGCGAGGATGTCGTGGCGCTCGGCCAGCTCGACGACCTGCTCGAACAGCCCATCGGGGACGACCGCCCCGGTGGGGTTGTTGGGGTAGTTGAAGAACAGCAGCCGCGCCCGCTGAAGTGCCGCCGCCGGGATCGCCTCCAGGTCTGGAGCAAAACCGCGCTCTGCCAGCAGCGGCATCAGCACCGGCTCGCCGCCGGTCAGCCGGGGGCCTCCGGTGTAGACGGGATACCCCGGGTCGGCCACCAGCGCTACATCGCCAGGGTCGAGAAACGCCAGGTTGAG
>QHBV01000045.1:211-3565 GCA_003244035.1 Solirubrobacterales bacterium | reverse complement strand
CGCGCAGACGCCGGATGATCTCGTCATCGGCGGCGTCGGCGCGCGGGCGCGGAGCGTGGGTCACCTCGATCACGCTCGAGCGGATCGGGGGCGAGGGCGGGCGCTCGAACACGACGGTCACCTCCTCGCCGTCGGTCGCCGCCCACCGCTCGAGCGCGTCGACCAGTGCCAGCATCGCGCCGTCCCGGTCCTGCCACCACGCGTCCGGACGGGTGCCGATCACGTTCATCCCGTCCACGAACCACCGCATCTGCGGCAGGCTAGCCATCCTGCTCGCCCGGCGGCCTGCGTGCTCGCTTGCGGGCCGCCTGGCGTCGCTTGAGCTCGAGCGTGCGCTGCCGCGCGGCGCGGCTGGGCCCCGTCGCCCGTCGCGGTCGCTGCACCGCGAGCGCACCCTGCAGGCGGCGTCGAAGGCGCTCCAGCGCGAGCTCGCGGTTGCGGCTCTGGCTGCGCGCGTCTTGGGCGACCGCGACGACCCGCGGCCCCAGGCGGGCGATGATCCGGCGCTTGTGCTCCTCGCTCAGCGAGCTCGAGGCGGCGACATTGAAGCTGACCTCGATCCGCGAAGCCGTGACGTTGGCATGCTGGCCGCCGGGCCCGGACGAGCGCGACGCGCGGACGGTCAGCTCGCGCAGCGGCAGCGCGACGTCCCTTGAGAGCTGCATCGGGTCCTCCACGCCGACAGGATGACCTGTGTGGCCCGCAAACGAAGCCTCGAATCGCACTTGCGTCGCGACGCCGTGCTACCGTCCCGCTCGGTAAGGCCGTCCCCTCACGGTGGGCGGTGTCAAGCAGGTGCAGGCCTCGGGGTAGTCCTCCGCGGTAGCAGCACTTCGAGCTACGGAGGGAACTCCACATGCCAACTGGTACGGTCAAGTGGTTCAGCGACGACAAGGGGTTCGGCTTCATCACGCCCGACGAGGGCAGCCGCGACCTGTTCGTCCATCACTCGAGCATCAACTCTGACGGCTATCGGTCGCTCGCCGAGGGCGCCAAGGTGTCCTACGAGGAGGAGGCCGGTCCCAAGGGGCCGAAGGCGATCAACGTTCAGAAGCTGTAGCGCGCTTGCAATCGCTGCCATAAGCCCGTCGCGGGTCCCCGCGACGGGAGCCTGATGACCGACTGGGTCACGATCTCCTCGCTGGCAACGGCGGGTGGGACGCTGGTGCTCGCGATCGCGACGTTCAGCTCGGTCAGGTCCGCCAATCGTCGAGAGGATCCTCGGGAACGCGGCCCGGTACCCTGACCGAGATGCGCGTCCCCGAGATCGAGCTGCTGTGGTGGGAGGGTTGCCCATCCACCCAGGCGGCGCTGAGCGAGCTGCGCGAGGCGCTCGCCGAGCTCGGCATTGGCGACGTCGAAGTGCGAATGCGCGAGATCGAGACCGACGCCGACGCCCGCGCGGCGGCCTTCGTCGGCTCGCCCACGATCTTGATCGACGGCGGCGACCTGGTCTCGCCCGCAGCCGAGCAGCCGCCTGGCTTGAACTGCCGCGTGTACCGCCGGCGCGACGGCAGGGTCTCCCCGACCCCTGACCCGGACGATTTGCGCGACGCGCTGCGGCGAGCGGCGAGCGGCGAGCGGCGCAGGCGAGAAGAGGTGAGCACATGACGATTGCGATCGGCGCGCAGGCGCCGAGCTTTGAGCTGCCCGACACCGACGGTGCGAGCTGGATGCCCCAGGCCGCCGGCGCCCCGGTGACCGTCATCGTGTTCACCTGCAACCACTGCCCGTATGCGCTCGCGTGGCACGACCGGATCGCAAGCGCCGCACGCGACTACGCACAACGCGGGGTGCGTTTCCTGGCGATCAACGCCAACGACGCCGATCGCTATCCGCGCGACTCGATCGACGCGATGCGCGAGCGGGTCGCCTCCGAGGACTGGCCGATGCCCTATCTCCACGACGCGTCCCAGGAGGTCGCGCGCGCGTACGACGCGAAGACCACGCCAGACGTGTTCGTGCTGGACTCGACCGGACGGCTGCGCTACCGCGGCGCGCCGGACGCCGACCACGACGACCCCGGCCAGAACGCGGTCTGGCTGCGGGATGCGCTCGACGCGGTGCTCGCGGGCCACGAGCCCGCACGCGCCGAGACCAAGCCGGTCGGCTGCTCGATCAAATGGAAGTCGTGAGGATTCCTCGAGGCTGGGGCGTCCGCCGACTCCCTCAGGGTTCGGCGACGTAGCCGCCGGCCGGCTCCAGCGGCAGCCCGGCCGCGTGCCAGTCGAGCAGGCCACCGATCAGGTTGTGGGCGTCGAATCCGGAGCGCTGGAAGGCCTCGCTCGCCATCGCCGAGCGTGCGCCGCTGCGGCAGTAGAAGACGACCTGCTTGTCCCGGTCGATCGTCTCCGCCTGGTCTCTCAGCTGCGCGAGCGCCAAATGCCGGTCCCCTGCGATCCGTCCTGCGTCGTGCTCGTGGCGCTCCCGCACGTCGATCAGCTGAATCTCGTCGCGCTGCAGCAGCTCGGCGACCTGCTGCGCGGTGTAGTCGGAACCCATCGCGAGGTCAGCGTAGCGCCACGGGTGACGTAGCATCAAAGCCCCGTGTCCGCGCTCGCTGAGCTCTACACGCTCCCCCAGGAGCACATCGACCTGCGCGAGACCATCCGCCGGATCGCGCGGGAGCGGATCGCGCCGCGCGCCGCCGAGATCGACGAGCGGGCCGAGTACCCGCACGACCTACGCGAGCTGCTGGCCGGGCACGACATCCTCGCCCTGCCGTTCGAAGCCGAGCACGGCGGCACCGGCACGGGCACCCTGATGCTCAACATCGCGATCGAGGAGATCGCCAAGGNNTGTGCCTCGACGGCGTTGATCCTGATGGTCCACGAGCTCGGCACGCTGCCGATCCGGCTGTTCGGGACCGAGCGCCAGCGCCAGCGACTGCTTCCGCGCTGCGCCACCGGCGAGTTCTCGCCCGCGTTCGCGCTGTCCGAGCCCGACGCCGGCTCGGATCCCGGCGGGATGCTCACCCGCGCGGCCCGCGACGGCGACGAGTGGGTGATCGACGGCGCCAAGAACTGGATCACCAACCTCGGGATCGCCGACTTCTACATCGTNNCACTCGCGCGGGATCACGGCGTTCGTGGTGGAGGCCGATCGCCCGGGGTTCAGCGTCGGCAAGCTCGAGCACAAGCTCGGGATCCGCGGCTCGCCCACGGGCCAGCCGATCTTCGAGGGCGTGCGGGTGCCCGGCGAGAACGTGCTCGGCGAAGTGGGGGAGGGCTTCAAGGTCGCGATGGCGACGCTCGACCGCTCGCGGCTGGGGGTCGCCGCGCAGGCCCTCGGCATCGCCCAGGGGGCGACCGACTACGCCGCCGCTTACGCGCGCGAGCGCCGGCAGTTCGGCAG
>QHBV01000045.1:0-161 GCA_003244035.1 Solirubrobacterales bacterium | reverse complement strand
GGGTGCGCCGCGGCCCGCGAGTTGCTCTACCAGGCTTGCGCCAAGGTCGACCGCGGCGATCCGGATATCGGCAAGTACGCGGCGATGGCGAAGCTGTTCTGCTCGGATACGGCGATGGCGGTGACCGTCGAGGCCGTGCAGGTGCTCGGCGGCTACGGCTA
>QHBV01000044.1:1291-2622 GCA_003244035.1 Solirubrobacterales bacterium | reverse complement strand
CTCGACATCGTGCACGTGCACGAACCGTTCGCTCCGAGCGCCTCGAGCGTGGCCCTGCGCCACTCGCAGGCGCTGAGCGTGGGCGGCTTCCACGCGCCGACCGAGCGAATCGTCTCGACCCAGCTGGCGCGGCCGCTCTCGCGCCGCCTGTTCGAGCGCTGCGACGCCCGCACCGCGAGCTACCAAGCCACCCGCGAGCTGATGGCGCGGTACTTCCCCGGGGAGTACGAGGTGATCCTGCCCGGCGCCGAGGCGGCGGCGGGGCGGGGCGGCGGCGCCCGGGACGGCGTCGAGCTGGTGATGATCGCCGCCGAGGAGCGTGCCGCCGTGCGCGCCTTCCTGCGCGCGCTGCGCTCGATCCCGCGCGAGCTCGGGTGGCATGCGACGGTGTGGTCCCCGGTCCCGCTCGCCGCGCCGGCGACGCTCAGCCGCGCGCTGCGCGAGCGCGTGCGCTTCGTCGACGCCGGCGAGTGCTCGGAGACCGACGTCCTGGGGCTCGCCGACGTCACCGTGCTCGCGTCCGATGGCGTCCGAGCGGCGCCCGGGCCGTTGGTGCGCGCGCTCGGCGCCGGGGTCGTGCCCGTGGCCTCGCGCCTGCCGGTGTACGAGGAGCTGCTGTCCGAGGGCGGCTACGGGCTCGTGTTCGAGCCCGGAGACGTGGAGACGCTGGCGGCCCACCTGACGCGGTTGATCTGCGATCCGGGGCTGCGCGAGCGCCTGCTGGCGAATGCCTCGCCGTTCGCGCAGACGCTGCGCTGGCCACGGGTGGCCGACGAGCTCGAGCAGGTCTACGGCCGGCTCGTGGCCCGCCGGCACGACGGGCGTGGCCTGCCGCAGGTGCGGCAGAAGCTCCACTCGCGGCCGTTGATCGACGTCGACCTGCACATGCACACCGACCATTCCTACGACTGCGCGACCCCGGTCGAGGTGCTGCTGGCAGAAGCCAGGTTGCGCGGCCTGGGGGCAATCGCGATCACCGACCACAACGAGATCTCGGGGGCGCTCGAGGCCCGCGCCAAGGCGCCCGCCGGGCTGCGCGTGATCGTCGCCGAGGAGGTCAAGACGGCCAACCAGGGCGAGGTGATCGGGCTGTTCATCGAAGAGAAGATCCCGCGCGGGATGACGCTGGCAGAGACGATCGCCGAGATCAAGCGCCAGGGCGGGGTCGTGTACGTGCCCCACCCGTTCGACAGGATGCACTCGGTCCCCGACTACGAGCACCTCCTCGGTGTGCTGGCGGACGTAGACGCGATCGAGATCTTCAACCCCCGGATCGCGATCAGCGAGTTCAACGAGGAGGCGATCCGTTTCGCCGCCAAGTACCGGATCCC
>QHBV01000044.1:0-1225 GCA_003244035.1 Solirubrobacterales bacterium | reverse complement strand
TCGTACAGGCGCTGAAGTTCCTGCAGACCAAGGCGATGCCCGAGGGGGCCCGGCGGGCCTCGCGTGACCGGCGGGTGCGACGGGTGACGCGCAAGTCGTGATGGGAGTGATGCGGCGTGGGCGCCAGCTCCGTGTGCGAATCGCGCGCAAGTCCTGATGCACTCGCAAGGACAAGCCCCGCGCCCGTCCAATCTGCAGGGTGTGCCGGCAACCGACGACGAGATCCGTGAGAAGTACCTCGAGCGGGCGATCCGTGAGCTGAACGCATTCTCGCGAGAGCTGCAGGCGTGCCCCCACTGCCCGCGCGGGCAGCTGATGCCGGTGCTCGGGTCGGGCCATCCGCAGGCCGACATCTTCCTGATCAAGCACTCGGCGCGTCCGTCGGAGGTCGAGGAGGGGGTCGCGTTCTACGGTCGCACGGGCAACGCGCTGATGAAGTCCCTGAAGCGGCTGGCGATCGATCCGTTGGCGGTGTACGGGACGTTGTGCGTGAAGTGCCCGGTCTCCGACCCCGCGCTGGCCGACCCCGCGTGCGTCGCGCGGCTGGTCGAGGAGCTCGCGATCATCGCGCCGAAGATCGTCGTCGTGATGGGTCCCGACGCGCTCGCGGTCGTCAACTCGGAGCTCGAGATCCCGCTGGCGCGCCCGCTCGTCAGCTCGCCGGGGGAGCTGCAGCGCCTGACCCCCTCGATCGAGGCGCTGTACGTCCCGAGCATCGACGAAGCGCTCGACGAGGAGGGTGCCAAGCGCGAGTTCTGGTCGGCGTTCCGGGTACTGGGGCAGTGGTGGGCAGATCTGCCGCCGTATTGAGGTGGGCACCCTGGGGCGCACACGCCGGCTTCATCGAGGGCGAGTAGCAGCGCCCCAGCAGCTAGCTTCTGATCTCCAGCACGATCTTCCCGAGCTTTCCGCCGCCGGCGAACCGGTCATAGGCGGTTTCTGCCTGGTCAAGCGGATACGTGGCCGCAATCGGGACGCGGACGGCCCCCGAGGCCAGTAACGGCAGCACCGAGCGCTCGAGCGCGCGCGCCGTGAGCGCCTTCTCCTCGAGCGGCCGAGCGCGCAGCGTCGAGCCGTGAATGCGGCCGCGCTTGGCCATCAGCAGCCCAAGGTTGAGCTCCCCCTTCGCGCCCGCACCGGTCCCGATCACTGCGATCCGGCCCCCGGTCGCGAGCGCCTTCAGGTTCTCACCGAGGTTGGGGGCGCCGACGAGCTCGAGGATCAC
>QHBV01000043.1 GCA_003244035.1 Solirubrobacterales bacterium | reverse complement strand
CAGACCGGGCACTCCGGGTCGCGGCGGACCCTGACCTCCGTGGTGCGGGCCGCGAGCGCGTCGTACATCAGCAGGCGGCCGATCAGCGGCTCGCCCTGCCCGAGGATCAGCTTGAGCACCTCAGTCGCCTGCAGCAGGCCCATCGTCCCGGGCAGCACCCCGAGCACGCCGTTGGCGCCGCAGGAGGGCGCCAGCTCGGCAGGCGGCGGCACCGGGAACAGGCAGCGGTAGCACGGCCCGTCGTAGGGCTTGAACACCGACAGCTGCCCCTCGAAGCCGAGGATCGCGCCGGACACGACCGGCATCTTGAGCCGCACCGAGGCGTCGTTGAGCAGGTAGCGCGTAGGGAAGTTGTCGAGCCCGTCGAGGACGAGGTCGTAGCCAGGGAGGATCTCCATGATGTTCTCCGGGCCCAGCCGGATCTCGTGCTTGACCACGTGGACGTCCGGGTTTAGCGCGTTGATCGTCTGCTCGGCGGAGTCGACCTTCGCCACCCCGATCCGCTCGCTGGTGTGGATCACCTGGCGTTGCAGGTTCGACAGGTCGACTACGTCGTTGTCGACGATCCCGAGCGTCCCGATGCCGGCGGCCGCGAGGTACAACGCGGCCGGCGAGCCGAGCCCGCCGGCCCCCAGCAGCAGCACCTTGGCTTCGAGCAGCTTCTGCTGTCCATCGAGCCCCACCTCGGGCAGCAGCAGGTGGCGCGAGTAGCGCTCGCGCTGCTCGGCGGTCAGCGTCCTCGGCGTGTCGACCTCGTAGCCGCGGTCCTTCCACAGCGTGAAGCCGCCGGTCATCGACTCGACGTGCTCGTAGCCGAGGTCGTCGAGCAGCGTGCGAGCCGCCCACGCCGAGCGGTTGCCGGAAGCGCAGTACAGGATCACGTGCTGCGCGTGATCGGGGGCGGCGGCCTCGATCCGCGACTCGAGAAAGCTCTTGGGCACGTGCTTGGCGCCGGGGATGTGGCCAGCCGACCACTCCTCGGGCTCGCGCACGTCGACCACGACCGCGCCATTGGCGGCCTGCTCGCGCACGGAGGCAGGATCGACCTCGTCGATCCTGCTCTTGATCTGGCGGAGAACCTCGGCTCCGGAAGGACTCATCTGTAAACTCCTCAAAGGCGATCTGGATTCAATACTTCACAGAGTATAGCGCCCTCGGCCTTGTCGGTCCGAGCGCCTCAGGCGCGGTTGGTTCGTCGTCGCCGGTGGCGTTGCACGCCCACATCAGCACCCCGAAGATCACTCCGGCGATCGCCGCACGGGCCACAATGCTTCCGAGCGACCGATGCGCCTCGGTCAGCGCATCGATGATCCCGATCGCGATGGCGAACCAAAGTCCCTGCAGGACGGCGATTCCGGGGACGGGTTCACCACCACCCTCCACGCGATCCGCGCGCTGCCCGCCCTGACCTGAGCAGCCCAGGCGCGACGCGAACCAGCCGGGGCCGCCGCCGATCCGGCGCACTGAGCCTTGCCCGGAAACCGGGGCGCGGCGCTTCCGCAGGAGCCCCGAGGCCCGACAACAGCCCAAGCCCCGGGACAGCGCCCGCCGCACACAATCATCCGGGGACCCCGACGAGGTCATCCGGCGATCCCGCCGAATCCGGCTCACCCGTCCAGCCGATCAATGGATTCAGCCTCATTACGCCAAGCACGGGTGGATCGCCCGATGCGCAGCGGAGCCGGGTGCTTCGCGCACCCAATGCCGCCGGTTGAAGCCGCGTGCATGTATGTTCCCACAGACGGTGTTAGTCGACTGGGTAGGTATATGGCGGCAATGAGCGGTCGCGAGGCCGAGGTTTCGGGTTTGGGTCGCTTTGGCGAGCCTGTGCACACGCCATTGGCTTTCGCCGTGCGAGAGTCCGCGTTCACATCAGCCCGCTAGAGATCACGGCCAGGTCCGGCCTATGCGCGCTTGGATAGGACGTTGGCGACGGGACTTGCGCTGGATGTGGCAACTCCGAGGTCTGTCGGCGCGGATACTTTGGTTTCAATGGCGCGCGCGGCGTGTTGCGTGGCGCACGGCTGACGCATTTAGTCTTTCCTCGGTGACGCGTCCGCCAAACCTGCGAGTCCTACTCGATTTGGCTAGGGGCGGTAGACAGGTCGTCGAACTCGGCACGGCGACCGCTTGGACTGCGATAACGCTCGCGCTCGACGATCCGGAGCGTCGCGTCGTGACTTACGACGTGGTCGACCACTCCGAGCCGCGGCGTTACTTGGAGCTTATTGGCCCGGAGGTGCGGGAGCGTATTGAACTCGTGGTTGCGGCGGCGTCGGTCGGCCCACTGGACCGGGAACCGGTGGACCTGCTGTACATCGACTCATCGCACGAACGAGAGCACACGATCGCTGAGGTGCGGGCGTGGCAACCCTATCTGCGCCCAGGTGCGCCCGTGGTCTTCGACGACTACATTCATGCCGATTATCCGGGCGTGCGCGAGGCCGTCGAGGCCTTGGGGCTCGAAGGCGAGCAACGTGGCACGTTGTTCGTCTACCGACACCCGTGCGTGTGAGGGATGTGCTGCCGTCACTGGCGACATAAGCACCTCCACGATGCTTATCGAGTCAAAGTCGCACAGTTCGGTGGCCACGTTGCCACAAAGCGCATGCCGCCGGGTTGGGAGAACGCAGCGCCCGCTCCTGAGCCGGCGCTCGGCGCCAGATCCCCGCAATCCCGTGGCCAGCCGGCCGCGCCCGCGACTTCCTGCCGAGCGCATCATCGGGAGGAGCACAGCAGCAAGAAGCGTCCTACCGCCCCTTGCAGATCGGCATCGTCGTGGTCGGCCCGAAGTTGGACGAATGCGCGCACGAAGGCCGGCAACGGTCCGCTCTCGCCAGCGCGGCGCGCGCGCTCGAGATCGTCGCCGAGCTGGGCGTCCCCTTTGAGCGCCACCCTGGCCAGGTCCTGGCAGCCGCCGTGCAGCTGCGAGACGAGCCTCGCCAGCTCGGTGGCGAGCGTGTGGCTCGGGCGAGCAAGGTCGCCCCCCAGGTCGGCGAAGCAGCGTGGCGCTCCGGGATCGCGTCGGAAGCGCAGGGCAGCACAGCCGATCAGGCCGGTGCCAAAGCGGCCCCGCGCCTGGCCCCAGCTCACGCCGGAGAGCAGCATCCGCTTGCTCTCCGAGCGGGACATCGGCGTGAACGCCCCGGGTGGCGCGCGTCCTGAGCCGCCGTGCGGTCTGCGCTCGAGCACGACCCAGCCGTGCTCGTAGAAGACCGCGTACCGGCACCGCCACTCGAGCGAGTCCAGCGGAGGTGGCCCGGCCGCGTCGTGGCAGGCCTGGTCGCGCTCGCCGCCGGGACCCCGGAGCCGTCGCCGGTCGTGCCTTGGACGGAGTGATCTCGATGCCCGAGACAGTCGTGCTCCTCGCATACGGCGAGCTGGGGGACCCCGGCGGCCTCGAGCTCCCGGACACGGCGGCCGCACTGCCGCGCGCCCATTTTCTGGCCACCTCAGAACGCCACCAGCTCGTGCTCGAAGGCGCTTTCGGTGGCCGCCAGGAGCCGGTGACCTGATGCACCTACGTATCGGGGAAGTCCCCTACACCGAATCGGCGCTGCAGGGCGCGGGCCGTGTAGCGGCGATCACCGCCCACACCCGCTGCCCGGCTCGGCACGATCGCGATCCGGTCGCCATCGACGTCCACGCACCCGACGTCACCCTGCAGCACACCCGGCTGCGACTGCAGGCCCTGCTTCGCCGAGCACGCGCGATCCGCTTGGGCTCTCTCTACGATCGCCACGGTGCGACCCCCGGTCGACCACATCCAAGCCCCGCCGTTCCCCCCCCGGTTGCCGTGGATCAACGTCGCGGCGCTGCGGATGGACCAGCAGCTGGGGCGGCCCGTCCTGATCGAGTTCTGGGACTTCTGCCGGGCGAACTCGATCCGCACGCTTGCCTACATGAAGGCCTGGCATGAGCGCTACGAGCCCGCGGGGCTGCGGATGATCGGGGTCCATGCGTCGGGCTTTGCACCCTCACTCGATCCCGAGGCTGTGCGTGCCGCGGTCGCGCGGCTCGAGCTGCCATACCCCGTCGTCGTCGATCTCGAGCACCAGATCTGGCAGCTGTACGGAAACGCCGGGTGGCCCGCCCGCTACCTCTTCGACCAGCGCGGCCTGCTGGTCGATTACCACTACGGCGAAGGCGGCTATCGGGAGACCGAGCGCGCGATCGGAGAGCTGCTCGGGATCGACCGGGAGCCTGTGTCGCCGCTGCGCGCAGAGGACGCTCCCGGAGCGCTCCTGGCGCCGCAGAGCGAGGACGTCGCGGGCCCCTATTCAGGGCCATATCAGGCCGGCGCCGTGTGGGCGGTGCTCGACGGCCAGGGCTCAGTGAGCGCCAACGGGTACGCCGTCGCGGTCGATCATCCGGGCTGCTACAAGCTGATCTCCCACCCACGAAGCACCGCCGCCGAGCTCGAGCTGGTCGTGGGCGAGGGCGTCAGCTGCCACGCCGTCTGCTTCACGCCGGGGCTGGCCCCGTAACCGCGTCGAGCACGTTGATTAGCGTCGGCGCCCGCTCACCGTGCAGGACGGCGCAGAAGCCGGGCCGGTAGGGGCTCTCGTGCGGCCGCTCGCCTAGGAAGGCGGGCTCGTGCACCCAGCTGCCGGGGTTGAGCAGCTGGACGCCCCCCGGTGCGAGCCACTCCGCCGGGTCGTCGGCGCCCAGCGGCCCCGCACGGTGGGTGTGGCCGAAGATCACGTGCGGAGCGCGCACGTCCAGGCGCGCCAGCACCTCGCCCGTCGCGCACAGCGCGGCGTGTCGCAGCTCTGGCCCCGAGAGGTCGGCGCGCAGCGGCCCCAGCCCGGCGCGGTTGAGGGCGGCGATCAGCACGGGGAAGGCCGCGGCCGCGCCCCGGTGGCAGAGGGTCCGGGTAACAGCGCCCCGGTGGCGCAGGTTCCGGGCGGCCGCGCCCCGGCGCCCGCGCCCGCCGGCGCGGGCGCCTTGGAGCATGCCCCGTGCCCGTGCCGAGGCCCCGTGCGAGCCCCGTCCGGCATTCCGGCCGCGAGCCTGTGCGACCGCGTACAGCCACGCGTACAGCGGGGCGAGCGTGGCCTCGTAGTCCTCCGCGCGCCGCGGCCCACCGGGTGCCTCGACCACGACCCGCGCCATCACCCCGGCGCCCAGGCGCTCGAGCATCGGGACGGTCGTGTGACGATCGCCGTAGTGGCCGTGGAGCGCGTACACGTCCTCGCGCAGCCACACACCTGGATACGCGGCTCGCACCTCGACGGGGCCCAGCGCAGCCGCGACGGCGCCCAGCGGCTCGTCCGCGCGCCAGTCGACGACGGCCTCCAGCCCGAGCGGCGGCGGCACGTCCGAGGCGCGCCGCGCCAGCCAACCTTGCAGGAGCTGGTGATCGTGGTTGCCCGGGACGATCACGACCTCGCGCCCCGGGCCGAGCGCCTCGCCGAGCTCCGCGAGCACCGGCGCCGCCGCGCTCAGCACTTCACGCGCCGGCCCGTCGCGAAGCTCGAGCACGTCCCCCAGCAGCACCAGCCGATCGAACCCCGCCAGCTGCGCCAGCAGCAACTCGAGCACCTGCGCCCGCCGCAGCAGGTCCACGCCGCTGTGGGCGCCGAGGTGCAGGTCGGAGACGACCAGCGTGCGCAGCTCCGGCTCCTTTGCCCCCCGGGCTAGGTAGGGGCGACCGTGATCGAAGCCGGGGCCCGGACCGCGCGGATCGCCTTGGGAAGCATGAAGCGCACGTCCTCCTGGATGACCTCCAGCTCCCGAACGTCGCTCGTCCCGCGGGCGCGGAAGAAGCTGACCAACCGCTGCACAAGCTCCTCGGGCGCGCTGGCCCCCGAGGTGATCCCCACGACCGGATTGCCGAGCAGCCACTCCTCACGCACCTGCGCTTCGTTGTCGATCAGGTGCGACTCGGCGCCGTGCTCGCGGGCGACCTCGACCAGCCGGTTGGAGTTGGACGAGTTGCGCGAGCCGATCACGAGCACGAGATCGCATTGGCGCGCGAGCTGCTTGACGGCGGCCTGCCGGTTGGTGGTCGCGTAGCAGATGTCGTCGGTGCGAGGCCCGGTGATCGCGGGGAAGCGCTCGCGCAGGCGATCGATGATCGCGCGCGTCTCGTCGACCGACAGCGTCGTCTGCGAGATGTAGGCGACCTTCGCCGGATCTTTGACCTGCAGGCCCTCCACCTGGTCCTCGCTCTCGATCAGGATGATGCTCTCGGGCGCCTCCCCCATCGTCCCCTCGACCTCCTCGTGGCCGGCGTGGCCGATCAGCACGATCGTGTAATCGTCGGCGGCGAACTTCCTCGCCTCCACGTGCACCTTGGTGACGAGCGGACAGGTGGCATCGATCGCGTGCAGCTCCCGCCGGCGCGCGTTGGCGTGCACGGCCGGGGCAACGCCGTGTGCAGAGAAGACGACGGTGGCCCCCGCGGGGACCTGGGTCTCGGAGTCCACGAACACCGCGCCGCGCTCGCGCAGCTGCTCAACCACGTGCTTGTTGTGCACGATCTCCTTGCGGACGTACACGGGCGCCCCGTAGCGCTCGAGCGCACGCTCGACCGTCTGCACGGCACGATCGACCCCCGCGCAGTAACCGCGCGGCGCGGCCAGCAGGAGCTTCTCGGGGACGGCGCCCATGCCTGACAGTGTAGGCGGGTCGCTTCAGCCGCCCTACCCGCTCAGCGGCAGCGGGCCGGGGGCGCGGGTGCGCCCTCCCTGACCCCCGCCACCGCCGGCCGCTCCCCGACCGGCACCTGCACGACCCCAAAGTCGTCCCAGGGCTGCATGTACTGACCCCCGAGCACGCCCCGCCCGTCCCCGGCCCGCTGTTCGACCGCGGCCAGCACGGCGAACGCCATCTGGCCCAGCGCCCGCAGGGGCTGGTGGCGGTTCTGACGCGTTCCCAGCTGACATTCGGCGAGGGCATCGAGGCCGCACTCGTGCAGCGCGTCGATCAGAACCGCGATCTCAACCCCGTATCCGACCGGAAACGAGAGGGACTCGAGCAGTTCACGACGGCCTGCGAACTCCCCGGCCAGCGGTTGCGCGAAGCCGGCCAGCCGGGGCTCGTGCAGGTTCAGCAGTGGCCGTGCCATCAGCTCGGTCACCCGTCCTCCCTCGTTGGGAAGGTCGAGACCAGGCGTTCGCAGCGGGCGGTCGAAGGCCCCCTTGACGAGCTGGAGGGCCGGGTAGGAGAGCAGCGGCCCGAGCAGTCCGAGCAGATGACCCGGGTCGGGATTCGAGGTGTCTCCGTCGAGGAAGCAGACGACCTCGCCGCTGGTCGCGTGCAGGGCCCGCCACATCGCGTCGCCCTTGCCGAGCGCCGGCCCGTACTGCGCGAGCACGTCGTCCTGCTGGATCACGCGCGCACCGCCGGCGGCCGCAACCGCTGCGGTGTCGTCTTCCGAGGCCGCGTCGACGACCACGAGCTCGTCGATCAAGCCGTGCCGGGCGAGCGGTTCGACGGTGCGACTGAGCACCCCCTCGAGCGTGGCGGCGCATTCCTTGACGGGGATCACGACCGTCACCGAGGCGCTGCCCTTGCCGGCGCTCAGCTGCGAGACGCTGAAGTCCGCGGCTCGGTAGCGCCGTCGCTGCGCCCAGGTCGAGACCTCCAGGTCGACCGCCAGGCCGCGCCCGGCCCGACCGGCCGTGCGAGCCGAAGTGCGCACGCGCACGTCAGATGCACGCAGGATCGGGATTCCGTGCCCGGCGAGCCGCGCTGCGAACCTCGCGTCCTCCAGCGCCGCCACAGGCTCGAGGCCGCCGACCCCGCGGTAGACCCCCGCGGTGACTGCCATCGACGCCCCGGCAAAATGATGGTGGGCAGCATCTGCGTCGTGCTCACGGATGCTTGCGAGCCGGGTGACGGCGTCTCGTTCGCGGCGCCGCAGAACAGGATCGGGCAGCTGGGCCAGCTCGCGCGGGTCGAGCTCGATCAGGCCCGCGATCGCCTGGGCGCCCCCCTGAACGTGGTCGAGCTGGCGCGCAAGCCAGTCGGGCGCCGGCCGTGAATCGGCGTCGGTGCAGGCGATCAGGCCGCGATCACGGCCGAGCGCGAGCAGTCGCGCCGCCGCTGCGTCCATTCCCGCCCGACGAGCTGCGCCGGCGCCACGGCCAGGTCCCGGTAGGAGCGTCACCGCCAGCCCAAGCGCGGCGGCTGTGTCGGTCGCCACCCGCTCGGTGGCGTCGATGCACGCATCGAGCACGAGCATCGTCTCGAACGTACCGGGCGGCACCGTCTGTGCCGCAAGCGCCTTCAGGCACCCCTCGATCTGCTCCTGCTCGTCGCGGGCGGGCACGACGACGATGCTCAGCGGTCCCACGGCGCCCCTGCGGCGATCAGCTCGCGGCCTCGTTCGTAGTCCTCGTCGGCCAGATGGGCGAGGACGCCGACGATGCTTCCGCCGCTCCCGTACCAGGCAGTGAATCCGCCGGCGCCGTGGAGCTCCAGGCGCATCTCCTGAAAGCCGTCGCCCCACGCGGCGTACTTGAGCGTCCGGCGCCCGATCGTCGACCAGAAGCCCGGCACATCGGCCCACGCCACCTCCGCCCCGGCCGCGCTTGCACCGGCCACCTCGCCCTGACCGAGCGCGTCGCCCCAGTGCTCCACGCGCAGCCTCCGGCCCGCCGCCGCATTCTCCGCGAGGCACACGTCGCCGGCGGCGAGCAGCCCTGGACACACCGTGCGCATCGCCGGATCGACCGGCACTGCGCCCCCCTTCAGCTCGATCCCCAGCGCGGTCGCGAGCTCCCCCCGAGGAGCGACCCCGACTGCCATGATCACGTGACGGGCCCGGTGACCGGAGCCCCCAGCGAGCACCTCGAGCGTCTCGCCGTCCCGTTCGATCGCATCGACACTCGCGCCGAGACACAGCCGGATCCCATCCTGCTCGAGCCAGCCGAGCAGCTGCGCGGCTGGCTCACCGCCCAGCCGAGCGATGTTCGGTGCCTGCTCGTCGGAGACCAGCGTCACCGGGTGACCGCGGGTCCGCAGGGATGAGGCGATCTCGCAGCCGATGAAGCCCGATCCGATCACGATCACCTGATCGCCGCCGCCCAGCCGGCGAAGCAGCTCCCGGACGTCCGCCACCGTTCTGAGCACCCGAACCGCCGGATCGTCTGCCCCGCGCACCGGTAGGCGGATCGGCTCGGCGCCCGTGGCCAGCACGCAATCCGCATAGCGCAGGCGTCGGCCCCCGGAGAGATCGACCGTCCGAGCTTCCGAGTCGAGCCCGACCGCCCTGCCCGAGATCAGCCTCACGTCCTGCTGCACCAGCCATGACTCCTGCGCGAGCGGCAACTGCTCCTCGGTGGCCTCACCTCGCAGGAGCTCCTTGGTCAGCGGGGGGCGTCGGTAGGGCATGCGCAGCTCGTCGGTCACGATGCCGACAGCTCCCCCGCCGCCCGCCGCCCGAAAAGCGCCCGCGGCGGCGAACCCAGCGGCACCGCCGCCGAGCACCAGCAGCTCGAGCTCGTCGCTCATCTTCGCTCCAGCACGTCGAGCAGGTATTCGTCGGTCCCGCCGGAGTGCTGCACGGCCTCGAGCCACGCCTGCGCACGAAGCATGCAGTGCACATCGGCGGCGGTCAGCGGCCGCTCCGGGCCGGTCGGCCGCCAATGAACCGCGACCAGCCGAGACCCGGCAGCCATGCATCGCTCCAATCCGGCCAGCGTATCCTCGAGCTCGAGCTCCGACAGGTAGTAGAGGATCTCGGAAGCGACCACCAGCTCGAAGCGCTCGGCCGGTAATTCGGCGGGGATCTTGCCCAGCCGCACCTCCACGTGCGGCTGGTCGGCGAGCCGCCGCCGCGCATCGGCGACGGCAGTGGGCGCCGCATCGAGCGTGACGAGCCGCCGGCAACGGGGAGCGAGCTGTGAGCTGAAGACCCCGATCGAGCTGCCGAGCTCGAGCGCGCAGGCGAACGGCCCGGGACCACACGCCGCGAGCGTTTCGGCGTACTTCTCGCGTTCGTACGGCCGCCGCGTGTAACCCCAGGGATCGGGGTCGGCACGGTAGCGCGCCTCGAAGTCGGCCAGCGTCATCCGCTTCACGAACCGGTCCCCCGATCCGGCCTGGCAGCGGCGATCGCCGCCTCGCCGGCGCGCGCGAGCATCGGGTCGAGCCGGTGTTGCAGCAGGAACACCTCGAGGTCGCGCCGTGCGCGGTCGAGCGCGCTCCCCCTGGTAAACGGCCTCGAGCCGCATGCGCGAGCGGCTTCGTCGAGCAGCACGCGGCTCGCGTCGGCGATCGCCACCCGCGCATGGAGGGCGAGCGCCGGCAGATCGGGACCGGGCCGATCCATGACCCTGCCGGCGGCTTCGATCCACAGCCCGATCGTGCGCTGCGCATGCACGGCGCGGCCGGCGGCGATGGCCTCGAGCGATCCACGGACAGCCCGATCGCCGAGCTCCTCGAGCGCGCTCGTGACCGCGGCATCGGCCATCCCAGCCCAGCTCGCGGCGGTCCGCAGGGCATCGCGCGCGAACCATGGCTGGGCAGACAGCGCCCCTGGGGGTCCGAAGCGAGCGAGCACGGGCGCGTCGTGAAACACGACGCGGTGCGATACGGATGCCCTCAACCCGTGCGACCGGTACCACTCCTGATCGATCTCGACGCGCCGCGCATTGGTGAGATCGACCCATACCGCAAGCGGTGCACCGCCGCCCGCCGAACGGGCCAGGACGAGCGCGCGGTGCAATCCGCCGGCGCCGGAGCAGAAGGTCTTGACACCGCGAAGGACCTCGCCATGCGAGCTCTGAACGACAGTCGCGGGCGGCCCCTCGCCGGGTACGGGGTCACCGCCCCACACCCCGGCGCGCAACCGGCGAGCTCGGACAGCGACGAGCTCGCGCTCGCGCAGCCGCTCCGGTGCCTGTACGGCCAATCGCTCGATCGCGTTCAGATGGCCGTCGAAGATCCGCCCTACGGAGCCGTCGGCGCGCGCGACCCGCCTGACGAGGCCGAGCTCAGCGGCCGCCGGGGGCCGCCTTGGCCCCGCCAGGGCGTTCCAGCTGAGCGCTCCGGCGTGCTCGAGCAGCGCGATCGCAGCCTCGGGAAACTCGGGACGGGCGCGCCCGTCGCGTTCGCCGGCGCCGGCGGCGAGCCGAACCAGAGCCTGGTCGAGCCCCGGCAGGGCCAGATCACCGATCGGGTCGGCCACGCGCATCAGAGCGCTTCCAGCGCCAGGCCCGTCCGCCGGGCGTGCTCTGCGACGAGCTCCACCAGCGCGATCGTCTGATCGACGCTGCTCCGCCCGGCTCCCGGCCCGATTCCGTCGTGGGCGAGCACGACCGCGCCGTCGCGCAATCCCGACTCCACGGACGCAAACATCGTCTCGGCGCTGTCGCCGCGCCAGTCGTGCGTATCCACGGTCCAGCCGATGATCTGCAGGCCGTGGTGCCGGGCTATGTCTGCGGAGAAGGGGGCGTGCTCGCCCCACGGCGTCCGCCATAGCGTCGGTGACACCCCCACCGATCGCAGCAGCGACAGCGCACGCTCGGTATCGCGCCTGACCCATCCGGCCTGCCGCTCGGAGTGCCTGACGTGCTGGTCGCAGTGAACCCCGACGCAGTGGCCGTCACGCAGCATCCGCTCGATCAGGTCCGGGTGCGCGGCCGCGCGAGCGGCGATCGGGAAGAACGTCGCTCGAGCCCCCAGCCGCGTGAGCGAAGCGAGCAGCTTCGGCGTCCCATTCGGATCCGGGCCATCGTCGAACGTCAGTGCCAGCGAGCTTTCTCTGGAGCTCGGCACGGTGGAGACATCCCTGGACACCGCCGAAAGCGTACCCTTGCGGGTCTCCGCCGCTGGCGGCAGAAAGAAGTCGATGCCGCAACAGCACCTCGACCGTCTCACTTCGACCGACGCGTCCTTCCTTCACCAGGAGGGCGAGGCGTCGCACATGCACATCGGCGCCGTGCTCCTGTTCGACGGGCCGCCACCCGAGTTCGACGTCTACCTCGACCACGTTCGCGGGCGACTGGCGCTGGTGCCGCGCTACCGCCAGAAGCTGGCAACCCCACCGCTGCAGGCAGGCCGTCCGCTATGGGTCGATGACCCGAGCTTCAACCTCGAATACCACATCCGCCATGCGGCGCTGCCCGCGCCCGGCACCGAGCGGCAGCTGTTCTCGCTCGCGGCACGGATCGCCTCGCAGCAGCTCGATCGCTCAAAGCCGCTGTGGGAGAGCTGGCTGATCGAGGGCATCGAAGGCGATCGCTTCGGGCTGATCTTCAAGACGCACCACTCGCTCGTGGACGGCATCGCCGGTGTCGACCTCGCGACGGTGCTGCTCGACCCGAGCCGCGCGCCCACACGGGCGCCGCCCACCGATCCGGAGCCGTGGCGACCGGAGCCCGAGCCCTCGCCGGTGGAGCTGGTCGCGGCCGGTGTCCGCGGCCTGGTGAGCACCACGGCAGGGCTCGCCACGATGGCACTGGCGGCGGCCTTCCAACCCACGAGTGCGCTGGTCAAGCTCAAGGATGCGGCCGAGGGGGTCGGCGAGATCGTGTGGGCGGGCCTGAACCCGGCGCCGGAGACACCGCTCAACGTCGAGATCGGGCCGCATCGGCGCTACACCGCGGTGCGCCAGCGACTGGCCGACTACAAGGAGGTCAAGAACGCCCTGGGCGGGACGGTCAACGACGTGATCCTGACGGTGGTCTCGGGTGCGCTCGCGCGCTGGCTGCGCTCACGCGGCGTCCGCACCGAGGGTCTCGAGCTGCGTGCGCTCGTCCCGGTGTCCGTCCGCACCCACGATCACCACGGCTCGCTGGGCAACCGGCTGACCGTGATGCGCGGCCCGCTGCCGGTCTACATCGACGACCCGGTCGCGCGCCTGCGATACGTCAAGCGCGAGATGGACGGGCTGAAGGAGTCCAAGCAGGCGATCGGAGCGGCGACGCTGACCGCCGTGAACGAGCTCGCGCCCCCGACGATCCTCGCGCAGGCGAGCCGCCTGAACTTCTCCACCAGGCTGTTCAACCTGCTCGTCACGAACATCCCCGGTCCCCAGGCGCCGCTGTACGTGCTCGGTCGGGAGCTCCGAGACGTGTTCCCGATCGCGTTCCTGCCCAGCAACCACGCGCTGTCGATCGCGATCATGTCCTACAACGGCGCGATCGACTACGGACTGCTCGGCGATTACGACGCGCTCTCGGACATCGACTCGATCGCCGAAGGGGTCGACGCCTCGCTACGGGAGCTGCTGCTGGCGGCCCGCGGCGGGCCCCCGACGGTCCCCACCCGCAAGCGCCCGCGGCAGACCAAGGGCCGCCCACGCTCCTAGGCTCGCCGCTCAGCGGGCGCCGCGCGTCACGCGGGTGGTGGCGTCGTGCGGGCGGCGCTCGCGGTTACCGGCACGATCGATCGCGATCGTGAAGAAGACGTAGCGAAAGCCCGGGCGGCCGCGGAAGCGCAGCGAATGGTGGGTGGTGGTGGCGATCAGCCGCGCGCGGGCGCCGTTCACTCGCACGAAGACCTGGTAGCGAGCGATCCCCGAGGCGATCAGCCCAGTCTTCTGCTGGTCGTGCCCAGACCACCTCAGCAGGAACCGGCGGTGGCGAGCGAGCCGCGGGGCGTCCACCCGCGAGACCGGCGCCAGGCGGTCGACGCGCCGAATCAGGTCGAGGGCGGCGCCGGCGTTCAGGATGCCCCAGCCCAGATCGCTGCCCCACCCCGCCCCAGCAGGGCGCTGGGCGGTCGCCTTCAAGACCCTGATCACCTCCGAGACCGACGCATACGGGTTGAGCACGCGCATCATCGCCGCCGCGGCGGCGACCTGCGGCGCTGCCATCGACGTCCCCGCGACCGTCGCGTAACGGTCATCGCCCGCAAACCGAGAGCGGCACGCCTCGGATGCGGCTTCCATCTGGGTCGAGTTGCCGGGGTACGCGCCGAAGATACCCACCGGCGCGCCGACACACGGGAGCAGACTCACCGCGGCGGGATCGAACGCCCCGAACGCCGCGATCGAGATCTCCGAGCCGTCGCCGGCGAAGCTCGCCCTGCTCCCGGCGTAGTCCGCTGCGGTCACGTCGAGCCCGATGCCCTGGGCGATGTTCGGGCCGGTTCCGGCCGGCTGCAGAACGTTGGCCGGATCGCCCTGATCGGCGACCGGGCTGTCGGCGGCGGCCGCGACCAGAACGACCTTGTGGGCGAGCGCGTAGTTGATCGCCCTGATCTCTGACTCGGGCGGCCCACCGACCGCGGTGAGCTCGCCGAAGCTCATGTTGATCGCCTGCACGTGACGGTTGGTCGCGTCGACGATCGAGGCGGCGATGCTCGATTCCGAGTAGTCGGTCTTCTCGACCACGAGCATGCAGTCATAGCCCGCTCCCGCTATCCCGATCCCGTTGTTCGTGCCCGCGCACGCGAGTGAGGACACGTGGGTGCCATGCCCGGACTGGTCGGTGGCGGCGGGCCCGGCCGAATCGGAGGGAGCCTGCTGGTCGACGGCGGCGGCGATCTTGCCTTGCAGGTCGGGATGGCGGGCATCGATCCCGGTGTCGATCACGCCCACGCGTGCACCATCGCCGTGCGAGATGTTCCAGGCGCTGTAGAAGCCCTCCCGGGCAAGCGCCCACTGCACCACCCCGGATCTCGGATCCAGCGCGCTCAGCGCGGGATCGTTGGGCACGTCCCTCGGCACGAACCGGTGCTCGACCTGCACCGACGCGACCCCCGGAAGCAGGCGCAGGATCGCCGCGAACGCCGCCGACCCGATCGCGAGCGGGGGGCGCACGGTGACCAACCCGATCTCTGGAACCGCGACACCGGCGAGCCGCGCCCCGAGCCGGGCGATCGCGCCCTGCAGCGCGGAACCGCCGGCGGCGGCGCCGGCGCGGTCGAGCAGTACCAGCAAGTTGCCGGTTGTGTCCGATCCCGGCGCGCCCGCGCGCGCGGGGAGCGCCGAGCTTCCGGGCGCAGGGTCCGACGATGCTCCGGCCGCGAGCGCGGGACTCGCCGACGCTCCGCACGCCACCACGAGCAGCACGGCGACGATCGGCAGGGTGCGCCGCGTCATTGCTGCGCGGCGCGGGGGCTCAGAACCCAAGCGCGAACTTCGCGTCTTCGCTCATCCGCTCGGGGGTCCACGGCGGGGAGAACGTCATCGTCGACTGGACCTCCCGCACGCCCTCGAGCTCGGAGACGAACTCCTCGATCTGCTCGGTCACCTGCGGTCCGATCGGGCAACCCGGGCTGGTCAGCGAGAAGGTGACGTTGACCGTGCCGTCGTCGACCGCGACATCGTAGATCAGGCCTAGCTCGACGAAGTCGAGGCCGAGCTCGGGGTCGATCACGTCGCGCAGGGCGTCGGTGACTTCGTCCACGGTTGCCATGACCGGTTTAGTGTACCGAGAGCATGAGCACAACAAGCACACCCGCGCTCCGAGTGATCACGTTCGGAGAGCTGACCACGGGCGCCTGGGGCGCCGCTTGGGGCGCGACCGAGGCATCGGTCGTGGTCGGGAGTCTGGGACCGGGCGCCGCGGCGGACGTGCCGGCGCCGGGCCTGGCGGGCGTGGCGCCGGGCCCGGCGGGCCTGGGCACGCCGGCCACGATCGAAGGAACCGCCCACGACGGAGACTGGACGCTCGCCGGCGAGCGCGCAGACCTCACGCTCTCGGCCGCCGGCGAGCCGGCGGCGGCCGCGAACGGGTTCGATCAGCTCTGCCGGGTTCGTGGCTGGATCGTGGTTGGCGACGCGAGGCACCCGGTCGATTCGCTCGGGCGCCGTGGCGTCTGCCCGGCGCTCGACCTGCATGAGCTTGGGTCGATTCGCGACCTATCGGGCTGGTTCGAGCCCGGCGAGGGACTCGCGCTACGCTCGCTGCGCTCGCGGGGGGCGCGCGGGCACGATCGCGACGTGGTGACCGCCGCGCTGCTGGCGCCGGCCGGCGTGAGCGCGACCGCGGTCGCCGAACCACGTATGTCGACCACCTATGCCGCCGACGGACGGCCCACGCGCGTGAGCCTCGAGCTGTGGCTGGAGGAGGAGGAAGACGGCGAGCAGTACGCGCGCCGCTTCGCCGGCGAGGCGATTGGCCCCGGCGCTGAGCTTTCCTGCGAACAAGCCGGCGTGCACGCGCGGCCGCTGCGGTGGCACAGCCGCGGCCGCCAGGGCGCCGGCGTGTACCTGCTGGTGGCGCCGAGGCGATTGAGATGAGCCGCATCGAGGCCGTGATCAGCGACTTTGGCGGCGTGCTGACCTCTCCGCTGGAGGACTCCTTCGCGGCGTTCGGGGCCTCCTCGGGGGTCTCGCTCGAGCAGCTTGGGATCGCACTCGCCGCGATCGCCACGCGGACCGGCGCGAACCCGCTGTTCGAGCTCGAGACCGGGCGGCTGAGCGAGGCGGCCTTCCTGCGCTCGCTGCAAGCCGAGCTCTCCACCCGGCTGGGACGCGAGTTGGCGCTTAACGACTTCGGTGAGCGCTACTTCGAGCACCTGAGGCCCAACCAGCCGCTGATCGCATACATGCGAACGCTGCGCCGGCGAGGCTGCAAGCTCGCGATCTGCACCAACAACGTCCGCGAATGGGATGAACGCTGGCGCGCGATGCTCCCGGTCGACGAGATCTTCGACGTCGTCATCGACTCGTCGTTCGTCGGGGCGCGCAAGCCCGAGCCCCGGATCTACGAGATCACGCTCGAGCGGCTCGGCGTGAGTGCGGGCGCGGCGCTGCTGGTGGACGACATCGAGATCAATTGCGACGGGGCCCGCGCGCTGGGGATGGCCACGGTCTGGTTTCGCAGCACGGAGCAGGCGATCGAGGAGATCGAAGCGGTGCTCAGCTCCGGCTGAGCTTAGGGGTAACGACGGAATAGATGCGAGACGGGAGTGGTCGGCTGGTTCCTGCAAGCGTTCAGTGCGCCGGATCCGCCACCCCGGCCCGCCGGCGCTCCTCGACGATCTGCTTGATCCGCCCCACCGTATCCTCCGACATCCGCCTGAGTTCCCAGTGGGTGAGCTTGACAACGCGCATCGGCGAGGACGCGATCACATCGGCGTTGCGGGGCTTACGCGCGAGCAGGCCCATCTCGCCGATCAGGTCGCCGGGGCCCAGCGACGCGATCCTCTGCCCAGAGCGGAGCACCTCGGCGCTCCCCTCCTCGATCGCGATCAGCTCGGTCGAGTAGTCCCCCTCCCTCGCGTCAGTTCGCCACGCCCAGGCGATCCCAGCAGTAGAGCTCCACGCACTCCCCCGCCAGCTGGGCGCAGCGCTGCTCGGAGAGCCAGGGAAGCACGGTGTCGAGCGCCTGCTCCTCCCCGACCCCGGCCGCAAACGCGTCCTCACCCCGAAAACCCGCGGCGATCTTGAGCGCCTCACGCCGGTTCTCGCCCAGCGACGGGAACACGTTGACCAAGAACTCCCGGTTCGGCACGGGATGGCCAACCTCCAGCGAGGCATGCCACGCGGCGAGCAACGACAGGTCGTCCTCGTCGAGATCGGCGACCGCCTTGGCGTAATGCGACTCGAGCTCCGAGTCGGGGATCTCGTCGACCCACGCCCGTACGACTTCGCCGAGGATCTGGCGGCGCGCCTCGCGCCCGACCGAGTCGGCGATCACGCGGATGGCGTTCTGCGGTTCGATGAAGCAGAGTGACATTGCGACTCCGGCTCGAAAGTGCGGATGGCGCAGAAGGTAGGGCCTCGGTCGGACGGAGCCGCGCGCATGCGGCTCAGATCGTGTCGAAGCAGCCATAGATCGTAAACAGCGGATTGACGACGTCGCGTCCGTGCACGTCGCGCATCAGCTGCTGGCCCACAACGACGGAGGCGCGTCCGCCTTGTAGCAGCCGTTGGACTTGGCGCTCACGTCGTAGGTCACGGCCATCTGCTGGAACGGGTTGGCGCCGGCCTGGGGAATCAGCACGTCGAGCGTGCAGACCCAGTCGTCACCGGGTCCCTGGCTGGAGCCGGCCCGGCGGCGACAGCTGGGGACGATCTCGAGCTGGCGCCGGCCGGCACGCTCGGCCCAGCAATCGCTGCTGGCGCAGCGTCAGGTTGTTGAACGCGGCGTGATCGCCGCTTGCAGGCGAGCCGCCGTGACCGCGGGCGGGCCCAGGCTGCCGGCCGCGGCGAGGAGCGCAAGCGCCGCCGCCGCGCCTGCCACGGCGCGCCAAGTTCGCCCGCTCCGACAGGTACGGATAGAAGCTCGGATCTTCGATGAACCCCGCGACGCCGTCCAGGACGACCGCGTCGGGTGCATCGATACGGCGCCCGAACCAGATCAAAGCGCTTGACCAGGCCGCTGGCCCGGACCACGGCCACCCGGCACCGTCACTGCCCCGGCGGTGTCGACGCCGGCCCCGGCGCCGGGTGCACCGGCAGGATCACCG
>QHBV01000042.1 GCA_003244035.1 Solirubrobacterales bacterium | reverse complement strand
CTGTTCGGCGGGGCCGGCGTCGGCAAGACCGTGATCATCCAGGAGCTGATCCGCAACCTCGCCGAGGAGCACGAGGGGCTATCGGCCTTCTGCGGCGTCGGCGAGCGCTCGCGCGAGGGCAATGACCTGTGGCTCGAGATGAAGGAGTCCGGCGTCCTCGACAAGACGATGCTCGTCTTCGGGCAGATGAACGAGCCCCCCGGCGCGCGTATGCGAGTGGCGCTGTCCGGGCTGACAATGGCCGAGTACTACCGCGACCAGGAGGGTCAGGACGTGCTTCTGTTCATCGACAACATCTTCCGCTTCGTCCAGGCGGGCTCGGAGGTCTCGGCGCTGCTCGGTCGGATGCCCTCGCAGGTGGGCTACCAGCCCACGCTCGAGTCGGAGATGGGTCAGCTGCAGGAGCGAATCACCTCCACGCGCAAGGGATCTGTCACCTCGATCCAGGCGATCTACGTGCCCGCCGACGACTTGACCGACCCGGCCCCCGCGTCCGCTTTCGCGCACCTGAACGCGACCACCACGCTCTCGCGGTCGATCTCCGAGAAGGGCATCTACCCCGCGGTCGACCCGCTCGACTCGACCTCCACGATCCTCAAGGCTGAGATCCTCGGCGACGAGCACTTCAAGGTCGCCAACGACGTCAAGGAGGTGCTTCAGCGCTACAAGGAGCTGCAGGACATCATCGCGATCCTCGGGATCGACGAGCTCTCCGACGAGGACAGGGTCACGGTCACCAGGGCGCGCAAGATCGAGCGCTTCCTCTCGCAGCCCTTCCACGTGGCCGAGGCGTTCACCGGGACCCCCGGCGTGTTCGTCCCGGTCGCCGAGTCGATTCGCGGCTTCAAGGAGATCCTCGAGGGCAAGCACGACGACCTGTCCGAGCGGGCCTTCTTCATGAAGGGGACGATCGACCAGGTGGTCAAGGACGCGAGCAAGGGCAAGGGCAAGGACGAGGACGAGGACGAGGGCGAGGACGCCGGTGCCGAGGAGGCTTCCGCCGCCACCGACGACGACGCTTCGGCCTCCGCCGAGGATGCCGGCGAGGACGAGGCGCCGGACACGGACGAGGCTGCGGGCGAGGAGTAGCCACCGATGGCCCACACCAAGTTCCGCGCGGAGGTGCTCACGCCCGACGGCGAGGTCTTCAACGACGAGGTCGAGATGGTCTCGACGCGCACCTCGCTCGGTCTCGTCGGCGTCCTCGCCAACCACGCGCCGCTGCTGGCGACGCTCGACCCGACCGAGCTGCGGCTCCACAGGACGAAAGACACCGATGTGGTGAGCTTCGCGCAGGCAGAGGGCTACATGCAGGTTGGCCACAACCATGCGCTGCTACTGGTGGAGGAGGCGCACTCGCCCGAGAACCTCGATGCGGGAGACCTGCGCGAGCGGCTGGCGCAGGCCGAGCACGAGCTCGAGTCCGCGGGCGAGGACACCGAGAAGCGCCGGGTGGCAGAGCGGGACAAGCGTCGGCTGGAGCGCTTCGTGGAGATCGCGGAGGGGCGGTAGGGGCTTACCGGCGCGGCGACGCTGCCGATGAACACTTGTCGCGCGACGCTTGACGACCTGGACGCGTTGCTTGCCGACGTGCGGGCCGGTTTTGACTCCTACGTCGCGTTTGCGCCCGAGGGCTGGCGCTCGCCGGACGCGGCCAGGCATCGCGAACGCAGCGCCGAATTGCTCATCGATTCGCGGACCTGGGCGTTGGTCGCGCGCGACGAGGGGCGCACCATGGGACATGTGGCGTTCACGCCCGCGCGCGAGCGCGGCTCCGACGCGCAGCCCGCGCAGGGGTACGAGCCCGCGCGCCTGTTCACCCCCTCACAGCACGCCCGCGCGCGGCGGTTCTACGAGCGTCGTGGGTGGACGGACGTGGCGCAGGACTGGAGCGAGGACCTCGCGCTGATGCTCACCGAATGCCGCGTCAGCCTCGAACAATATCCTGCTCTCACCGATGGTCGATGAGCGCATCCTGGCCGAGCGGCTGATCTCCTACGACACCTCACGCCAGGAGGAGCTCCTAGCCGCCGCCGGATTCGTCAAGGGCTGGCTCGAGTCCCGTGACATCCAAGTGCGGCACATCGACCATGGCGGGCTGCCGGTGCTGGTGGCCGAGGTGGGTCCGTCCACCGGCACGCCCTGCGTCGTCCTCCACGGCCACCTGGACGTCGTTCCCGGGCGAGAAGAGCAGTTCCACCCGCGCCTCCAGGGAGACCGGCTGATCGGGCGCGGCGCCTACGACATGAAGGGCGGCCTCGCGTCGATGATGTGCGCGCTCAAGGATCTCGAGGGCCAGGAGCGCGTGCGCGTCCGACTCGTGTGCGTACCCGATGAAGAGTCCGAGGAGCTCGACGAGCGCTCCACCGACGAGGTCGTCAGGCTCGGGCTCGGTGGCGACTTCGCGATCACCGGCGAGCCCACCGATCTGCACATCGGGGTCGAGGCGAAGGGGGTCCTGGCGATGCGGATCGAGGTCCACGGCCGCGCGGCGCACAGCTCGACGCCGTGGCTGGGCGACAACGCCGTGCTCAAGGCGATCGATGCGTTCCGGGCGATCCAGTCGCTTCCCTTCGCGCGCGAGTCCTCGGAGATGTTCGACCGCCCCTCGATCAACCTCGGGCGGATCGAGGGTGGCGACGCGCTCAACAAGGTCCCAGATCTCTGTCAGATGGCCGTCGACATCCGCCATCTGCCCGGTCAGGATCCTGATGAAATACTGGCGCAGGTCGGCACGATCGAGGGGATCGAGGTCACGCGGACCTTCATTCACCCGCCGGTGGCCGTCGCGCGGAGCGATCCGTACGTCCGTGCGCTCCGGGACGCCGTCGCGCGCTCAACGCCTGACATGGAAATAATGAGCGTCGGCCGCGACGGCGCATCCGACGCCGCCGCGTTCATCGCGGCGGGGATCCCCGCGGTCGAGTTCGGACCCGCCGGCGCCGGTCACCACGGGCCGGAGGAATGGGTCTCGCTGTCCTCGCTGGCGCGCTACCGGCGCGCCCTCGTGGACTTCGTGCGTGCGGCGCCGATCTGGCTCTCGCCTGCGTCTGGCTCGCCCGGGCCGGAGCCGGGCGAGCCGGGCCTGAAGGCGATCGAGGGCGGGCGCCGGTGCGTCTGATCCCGAGCTCGCGCGGCGGACTGATCGCCCGGTTTGCGATCGGCGCCGCGATCGTGATCATGCTCACGGCCGCCACCACCGCGGTCGCGGGGCTGCTGCAGGTCAAGCAGGCCGCGGTCGAGATCTCCGCCACCCCCGCGATCCCGCACGCGCGGGTCACGATCGCCGATCCGGGCAACCCGCAGACGATCCTGATCGTCGGCTCGGACCATCGCGCCGGAGCGCCGTTCAGAACCGCCAACACCGACACGATGATCCTCGTCCGGCTCGACCCGAGCTCTTCGACGATCAACGTGCTCTCGGTCCCGCGCGACCTGCAGGTGGATATCCCCGAGCGCGGGACGGTCGTGACCGCGAAGCTCAACAGCGCCTACTCGGCCGGCGGAACGAACCTGCTCGTGAAGGTGCTGGAGCAGGACGTCTTCCCCGAGTTGCAGGTCAACCACATCGTCGATGTCAACTTCAGCGGCTTCGATGCGCTGGTGAACGCGATCGGGTGCGTCTACACCGACGTCGACCATCGCTACTACAACAACACCAACCTCACCGACTACTCCAGCATCGACCTCCAGCCCGGCTATCAGAAGCTCTGCGGCCCAGAAGCACTGTCATTCGTGCGCTTTCGCCACACCGACAACGACATCGTCCGCAACGCGCGCCAGCAGGACTTCATCCGCTGGGCCAAGGACCAGTACGGCCCCGCGCAGCTGATCGCCAACCGCGACAAGCTGCTGGGAATCTTCGGCCACCACGCGCAGACCGACCCGGACCTGCACAAGACCGATGGGCTGATCAATCTGTTCAACCTGGTCGCGTTCTCGGCGGGCCACGCGATCAAGCAGATTCCGTTTCCCGCGGTCCTGCAACCGTGCGCGCCGGCGCCCCGGGTCGCAAATCGGTCGACGCCCCAGACCCCGTGCTACGTAACCGCCGACCCGGCGGCCGAAGAGCGCGCGTTTCAGGCGTTCATGACCCCGACCAAGACCCCGACCAAGGCCGCCGCCGGCACCGCCGGTTCCACGGGCACACCCAACGGCGCCTCGCCGCCGCCGAAGGCGCCAAGCCTGATCGGCGACCGCGGCGACGGCACGGCCCAGGCTGCCGCGCTCGGGCCCGTCGCGATGCCGGTGTACTTCCCGCGCCGGATCGCGGCAGGATCGGCCTACTGCTCGGGCCTGACCGGCAACTGCCCGGTCGAGACCGCGAGCCCCGGCTCCTATCCCCG
>QHBV01000041.1:5836-6609 GCA_003244035.1 Solirubrobacterales bacterium | reverse complement strand
TTCTGGTGGATCGTGCCGACGAGCTGCTCGAGCTCACGATGGGCGAGCAGCAGGATCGTCGCGGCGGGGACTTCGTAGATGTCGCGCACCTTCAGCCCCACGATCCGGTCCTCGAGCTGGTCGAGGATCCCGACGCCGTTACGGGCGGCGATCGACGCGGCCCGCTCGATCAGCTCGACTAGCCCCATCCGCTCGCCGTTCAGCCCCACCGGGACCCCCCGCTCGAGCTCCACGGTGACGAGCTCAGGGAGATCGGGGGCCCGCTCGGGAGGCGTGACCAGACCGAACACGTCGTCCTCGGGCGCGTGGCCGAGATCCTCGATCCAGCGGCCCTCGCTCGAGCGGCCCCACAGGTTGTCGTCGATCGAGTAGGGGACCGCCTCGCTGCCGCCCTTGAGCGGGATCCCATGCTCACGCGCGTACGCGATCTCCTCCTCGCGGCCCATGCGCCAGCCGCGAACGGGGGCGATCACCTTCAGCTCGGGCGCGAGCGTGGCGACGGTGGCGTCGATCCGGACCTGGTCGTTGCCCTTGCCGGTGCAGCCGTGAGCAATTGTGTCGCAGCCGGCCTCCCTCGCGTGCAGGACGGCCAGCTTCGCGATCAAGGGCCGGCCGAGCGCGGTGAACAGCGGGTAGCCGCTGCCGTAGACCGCGTTGGCCTTGATCGCGGGCAGCACGTACTGATGCGCGAACTCCTCGCGCGCGTCGACGACACGGCACTCGAGCGCACCCAGGGTCAGAGCCTTGCCCCGGATCACCTCGTAGTCCTCGCC
>QHBV01000041.1:0-5826 GCA_003244035.1 Solirubrobacterales bacterium | reverse complement strand
GGCTGGCCGAGGTTGACCGTCAGCGCCACGACCTCGGCGTCGTACTGGTCCTGGATCCACTTCAGCATCACGCTCGTGTCCAGGCCGCCGCTGTAGAGCAGCAGGACGCGATGCACGTCCGCCGGCTCGGCCTCATATGACGTCGTGGTCGTCATCGGCCCGGAAGCCTACGGCCCTTCGAGTCGCCGCAGCAGGTCGCACCAGAGGGCCTTGTAGGCGAACGCCGCCGACGAGCTCGGAGCGAAGGAGGCGACGACGTCGCGCTCCGCCCCCATTCGCTCGACGTCGTCCGAGCAGGGGATCGCCGCGCCCAGCATCCCGCGTGGATGCTGGGCGCGCAGACGCGCCATCGCGTCGCGGTGAAGCGGCCTGCGGAGATCGACGATCGAGAAGAAGGCCAGCAGGCGTGGACCGCCACCGGCGAGCACCGAGCAGAGCTGCTCCAGCGTCCGAGCGGAGAGCGTCGCGGGGACCACGGGGACGAGCAGCGCGTCGGCCGCTTCGAACACGCTCTCGGAAACGAGTGAGATGCTCGGGGGGCAGTCGAGGAGGATGTAGTCGTACTGATCGCGCAGTGGCTCGAGCACGCGGGCAAGCCGCAGGGTCGGACGCTTGAAGCGGTCGAGCGCGAGGTCCATGTGGCGGTAGGAGAAGTCCGCCGGCAGCAGGTCGAGGCCGGGGTGGTCGCTTCCCTTGATCTCGCCGCTCGGATCTCCACGCTTACGCAGCAGCCCGCGAGCGCCGCCGCGAACTCGCGGCTGCACCCGCAGCAGGTAGGTTGAGGCCCCCTGAGGATCGAGGTCCCACAGCAATGTGCGCGCCCCGTCGCGCGCCGCGAGGTAGGCGAGGTTGACCGCCGCCGAGGTCTTGCCGACGCCGCCCTTGATGTTGTAGGTCGCGAGCACGCGGCTCACCCGAACGCCTCCTTCACCAGCCGCCGCTGCGCGGCGAACGCCTTGAAGCGCTTGGCGAACTGCGCGCGCGCCCGAGCCTCGTCGTCGCTGAGCGCCGCCACCATCGCGCCCATCGCCATCACCGCCGCCGCGCCGTCGGGCAGTACCGCGACCTGCTCGCGCAGCGAGCGCAGCGTCGCGGCCTGGACCTCGCGGTCCTGGTGGCGCCCGAGCACGTCCTGCAGCGCCTTGAGCGACTCGATCATCGGCTCGACGACCCGGTCGGGATACTGGTGCGCGCCGAACAGCTCCAGCAGGTAGCGGAGCTCCTTGCCCTGCTTGCGCAGCTCGTGGTAGTCCTCAGGCGGGCTCGAGGAATCGATCGCGCGCCCCAGCTTCAGCATGCGCCGGTGGACCTTCCGGATTCGCTCCCCCGTCAGCGAGCCGATCGGTCGCTCCGCGTCCACCCGATTCTCGACCGGGAGGCCCACCAGCTCCTCCAGGAACGCCGCCCACTCCGCCCGCAGCCGGTTCGTCCGCTCCGATCCCAGCACGCTCGCCAGCTCGCGGTGCGCGAGTCTCCGGCGCTCGCGCAGCACGGCGAGCAGCGGGTCGAGCTCGGGTGCCATCGCCGGCGGCACGAGCGCGCGCATCGAGTCGAACTCGAGCACGTGCACGTCGAGGTCGCGGGCGTCGCCGGAGGCCCGCTGCAGCCAGCGGAGCTCCGTCCGGAAATGCCCCAGCTCCACCGGCGGGAAGACACCTCGAAGCTCGCGCAGGACCGCGCGCGAGCGCCGCACCGCGACCCGCAGGTCGTGCAGGAACTCCGGATCGACGTCCACGATCGCCCCCTCGAAATTCGACGAGATCACGTCAAGCAGCGCCCCCAGCACCGCCGCGACGGCGGCGTCGGCGCGCTGGTCGGCCGCCAGCGCGACCTCCACCTTCGAGGAGATCCCCGCCGGCTGGCCCCCCGCCACCCTGACCGCCTCGTCCACGAGCGTCTCTTCAGAGCACTCGAGCTCACCGACGAGCGCGGCGCGCACGCGCGCGCGCTCGGAGTCGTACCCGCGCACGCCCGCGATCCGCAGCCGGGGCCGTAGGGCGGTGCGGCGGCCGCCGGCGCTCACGAGCGTCGGCCGCTCGAGCGTGATCCGCACGACCGTCTTACGCTCGCCGTCGAGCACCGCGAACGGGCTGGCGCGGCTGTGGACGCGCACGAGCGGGAGCAGTGCGCGGACGCCGACGATCCGCTCGAGCTCGGGCGCCGGCGCGCGCCCGCCCCCGCGCCGGTCTTCCCGCTCCACCCCCGTCTCCCGGTCGACCAGGACGACTCCGCCACCCTCGTCGACGGCGGAGCACCCGGCGGCGCGCACGCGTCCGTCGAAGGTGTCGTAGAAGACACGGTCGCTCTCGCGGAGGTCGCCTTCGCCGAGCTCGAAGCCGATGGTCCGCAGCGCGGACGCGAGGGCGCCGGCCCGCAGCGCTCCCCCCTCGGCAAGCAGGTCCATCAACCGTCAAGCTCCCCGAGCCGCGCCAGCGCCTCGTCGACGTCCTGCTCGGAGACCACCAGCGGCGGCAGGAAGCGGATCGTCCCCGGCCCCGTGGCGTTGACGACGAGCCGCTGCTCGAGCAGCGCGCGCCGCGCCAGCGCGGGCGCGCTGACGCCGTCGACGAGGTCGATCGCGAGCATCAGCCCCCGGCCACGCACGGCCGAGGCGTACGGCAGCGCCGCGAGCCCATCGGCTAGCCGCTCGCCCAGCACGCGGACACGCGCCAGCAGCTCGGGATCGGAGCACAGCTCGAGCGCGATCAGCGCCGCGGACGCGCACACCGGGCCCCCGGCGAAGGTAGAGCCGTGGTCACCGGGCTGAAACACATCGGCGAGCGCCGGTCCCGTGACCAGCGCCCCGACCGGCAGCCCGCCCCCGAGTGCCTTGGCGCTGGTCAGCGCGTCGGGGACGACCCCCGTCTGCTCGTACGCCCACAACGTCCCGGTGCGCCCCATCCCGCACTGGATCTCGTCGAACACGAGCGCCGCGCCGGTGCGGTCGCAGGCCTCGCGCGCGCTGCGCAGCAGTTCGTCGGAGAGCACGTGGATCCCGCTCTCTCCCTGGATCGGCTCGAGCAGCACCGCCGCGGTGCGCGTGTCGACGGCCGCCGCCAGCGCCCCCGGGTCCTTGGGCACGGCCACGAACCCCGGGACCAGCGGCGCGAACGGCGCCTGCTTGGATTCCTGCGGGGTCGCCGACAGCGCGCCGTACGTGCGCCCATGGAAGGCGCCCTCGACCACGACCACCGTGCCAAGCGGCCGCGCGCGGCGCACGAGCTTGATCGCGGCCTCGATCGCCTCCGTGCCCGAGTTGGCCAGAAACACCTTGCCGCCCAGCGAGCTCTCAGCCAGCGCCGCACACAACCGCAGCCCCGGCTCGGTGTAGTACAGGTTGGTCGCGTGCAACAGCCGCCCCGCCTGCTCGCGCACCGCTGCAACCACACGCGGATGGCAGTGGCCGATGCTCAGGACCGAGATCCCGGCGAGGAAATCGAGGTACTCGTCGCCCTGCTCGTCCCACAGCCGGCAGCCGGCGCCGCGCACGAACTCGACCGGATTGCGGGCGTAGGTGCCGATCGCGTGGGCGCGCTCGAGCGCCTGCAGCTCAGCCAGCGACACTCGCGTACCCGGTGGTGATCTTGGTGCCCTGGCCGGCGTCGGTGAACAGCTCCAATAGCAGCGAGTGGGGCACGCGGCCGTCGACGATGTGCGCCGAGGAGACGCCGCCGCCGATCGCCTCCAGGCACGCTGCGAGCTTCGGCCGCATCCCGCCCGTAACGCGGCCACCGCCGGCGAAGCCGGTCTCCAGCGCGGCCGAGACCTCCGCGACACCCGCCTCCGAGATCGTGCTCGCAGGATCTGCAGGGTCCCGCAGCCAGCCGGCGACGTCGGTCAGGAACACCACCTTGTGCGCGTGCAGCGCGCGCGCCACCGCGCCGGCCGCCTCGTCGGCGTTGATGTTGTAGGAGTTGCCCTCACGGTCGGCGCCGACGCTGGCGACCACCGGGATGTAGTCCTGGGCGACGTGGAGCAGGACGTCGACGTCGACGTGCTCGATCCGCCCGACGAAGCCGATGTCGCGCCCGCTCGGCGCCGGCCGGCGTGCGGCGCGGAACAGCAGTCCGTCGTCACCGCACAGCCCCACCGCGGGCTGACCGTGGCGGTTGATCAGCAGCACGATGTCCTTGTTGACCTTGCCGACCAGCACCATCTTCACGAGCTCGACGGTCGCCGCGTCGGAGACCCGCAGCCCGTCGACGAACTCCACCGGCAGCGCGAGGCGCTCCATGTAGGCGGTGATCTCCGGGCCGCCGCCGTGGACGATCACGGGGTTCATGCCGACGTACTTGAGCAGCACCACGTCGCGCGCGAAGTCCTGGCCGAGCTCGGGGTCGACCATCGCCGCACCGCCGTACTTGATCACGACGGTGCGACCGTGGAACTCGCGGATGTACGGCAGCGCCTCGAGCAGGGTCGCTACGTCACGCACGCGCTCCACCTCACGTCGTGTAGTCGGCGTTGATCGTGACGTACTCGTGCCCCAGGTCCGAGAAGAACAGCTCCGCCTCGGCGCCCGTGCCCGTACCCGGCAGCGAGATCTCGTACTGGACCTCGTCGCCCTGGACGGCCTGCTTCAGGGCGTGCGCATCGTGAGCAACGTACGCGCCGGCGGCGCACACCTCGACGCCCTCGATCGCGATCCCCAGCTCCAGCGGCGAGGCACCCGGCATCGCCATCCCGACCGCCTGGGCGATCCGCCCCCAGTTCGGGTCGCCGCCGTACAGCGCGGTCTTGACCAGGGGTGAATCTGCGACCGTGCGCGCGACGCGCTCTGCAGTCTCGCGCTCACCACCGTGCACGAGCACCCGCCCGACCCGCCGCGCGCCCTCACCATCACGCACAACCATCAGCGCGAGCTGGCGCAGGGTCGCGTCGAGCGCCTCGCCGAAGCGCAGCTCGTCCTCGGTCTCGGGCTCGATCGCCACGCCCGAGGCGCCGCTGCACTGCAGGATCACGGTGTCGCTCGGAGAGAGCTGGCCGTCGACGGTGATCCGTTCGAACGAGCGCTTGACGGTGACGCCGAGCAGCAGGTCGCAGGTCGCCGGCGAGAGCCGGGCATCACTCTGCACGAACACCAGCAGCGTCGCGAAGTCCGGTGAGATCATTCCCGCACCCTTGGCCTGGGCGCTGATCCGAACGGCGCCGGCGCCAAGCGTCACCTCCAGGCTCGCGCGCTTGGCGAAGGCGTCGGTCGAGCGGATCGCCTCGGCGAAGTCATCGGCGCCGTCGAAGCGCAATTCACCCCCGGCGGCGGCGATCCCGGCCAACACCCGCTCGAGTGGCAGCGGCACTCCGATCACGCCGGTGGACGCGACCGCGACGGTCTCCTCGGGCGTACCCGCCTCGGCCGCCGCCGCCGCCTGCATCTCGGCGGCGTCCTGCAGCCCCTGTGCGCCGGTGGCGGCGTTCGCGTTGCCCGAGCTGACGACGACGGCGCGCAGCCCGTCCAGGCGCGCGCGCTCGGTGCTCGCCAGCACCGGCGCGGCCAGCGTCCCCGAGCGGGTGAAGCGCGCCGCGCTGGTCGTCTCGTGATGGTCGGCGACGAGCAGCCCGAGGTCGCGCGCGCCGCTGGGCTTGATCCCGCACGCGACGCCGGCCGCGCGAAAGCCCTGCGGCAGCTCCCCGGTCGGGAGCTCGGTGACGTTCGAGGGGGCCTCGACCCAGCGGGAGCCGAAGAAGGTCACCAGATCCCCTCCGCCTCGCCCAGCCCCAGCATCAGGTTGAGGTTCTGCACGGCCTGTGACGCCGCGCCCTTCCAGAGGTTGTCGACCGCCGCGAACACGATCACGCGGCCGGTGCGCTCGTCGCTGTGGACCGAGA
>QHBV01000040.1:810-5131 GCA_003244035.1 Solirubrobacterales bacterium | reverse complement strand
TTGCCGCCGTAGCCCGAGCCGAACGACCAGATCTCACGGGAGTCGGGGTAATGGACGATGTATTTGTTGTCGGCGTTACAGGGCCACGGTACGTCGGAGGCGCCGTCGCGCAGCGGCATCCCCACCGAGTGCACGCAGGGCACGTAGTCGCCGTCGGAGCCCAGCACGTCAAGCGCCGGCTGTCCCATGCGGGTCATGATCCGCATCGAGACGGCCACGTAGGCCGAGTCGGTGAGCTCCACGCCGATGTAGGAGATCGGCGATCCCAGGGGGCCCATGGAGAACGGCACCACGTACATCGTGCGCCCGCGCATCGAGCCCTTGAACAGACCGTCGAGCTCGGCGCGCATCTCGGCCGGCTCACGCCAGTTGTTGTTGGGGCCGGCGTCGGCCTCGTCCTGAGAGCAGATGAACGTCCGGTCCTCGACCCGCGCCACGTCGGCGGGATCCGACAGCGCCCGGTAGGAGCCCGGGCGCTTGGACTCCGAGAGGCGCTCGAAGGTGCCGGCGTCGACCAGCACCTGAGCGAGCTGGTCGAACTCCTCAGCCGTTCCGTCGCACCAGTAGATGTCGTCGGGCTGGGTCAGCGCCGCGATCTCCTCTACCCACGCCCGCAGCCCGGGGTGCTCGGTGGTTGCCTGGTGCTTCGGGGCGGTATTGGCCATGGTAAGGGGGTACTCCTTGGACTGAGGAAAAGGTGGCAAGAGCCTACCCGGGCGGCGCACAAACCGCTCACAAAGTGCGACCCCGGTGATTCGTGGCGCCACCCGGCCGCAGCGGCCATGCCGCGAGCGGGAGCTGGCCGAATCGGTCAGGCGACCTGACCGGGATGCTTGCGCGGCACCAGCACCAGCCGCTTGAACTCGGCGACCAGCACGCCGTCCTGGTTGAGCACCCGGGTGTGGACGCGGACGGTGCCGCGGTCGAGCTTGGAGCGCGACTCCTTGACCTCCAGGACCTCGGACTCGACGTACAGCGTGTCGCCGTGGAACACGGGCGCGGGATGGCTGAGCTCCTCGGTGGCCAGGTTGGCGATCGCCTTGCCGCTCACGTCGGAGACGCTCATCCCCAGCGCCAGCGAGTACACCAGCGGACCGACGACCACGTTGCGGCCCTGCTGGGACTGTCGGGCATAGACGTCGTTGAGGTGCAGCGGGTGGTGGTTCATCGTGATCAGGCAGAACAGGTGGTCATCTGACTCGGTGACCGTCTTGGCCGGCCAATGCTTGTACACGGCGCCGACCTCGAACTCCTCGAGGTAGCGACCGTAGGGATGTGCGCCGCTGGCCTCGCGGGCCGCCTGGTCGGTGTCAACTTCGGGCATGGGTCAAAACTCCTGAGTGGTGGCTGAAAAGACGCCAGAGCATGCCAGGGACGCGCACAGTCGGATCTCCGGCGCGCCCTCGTACTCCGCCTCGGTCCCGCCCTCGGGCACGATTCCGCGGTACGCGGCCTGCCAGGAGCGCACGTGGACGGCGGCGATCGCCGGTGCATCGTCCGGGGTGGCCTCGCGAATCGTCGGCGGCACCGCGGCCATGACTCAAAGCGTACGGCTGAAAGCCCCCACCAGTCGGTAGCGTAAAAAGTCCCCCGAACAGGAGACTCCCTTGCGAAACCCCCGCGACTTCGGCAAGGCGCTGGCCATCGGCGCCCCCGACCCGATCCTCGAGATTCCCTTCAAGCCGTCGCGGATGATCCACTTCCTGGACTTCTCCAACGAGAAGATGGTGGCCAAGGTACCCGAGATCGCGCCGACAGTCGACATCCTGCTCGGCAACCTCGAGGACGCCGTACCGGTCGATCGCAAGGAGTCGGCGCGCGCGGGGCTGGTCCGGGTTGGCCGTGACATGGACCTCGGCGAGACCCAGCTGTGGACCCGCGTCAACAGCCTGGAGTCGCCGTGGATCCTCGATGACCTGACCACCCTGGTCTCCGAGATCGGCCACAAGCTCGACGTGATCATGCTGCCCAAGGTCGAGGGGCCGTGGGACATCCATTACATCGATCGAATGCTGGCCCAGCTGGAGGCCAAGGCGGGCCTGGACCGGCCGATCCTCGTCCACGCCCTGCTGGAGACGGGCCTGGGGATGATCAACGTGGAGCAGATCGCCGCCGCCAGCCCCCGCATGCAGGGGATGAGCTTCGGCCCGGCCGACCTGGCGGCGTCGCGGCGGATGAAGACCACCCGGGTCGGGGGCGGCCACCCCGGCTACCGGTCGATCGAGGATCCGGACGCCCAGAACCCCGAGGCCCCGCGGGCCAGTGTCCAGCAGGACCCATGGCATTACTCCATCGCTCGGATGGTCGACGCCTGCACGAGCGCTCAGATCCTCCCCTTCTACGGCCCGTTCGGCGACATCAAGGACGTCGTCGGTTGCGAGACCCAGTTCCGGGCCGCCTTCCTGCTCGGCTGCGTCGGCGCCTGGTCGCTGCACCCGGTGCAGATCGAGATCGCCAAGAAGGTGTTCAGCCCCGACCCCGAGGAGGTGCTGTTCGCCAAGAAGGTGCTGGAGGCGATCCCCGACGGCCGGGGCGTGCACATGATCGACGGCAAGATGCAGGACGACGCCACCTGGAAGCAGTGCAAGGTCATGGTGCAGCTGGCCGAGATGCTGGCCGACAAGGACCCGGCGCTGGCCGAGGCGTACGGCTTCGCCCGCGCTGCCGCGTAGGATCATCGGCGCAGATGCGCATCTCCGCCAAAGCTGACTACGCCGTCCGGGCGGTAGTGGAGCTGGCCGCCGCCGACGGCGAGAAGCCGGTCACGGCCGAGCGCATCGCCACCGCCCAGGGCATTCCGCTGAACTTCCTGGAGAACATCCTTGGAGAGCTGCGTCACGCCGGCGTGGTACGGAGCCACCGGGGGGCCGAGGGCGGCTTTCGGCTGGCCCGGCCCGCCGAGGAGATGACCGTGGCCGACGTGATCCGAGCGGTCGAAGGGCCGCTGGCGAGCGTCCGCGGGGGCCCGCCGGAGGACGCCAAGTACAACGGCGCGGCCACCGCCCTGCCGCAGGTGTGGATCGCCGTGCGGGCCAACCTGCGCCGGGTCGTGGAGCGGGTGACGATCGCCGACATCGCCGGATCGCACCTACCGGCCTCGGTGACAGAGCTCACCGAGGACCCGGGAGCCTGGGTCACACGCTGACCTGGCCGCGCAGCGCCGGCTCCAGTGCAACCCCCGGCGGGAGGCCGGACGTAGATGATGTCCCCGTCGGCGAGCTTCAGCGCCTGCGCCTGAGCGCGGGTCAGCTGGGCGGCGGCCTCCGATCCGTCGGGCAGCACCAGGGCGACGCGGACCTCGAAGCCGAGGTGAAGCACCCGGCGGGCCAGGGCCTCGATCGTCCCCTCGTCGCGCGTGAGCGAGATCGTGAAGTCGTGCGGGCGCACCAACTGCCCGCCCACCCGGCTCACCGGACCGACGAAGCTCATCACGAACTCAGAGGCGGGACGATCGTAGATCTCGCGCGGAGAGCCGACCTGCTCGATCGCCCCTGAGCTCACCACCGCGATCCGGTCGGCGACCTCCATCGCCTCCTCCTGATCGTGGGTGACCAGCACCGTGGTGGTGCCCCGCTCGTCGTGCAGCCGGCGCAGCCACGCCCGCAGCTCGGCGCGGACGATCGCATCCAGCGCGCCGAAGGGCTCGTCGAGCAGCAGCACCTTGGGCGCCACGGCCAGCGCCCGCGCCAGCGCCATCCGTTGGCGCTGCCCGCCCGACAGCTGCGAGGGGCGCTGCTGCGCCCACGCGGTCGGCCCCACCAGCTCCAGCAGCTCGTCCACCCGCTCGCGGATCTCGGCCTTGGGTCGCTTGCGGATCGCCAGCCCGAAGGCGACGTTGTCGCGGACGCTCATGTGGGTGAACGCTGCGTAGTGCTGAAAGACGAACCCGATCCCCCGCTTCTGCGCGGCCAGGTGGCTGACGTCGGCGCCGTCGATGCTCACCGTGCCGCTGTCCGGAGCTTCCAGGCCGGCGATGATCCGCAGCAGCGTCGACTTGCCCGATCCGGAGGGGCCCAACAGCGCGGTCAGCGAGCCCTCGGGCACGTCCAGTGAGACGTCCTGGAGGGCGCGGAAGTCTCCGAAGTGCTTGGCAACGCAATGGATATCGATCCTCATCTGTGGGTGTCCTGTCGGCGGGGTGAGAGAACGGTCATGACGAGCAGTACGAGCAGCGAGATCACGACCAGCTCGGTGGCGGCGGCGTAGGCCGAGGTGATCGACCCCGCCCCCAGGTCGGCGTCGCGCTGGTAGACGAGCAGCGGCAGGGTCAGCGTCTGGCCGGCGACCAGCGAGGAGACGACCAGCACGGCGCCGATCTCGC
>QHBV01000040.1:0-802 GCA_003244035.1 Solirubrobacterales bacterium | reverse complement strand
CTCGCGCAGCACCGGCACCACCTCGCGCGCCACGAAGGGCAGCGACACGAACACCGTCGCCAGCGCCATCCCCGGCAGCGCGTAGATGATCCGCACACCGTGGTCTGAGAACCAGGTGCCACACCAGCCGTGGATCCCGTAGACGAGCGTCAGGGCCAGGCCGACGACCACCGGCGAGACGAGGAACGGCAGGTCGACGAGGGCGTCGAGCACCGCCGTCGCGCGTCCGGGCCGGCGCACCAGCACCAGCGCGCAGCCGACCCCGAAGACGGTGTTCAGCGGGACCGCGATCGCCGCCATCAGCAGCGACAGCCACAGCGCGCTGATCGCCGCCGGGGTGGTCATCCACGCCCAGGCCACGCCGAACCCATGCTGGAAGGTCTTGAAGAAGACCACGCCCACCGGGAGCGCCAACAACGCCAGCAGGTAGAGCAGCGCGATCGCTCGCAGTGACAGCGTCATCCGACGGCTAATGAGCAACCCGGCCTCCCAGCCGCCGCATGACCGCCAGCACGATCAGCGACAGCACGATCAGCACCAGCGACAGTGAGGCGGCCGCCCGGGGCGCGTCAGACTCGATGTCGGCGAAGATCACGATCGAGGCGATCTGGACCTTGCCGACGATCAGCACCAGCGAGCCGATCTCGCCCACCGAGCGCGCGAACGCCAGCGCCGCCCCCGAGAGGATCGCGGGGCGCAGCGCGGGCAGGATCACCCGCCGAAACGTGATCGCGCCCGAGGCGCCCAGCGACGCGGCGGCATCCTCCACCTCCGGGTCGAGCTCGAGCAGCACCGGCTGAAC
>QHBV01000039.1 GCA_003244035.1 Solirubrobacterales bacterium | reverse complement strand
TCGGATGCCCTGACCGGGGCCACCAGCGAGAAGTGCCTGCCGACTGGGCACCACTGGAATCTCCACCAGCCCAACCGGAGCGACTTCAGGGAGGCGCCCGGAATCCAGATCGTCGTGAACAGGTGGCCTTCCTGGCAGCGGACTACGACATTGCCCCCCATCCGGTATCCGCTGCGCCTGATCCCTGCCAGCTCGACGACGAATGCGGCGCCGACGATTGCCAGTGCTCGACGGCCGCCCCGGTTGCCGGGACCGCCGGCGTCACGCCTGCGCGTGGATGAGCCCATTGCAGTCCTCTCGTTTGTCGTTCGACGGGTTGATCGTGCTCTCTCCTTACTTGTAAAGTTACCAAGAATGATAACGCACAGTCGGATTGAGCGGTGACCACCGCCGACCTGCTTCTGCATCCTGTCCGCCTGCGAATCCTCCAGGCGTTCCTAGGCGATCGCGCGCTGACGACGGCCGGGCTGCGCTCGGAGCTGCCCGATGTGCCGCCGGCGAGCCTGTACCGCCATGTCGCCCGGCTAGTCGACGCGGGCGTGCTCAGCATCGTTTCGCAGCGGCGCGTACGCGGCGCGCTCGAGCGCACGTACGTGCTGCGAGTGGCCGCCGGGAGCATCAACCTCGACGAACTGGAGCGGATGAGCCGCGAGGATCACCGCCAGGCCTTCATGGCCTTCGTGGCTGGCCTGCTGGGTGACTTCGACCGCTACCTGAGCCGGGAGGACATCGACCTCCTTCGCGATGGAGTGGGGTTTCGCATGGCGGGCATCTGGCTCGATGACGCCGAGCTCGCCGAGCTCCTGCGGGAGCTCACGCGTGTGATCCAGCCCCGTCTCGCGAACGCGCCCACGGCGGGGCGGCGGCGACGGATTCTCGGGAGCGTGCTGCTCCCCGGCGAGGATGCGCCGGAATGAGGGGCAGGATCAGTGCCTTGACCGCGATCCCCGTCGAAGGGCTCCGGACTCGAGTAGCTGCGCGGCCAGCCGATCTGGCCGCGCAGTAACTCACTCCAGCTCCGAGCGCCTTGCCCGCATCCCCGCAACCGCTTTGCCCAGCTCCTCGGAGTCGAGGACGTCCATCATCACCCCGATCTGGGCTTCGAACACGTCAGCTGGAACCGCTTCTTGGATCTCGTGCTCCAGCACGTGGTAGACCTCGAGGCCCAACTGGACCTCCGTCAATGGACCTGCGTAAGTCGGGTCGCCCAGCACCAGCGTCTCCGCCGCGATCTCGGCGGCCTCCGCATCCGGAGCGCCGAGGATCACCAGCAGCCGCTCGCGGCCGTGCTGCTCGGCCAGGCGCTTGACCGTCGCCTGGTTCTGCAGGTCCATTGCACCCGAGGCCGTTCAGACGAAGCACTCGGTGGCGGTGAACACGACCTCGCCACCGGCTGCCTTGACGCACGCGGCGATCGCCGGACCGGCGATCCCGTCGCGCTCGCCGAGGACGACCGTAGGTCGATCAGCCAGCACTTTCACTCACCTCCTCTCCGTTCGAGTCTTTCAGTTGATCGGCCAGCCACTCGCGCAGCTGGGCGGGTGAGATCTCCGGCGCCGACAGGCGCCCGACTTCCTGCCCGTCTCGCAGGAGCATAAACGTCGGCAGCCCGTGCACCTTCAGCTCGATGCACACCCGCCTGGCCTTTGGCGCTTCGAGCTTGACCACCTTCAACTCTGGCCGCTCCTCCGCCAGCTTCGCGATGTGCGGCATCAGTGCGATGCACGGCCGGCACTGCGGCCCCCACACATCCACCATCACCAGCCCCTCCGCGACCAGGTCGTGAAAGTCCTCACGCGTCGCCTCCAGTACCTCGCCCATGCTCAGCTCCTTTCGGGATTGCGCTCCAACAATAGGCTCATCCCGTCGGAGAGCTCGGACATGCGCCCCAGGAACAGGCTTCCCTTGGCGATCATCTGTACGCGATGGGCCTCTCCGTCGCGCAGCCGCTCGAGCGCGTGTGGCAGGTAGCACAGCGCCGAGGCGATGTGACCCTGCGTGGGCGCGAAGCCGGGCATCCCGCGCTCGGCGACGAACTCGGGCAGCTGCTCGCGCGTGATCTCGCCCCGGCGGATGGCGAGCGCCGCGATCAGGCGATAGTTGCGCTCGGGCACGTTGCCCGAGCCCTGCGGCTCTGTCACCTCGGGGTTGTGCAGCTCGGTGGCGTAATCGTCGACCTCGAGCATGCGCAGGCCGATCCGCTCCAGCGGCTCCACCGTCAGAGCCTCCATGATCTGCGGGTTCGAGCTGCCCGCGGCCACCCGGTGGCGGCCGACGGCGTCCAAGCGCACGACCGGCGAGGCGCCATCGTCTGCCTCGATCAGTGCTGCGGCTCCGCCGAGCACGTCCTCGAGCACCGGCAGGTCGTGCTTGAGGTGGCCCTGGAACTTCATCCCGAGCTTGGGCAGCGAGCCGCCGGCGACCACCGCGACGCGCCCGAACACCCCGGAGGAGACGAGGCTCGCGGCGATCACCAGCGCGGGAATCGGCGCGGCGCAGAAGTTCTTGACGTCGGCGCCGGAGGCATTCGGCAGCCCCGCGGCCGCCGCCACGGTCTTGCCGAGGTTGCCCCCGCCGCGCTGGTAGCGGTCGCCGATCGCCTCCTCACCGCAGCCGATCACGTAGTCGATCGAGCCGGGGTCGACGCCCGAGCGCCGCAGGAGGTGCATCAGCGCCAGCGCGGCGCTCGCCTTGGAGGCCAGGTTCTCGAGCAGGACGGGAGCGGACAGCGCCTCGTCGTGATCGTGGGCGCGCCGGATCACGCCCGCCGGTCGGTCGCCCGCGACGTGCAGCAGCAGCGAGCCCTGCTCGGCGGCGATCGCCTCGACATCCCCCACCGCCGCTGCCAGGCGTTCGATCGAGAGCGCTTCGCCGAGCGGGTGCTGCCCGAAGGCCGAAGCCCCCCGCTCGGCCACGGCCGCGTCGAGCGAAAGCAGGCCGAACTCGTCGACGCTCGCCATCAGCGCGAGGAACTCGTCCTCGGGCATGACCTCGCCGGCCTCGGTGAACCGCGAGCTCCCGTCCGCCGTGGCCGAGACCCAGGGTCGCGGCGGCAGCTCGCGCGGGTGCAGCGCGCCGAGGAAGGCGCGGTGGGGCGGGTAGGCGACCGCCTGCTCGAAGGTTCGCAGTGAGGACAGGAACCCGGCCTGCAGGCCGGGTTCCCTGACCAGCTCCCGAGACGGCTTGGATCCGTGCCGCGCCAGCCCCGGTGTGTGCGCGAGGATCGCGCTGGCGCTCGAGATCACGGCGGCGGTCATCTCAGGCGGCCTTCGTCAGCTCGTCGAAGACGGTCGGCCCCCGCACAGCGGTTCCGAGTGCGACCAGCGCCTGCTCGAGCAGCAGCCTTCGCCACTCCCGCTCCTGCTCGGGCTCGAGCGAGGGGTCGCCCGTCGGGTACGGGATCCCGCGCGTTGGCACGATCCGCGGCGCGCCGACGCGCACCGCGATCGAGACGAGGTTGCACAGCAGCGCGGTGGGGATCCCGGCGCGCTCCAGCTCCTTGCTCAGCGTTGACCCGCAACGCGTGCCCGTCCCTCAGGTCGCCGTCAGGATCGCGGCCTGCACGCCCGCCTCGCGCAGCTTGGCTGCCCACTCCACACCGAACATCCGCGCGCTCGCCACCTGCGTGCCGTTGCCGGCCGTGGTCAGATATGCGCGGTGCAGCGAACCGATCGCGCCCTCGCGCTCGAGCCCCCTGGCCGCGTCGAGCGGAATGATGCGGTGGGGATCTTCGTTTGCCGCCACCGTCGAGAAGCCGCCGTGCACGGACTCGAACGCGCCCGGCGCCAACGCGTCGAGACCATCGACCTCGTATTGCAGCCAGCGCGTCGCCCGGGCCGACTCGAGTCGGTCGGGGTTGCCGGCGGGTACGAGCGCTCCCTCGGTCAGCAGCGCGATCCGGGCGCCGGCCGGATCCTCGAGCGGCGCCGCCGGGGTCACCGAGCCGAAGCTCGGCAGCGGAACCTCGGTGCGGTCGCGCTCACCGGCCACGCGCGCGAGCACCAGCTCGACCGCACGCTCGGCCGCCGGTCGTTCGGCGAGGCGGTTGCGGCGGGGAACGCGCCCGATCCGCCCTTCCTCGGCGCCGGGCTCTTCGCCCGCGGCGATCCGAAGGATCGCCGTCACGAGGGTCTCGAGCGACTTCTTCATCTCCCGCGCGGTCCGGCCGCTCTCCACGACCGGCGCCGTGCCCGCCTCGTCGACCCCCGGATTGTCTGGGTGCATCGCCGCGAGCGTCGCGAGCCCGTCGCGGGCGGCCGCACCAGTTACACGCGCGCACGCGAGCCCGTAGCGACCGCTCGTGAACGCCGGGCCCGCCACCAGCAGGTCTGGCTCCGCCGCGCGAGCCAGGCCGAGCAGCTCCTCCGCCGCGCCCTCGTTCGACGCCGCGTAGTCGTCGCCGCAGAAGATCGTCGCGACGATCTCGTGCTCTGAGCCGAGCAGCCGAGCCAGCGCCCGGCCCGGACCGACCGCGCCCTCGCGGCTGTCGGGTCCGGTGCCGGCGGCCTCCTCGCCTCCGAGCCCGGCGAAGAACTGGTTGAGGTAATGGACGATCCGCATCGCTCAGGACCGGCCGAGGTGATCGACGAATCCGATCACGCCTCCTCCGCGCACGTGAGCGGGCCCCAGCCAAGCGGGTTCAGGGCGCCGTAGATGACCGCGACGGGAAGCTCCAGCGCCGCGATCGCCGCGGCGTCGGCAATCTCGACGCGGTCGCCGCCGAGCGCGCGCTCCACCGCGTCGAGCGAGACCAGCTCGTCGTAGTTGCCGGTGGAGACCATCGCGGTCGCGCGGGTCGGGGGGACCACGATTGACGGTCCGCTCCCGTCGCGCCCCGCCATCTCCGCGAACAGCCCGACGGCCGCGATCCCCAAGTCCTCGAGCGCGTCCATCTTCAGCGCGACGTCGGCATCGGCGTTGCCGCCGCCCTCCTTGGTCACGATCGCGGCGTCGGCGCCGATCGCCGCGCACAGGCGCGCGGCGTGCTCGGAGACCAAGCGCTTCTCGTCCTCCGCGACCGGCTCGGGGCAAAGCACAACCCCCGCCAGCTCGGCCTGTTCGCTGCGCCCCAGCGCGGTCACCACCGGGTGGTTCTGGTGGACGAAGGTCGGGTTCTTCAGCGCCGGGTGGCCGTACTGGCCGCTGACCACGGCGCCGTCGGCGAGCTCGGTTGGGTCGATCACGGTCGGGAGCGACCCCGCCATGCTCCTGCCGTACACGAACACGTCCTTGAAGGTGCCTTGGGTCTGGAGGTTCGTGACGGCCGCGATCCTGGGAAGCCCGCTGCCCCGCGGGGCAGCGGGCACGTTGAGGCGCTGCACCGCGTCCGGGGGCGAGGCGAGTGCCGCCTGCGCCAGCTGGACCGCGAGTCGCAGCGCGCCGCGGCGCAGGGCGCGGTCGACCTCGGGCCACGGCGCGCCATCGGCGGGCTCGAACTCGATCACGACGTTGTGGGTGCTCGACAGGGGCGAGAGCTCGGCCCCGCCGCCGGCCATCTGCGCGACCCCCTCCTGCGCGCGCGGGAGGAAGCCGGCGACAACCACGACGGCCCCGCGCAGGACATGGGTCTCGCCTCGGCCGCCGGGGCGGGCGGGAGCGAGCAGCCCGGGGAACACGTCTGCGCCATCCGGTCCCTTGCACCGGGGCTCGACCGCGTCGAGCAGCTTGACGATCCGCACGCTCTCGCCCGGCGACGCGCACGACACCCGCACGTCCGCAAGCGCGGAATGGGACAGCAGCGTCTTGGCCTCGTCGGTGCCGACCGTGAGGACCCCGTCGGAATAGCTGGTGGACGGGCCGAGGGCGAGCGCCGACACGTGGTGGAGGAGCAGATCAAGACCGGTGGCCGCATGCTGGTCGGGCTCGATCATCGCGGGGCGGAGTCTACTGGTCAGGTAGGGTCAGTCCGCTTGAGCCCGGTGCCACCCCGCAACGCGATCGTCTCGGATGCCGCCAGGCTCGCCGCGCGGCTTGGCGACGAGGCCTACTTCGCCGCGCAGTGCTGGCGCAGCGGGTTGCTCGGGCCCGAGCCTCCGCGCCGGCTGGCGCGGCTGGCGCTCGCGTTCGCGCGCTTCGGCATGCTCGGCGGGGCGATCGGCATGGCAGCAGTTCGTCACGGCGATCGCGTCGGGGTGATCGACGACCGGGGCGAGCTCACCTACAGGCAGCTGGAGGAGCGCACCAACGCGCTTGCGAACGCGTGGCGCGAGCGCGGCCTGCAGGCGGGGGAGGGGGTGACGATCCTCGCGCGCAACCACCGCGGCTTCCTCGAGGCCGTGCTTGCAGCGGCCAAGTGCGGTGCCCGGATCGTGCTGCTCAACACGTCCTTTGCCGGGCCCCAGATCCGAGAGGTGGCCGGGCGGGAGGGGACCGACCTGCTCGTCTACGACGACGAGTACGCGGAGATGCTCGAAGGCGTGCAGCCCTCGCGCGGGCGCTGGCGCGCGTGGAGCGAGCAGCCCGGTCCGGACACGCTCGACGCGCTGATCGCGGGCTCCCACACCAAGACTCCGCCGAAGCCCGCGCACGGGCCGCGGGTGACGATTCTGACCAGCGGAACGACGGGCACGCCGAAGGGCGCGCCGCGGCCCGAGCCGAAGTCGCTGAGCATCGTCGGCGGTCCGCTCGGCAAGGTCCCGTTTCGCGCCCGCGAGGTGACCGAGCTGTGCGCCCCGATGTTCCATGCGCTCGGCTTCGCCCACGCGTTGATCGGGATCGCGCTCGGCTCGACGCTCGTGCTCCGCCGGCGCTTTGACCCGGAAGCGACGCTCGCGAGCATGGAGCGCCACGGCGTCACTGCGATGATCGTCGTGCCGGTGATGCTGCAGCGGATCCTGGCGAGCTTCGATCGGCAGGCGGCGGCGGGCGAGCGCCACGACTACTCCTCGCTGAGGATCATCTTCGTCAGCGGCTCGGCGCTCGGCCCCGATCTTGCCCGGCGCGCGATGGAGGACTTCGGACCAGTCGTCTACAACCTTTACGGTTCGACCGAGATCGCCTACGCGACGATCGCCACCCCGGATGACCTCCAGGCCGAGCTGGGATGCGCCGGCAAGATCGTGCGCGGATCGGTCGTCAAGATCCTCGACGAGCGCGGCGAGGAGGTCCCGGTCGGAACGACGGGCCGGGTGTTCGTCGGCAACCTGGTCCAGTTCGAGGGCTACACGGGCGGCGGCGGCAAGGAGGAGGTGGGCGGTCTGCTGTCCTCCGGCGATGTCGGCCATTTCGACCAACAGGGGCGGCTGTTCATCGACGGGCGCGACGATGAGATGATCCTCTCCGGCGGTGAGAACGTGTTCCCCGCCGAGGTCGAGGAGCTGCTCGCCGGGCACGAGGCGATCGACGAGGCCGCGGCGGTCGGCGTGCAGGACGAGCAGTTCGGTCAGCGGCTGAAGGCGTTCGTGGTCCTGCGCGACGGCGCGAGCCTGGGCGAGCAGGAGATCAAGGACTACGTCCGTGCGAAGCTCGCGCCATACAAGGCCCCGCGCGAGGTCGTGTTCCTACAGGAGCTGCCCCGCACCTCGACCGGCAAGGTGCTCAAGCGCGAGCTCGCGGGGTGATTCTTCCTCCGGGGCACGCCCAAGCGGTGGCCGCGCCGCGGCGCCTGCGCGCGCGGGAGAAGTGGATCGTCGGCTCGGTGCTCGCCGTCGTCGCGGCGTTGATCCTCGTCACCGCGATCGCCCTCGCCGGCGCCGGCCGCTCCTCGGGGCATGGCTGCGTCGACGTGACGATCTCATCCTCGCTCGGCGGACAGGAGCTCTACGGCTGCGGCGCTCGGGCGCGCGCGATGTGTGCGGCCGCGGGGGCGCCCGGGGGGTACGGCGGCGCTGCCGGGCGCGCGATCGCGGCCGAGTGCCGCAAGGCTGGCGTACCCTCACCTGCACCCCGATGACCGACCCACTCACCTTCCGCGCGCAGTTCCCGGTGCTCGAGCGCCTCTCGTACCTCAATGCCGGCACCGAGGGCCCCGTTCCCCGCCGCGCGGCGGAGGCGGTCAAGCAGCGGGTCGAGCTGGAGGCGACCGCGGGGCGCTGCGGGCACGAGTACTTCGACGCGCTGATGGAGCTCGCGGCGCAGCTGCGCGGCGCCTACGCGGGCGTGCTCGGGTGCGATCCCGCGGAGGTGGCGCTGACGGGATCCACCACCGACGGCGTCAACACCGTGATCGCCGGCCTGCGCCTGCGGCCCGGGGACGAGGTCCTGACCAGCGACGAGGAGCACCCGGGGCTGCTGGCGCCGCTGGGGCTCGCCCGCCGCCGGGATCGGATCAAGGTTCGCGTGGTGCCGTTCGCCGAGATCGCCGGCGAGGTCACCTCCTCCACCCGGCTGGTCGCCTGCTCGCACGTCTCGTGGGTCAGCGGGCGGGTGCTCGACACCGTGGCGCTGGCCGCCACCGGCGCCCCCGTGCTGCTCGACGCCGCGCAGGCGCTCGGCGCCGTCCCCGTCGACGTGGGCGCGCTCGGCTGCGACTTCTACGCGGCCTCCGGGCAGAAGTGGCTGTGCGGGCCCGAGGGCAGCGGCTGCCTATATGTGCGCCCCGAGCGCCTGGACGAGCTGGTGGTCCCGTGGCCCGGCTACGGCTCGCTCGCCGACCCCGCCAACGCGCTGGAGTCCGAGCCGGCCGAGGGGGCGGCCCGGCTCGACCACGGCTTCCCCGCCGGGGTGCGCAGTGCGTGGGCGCGCGCGTCGCTGCAGCTGCTGGGCGACGCCGGGTGGGAGTGGGTGCACGAGCGCGCCGCCGCACTGGCGGAGCGGCTCGCGGAAGGGCTCGCCGAGCGGGGGCTGGAGGTCGGCCCCCGCGGCCGCTCGACCCTCGTCTCCTGGAAGTCAGAGGATCCCCAGGCCGAGGTCGAGCGCCTTTCCGAGAGCGGGATCGTGGTGCGCAGCATCCCGGCCTTCGGGCTGGTGCGGGCGTCGGTCGGCGCCTGGTCCTCCGAGCACGAGCTCGACGCGCTCGTGAGCCTCGCGGCGCGATCGGCGCGATGAGAGCACCACGCCCCACGCGCTGCCACAAGGGCTACGCTCGCAGAAGTGCCGATGACGGTTACACAGCTCACAGCGTTCCTCGCGGTCATCCGTGGCGGCTCGGTGACGGCCGCCGCCGATGAGCTGTTCGTCACCCAGCCGTCGGTGTCCTCGGCGGTCGCGGCGCTGGACCGCGAGCTCGAGTGCGAGCTGTTCGAGCGCGCCGGCCGGGGAATCCGCCTGACCGCGGCGGGGGTCGCGTTCGCCCCGTTCGCCGCCGATGTGATTGGCCTGATCGAACTGGGACGACGCGCGGCGCAGGAAGCGGCCGGCGTGGCCGCCCGCCGGCTGCAGATCGCCGCCGTCACGACCGCGGCCGAGTCGTTCGTGCCGCCGCTGATGCGCGCGTTCGCCCAGGCGCACCCCGAGATCGAGCTCACGCTCAACGTCGGCAATCGCGAGCAGGTGCTCGACCGCGTGCGCACCCATGCGGTCGATGTCGCGATCGCGGGCAAGCCGCCACTCGACCCCCGGCTCGTCACCGAGCCGCTGACCGACAACGAGATCGCGTGCATCACGGCGCCTGAGGACCCCGCCGCGGCCGCCGGCCGGATCGAGTCGATCGAGCTCTCGGGTCGCCCGTGGCTGCTGCGCGAGCCCGGCTCGGGCACGCGCGCGCTCAACGAGGAGTTCTTGGCCGAGCGCGGGCTTGCGCCGCACACGCTCACGCTCGGCTCCAACGGCGCGATCAAGCAGGCCGCGCGCGCGGGACTCGGGGTCTCGCTGCTCTCCCGCGCCGCGGTCGAGGTGGAGCTCGCATCGGGCAGGCTCGGGGAGATCCGCCTCAAGGACGGTCCCGCGACCAGGGCCTGGTTCCTGCTGCGCTCGGGCGTCGGGCCGGCGCGGCCATCGGTCGAGAAGTTCATCCCGTTCGTCCGGGCCGCCGCGAGCGAGCACGGCGACCGCGAGCGGTAGGTCGAGACCCCTACGCGGAGGCGGTCCGGGCCGCGGCGGCCGCGGCGCCCGCAGAAGACGGTCGATCAGAGCGCGTATCGGCCGCCCCGACGGCGAGCGCGGCGCGCGCGGTCACGAGCTGGTAGAGCAGCAGCAGCTGGGTGATCGCCAGCGATTCGGAGCGATGCAGCTCGGTGCCGACGGTGAACTCGCCCAGGCGCTCGGTGCGCAGGTGGCTGGCGAAGTGCATGCGGTCCCAGACCGCCTCCTCGATCGCCTCCGAGCGCTGACGGCTGATCGTGCCCGGCACCCAGAGCGACTTCTCAGTCGCCCGCTCGTGCAGCGTGATCCCGGTGGCGTCGCCGTCGACCAGTGGCGTCAGGTCCGGGTGCACGAGCCCGGGCCGCATCGCCACCCTGGCGTCGAGGTGCTCCTGGTCGCCCAGGTCGCCGGGCATGAACGAGATCACGATGTCGGCGCGGCGCTTCTGCGGGCGGACGTAGACGTCGGCGTCGGTCTCGCGCCGGTCGAGCTCGGCCAGCACCTCGTCGGTCGTGTAGCCGCGGCGCGCGCAGTCGCGCTGAACCTTCCACTTGCGACGCAGGTCCTCGGGCGGGTCCAGGTACACGCGTACGTCGTAGAGGTCGCGCATCGCCGCGGTGTGAAACCCGAGCAGTCCCTCGACGATCGTGAACTGCGCCGGCTGGACGTACTGTGCCGCCTGCAGGGTGCCGTCGCTGTGGCGATAGACCGGCTTGAGGATCGGCTGGCCCGCGTGCAGATGGACCAGGTGCTGCTCCAGGATGTCGACGTAGTTGCAGTCTGGGTCCAGCGGCGTGAGCCCCCGCTCGGTCCGCTGCGCGCGGTCGTAGCGGTGATAGTGGTCGGCCGAGACGTGCGTCACCTGGGTCTCGCCGAGGATTCGCACGAGCCCGCGCGTGAGGGTCGTCTTTCCGGCGCCCGAATCGCCGACGATCCCGAGCAGGACTGGGCGGGGCATCACGCCTCGACAGTATCGGCGCCGTCAACCGCGGCCGCACCGATGACGCCGGCGCCGGCTTGCACCTTCGCCACCCCCTCGCTCGCGCCCACCACGCGCGGCACCAGCGCCAGCTCCGACTCCCGCGCGCAGTAGCCGATGTCCGCCTCCAGCCCGGCCGCCCTGAGCGCGGCCGCGTCCGCGCTGGCGGCGAGGGCCGGCAGGGCCGTCTCGAAACCGCGCGCGACCGCTTGCGCAACAAGCGCGGCGTCGGTGCGCTCGCCGCTCAGCGTCGCGGCAATGCGGCCTGCGACGTACACGTCCTCGAGCGCCACCAGGCCGCCGGTGCCCGAGCACACGAGCGTTACGTCGCCGTCGGTGTCCCGCAGGACACCGACGACGGCTCCGAGGTTGAGCAGGCACGCCAGCAGCACCCGTGGCGCATGGGCAGCCGCCGCGACGATCGCCGGCGCGCCGTTGGTGCTCGCCAGGACGAGCTCGTCGCCGTGGCGGCTCGCGGCCTCCAGTGGCGAATTGCCCTGGTCGAACCCGGGAGGCTTGACGCAGCACCGCTCACCGGCCAGCACGCGCCCAGGGGCACGCAGCCCCAGCGCTCGCTCGACGGTGTCGGTGCACAGCACCCTGCTGTAGCCGGCGCTCAGCGCTTGCGTCACGGTCGTGCTCGCGCGGAGCACGTCGATCACCACCGCGACGTCGGCCCCGCGCAGGTCGGCGGGGGTCAGCGCGACGTCGATCACGCCGGGGTAAGGGCCTGCTCGAGCTTCTCGCTGTAGCGCCCGAAGCGGGCCTCGCCGTTGCAGCGCGCGCGATGGGCATAGGCGGCCTGCGCGGCGGCGACGTTGGACTCCTGCCCGGACCACACCTTCAGCGGGGCCGCCTGGAGCGCGCGGCCATAGGAGAAGCTGAGCTCCCACGGCACGTCCCCGATCTGGTTCATCGCGTTGAGGTGTGCGGTGGCGAGCTCGTCGCTCTGGCCGCCGGAGAGGAAGGCGATGCCAGGCACCGCAGCTGGGACCAAGCGCCGGAACAGGCTCAACGTCCGCTGCGCCACCTCCTCGACGCCGGCCTGCTGCGGGCACTCGTACCCGGACATGACCATGTTCGGCTTGAGCACGATCCCCTCGAGCAGCACGCGCTGGTCGAGCAGCTCTGCGAACACGGCGCGGAGGGTCGCGTCGGTGATCTTCTCGGCGCGGCCGATCGTGTGCTCGCCGTCCATCAGCACTTCGGGCTCGATGATCGGGACGATCCCGGCCTCCTGGCAGAGCGCCCCGTAGCGAGCGAGCGCATGGGCGTTGGTGGCCACGCAGTAGCGGCTCGGGTGCCGTTCGTCGATCTCGATCACTCCCCGCCACTTGGCAAAGCGCGCCCCCAGCTCGTGGTACTCGGCCAGGCGCTCGCGCAGCCCGTCGAGGCCCTCGGTGATCGTCTCACCCTCGGCGCCGGCGAGCGGCTTGGCGCCGGTGTCGACCTTGATCCCGGGGATGATGCCGCGGCTGCGCAGGAACTCGGGGAACGGGGTTCCGTCGGCGGTCGACTGGCGGATCGTCTCGTCGTACATGATCACGCCGCTGATGTGCTCCTCGGCGTCCGACGTGGAGAACAGCAGGTCGCGAAAGCGCCGGCGCGACTCCTCGGTGGACTCCACGTCCACGGACTCCAGGCGCTTGGTCATCGTGCGGTTGCTCTCGTCGGCCGCGAGGATGCCCTTGCCCGCGGCGACCATCTCGCGTGCGGTGCTCTCGAGCGCTTGCTTGTGCTGTGTCATCTGCCGTTCTCCTCTGGGTTCAGTGGTTGGGCGCGGTCTCAGGCCCCGCCTCGACGACCGTCCTGACCGTGCCCGCGGCGATCACGATCGACTCGGTGTAGACGTGGCCGTCCTGGCGCCATGGGCGCCGCAGCAGCGGACCGCCGGTGATGCCGGTGGCCGCGAACAGGCCCTCGCCGGCGGCGAGCTCGTCGAGCTCGTAGATCCGCTCGGTCGACAGGCCCGCGCTCGCGACCGCCTGCTCTTCATCGGGCCGCTGCGGCGCGAGCCGCGCCTGCATGAAGGCGCCGAGGGCGCGGACCGCGCAGGCGGTCATGACTCCCTCGGGGGTGCCGCCGATGCCCATCAGCAGGTCGGCTTCTGCGCCGGGCAGGATCGCGGCGAGCGCGCCGGCGACGTCGCCGTCGGGCGGGATGCTCACCTCGGCTCCAGCGCGCTGCAGGCGCTCGATCAGCTCCTCGTGGCGGGGCTTGTCGAGCACCACGATGCGCAGATCCTGGATCGGCTTGCCGAGCACCTCGCTCGTGCGCTGCAGGGTGGTCTCGGGCGGGTCGGTCAGGTTGAGGACCCCGCGCAGTGCCCGCGGGCCGACCAGCTTGTCCATGTAGTAGGCGGCGCCGAGCGGCGGCATCGTGCCCGGCTGGGCGAATGCGATCGTCGCGAGCGAGCTCGGGAGTCCCTTCGCGCACAGCTTGGTGCACTCGAGCGGATCGACCGCGATGTCGAACGCGGGCTCACCGCCCTTGCCCACCTGCTCGCCGTCGAACAGCATCGGCGCCTTGTCCTTGGCGCCCTCGCCGATCACGACGGTGCCCAGCCCCTGCGCCTTGGCCAGCGCGGTGCGCATCGCCTCCGTGGCTGCCTCATCGGCGTCGTCGGGGCTGCCGCGGCCGATCCAGCGCTGACACGCGAGCGCGGCCGCGCGCGTGGCCGCGAGTGCGACCGGCTCGAGCTCGGCGAGGTTCCCGGCGTCCATGAGCCGCCGAAGGCTACAACCCCCAGCGACCATAGTGCAACACCTATGCCATCACGGCAAATCAGTCCTTGACGATTATGGACGGGTGAGTAAGCTAGGTCCACAGTTCGCGATCGAAAGGCCAGCAAAGATGACACCTGAAGCGACCGACAGCAAGACCAACGGCAAGAAGGATCGCTGGGCATCCGGCGTAACCCCGTATGCCGAGATGGGCTACTGGAACGCCGAGTACGAGCCCAAGGACACCGACATCCTGTGCGCGTTCCGGATCACCCCGCAGGACGGCGTGGACCCGATCGAGGCGGCTGCGGCCGTCGCCGGCGAATCGTCCACGGCGACGTGGACCGTGGTCTGGACCGACCGCTTGACCCCCCACGAGCATTATCAGGCCAAGGCGTACACGTGCGATGAGGTCCCGGGCTCCCCCGGGCAGTACATCGCCAAGATCGCCTACGACATCGATCTCTTCGAGGAGGGCTCGGTCGCCAACCTGACCAGCTCGATCATCGGCAACGTGTTCGGGTTCAAGGCGCTCAAGGCGCTGCGGCTCGAGGACATGCGGATCCCGCCGCACTACCTCAAGACCTTCCAGGGACCGCCGCACGGGATCGTGATGGAGCGCGAGTACCTCGACAAGTTCGGGCGCCCGCTGCTCGGGGCCACGACGAAGCCGAAGCTCGGCCTGTCCGCCAAGAACTACGGGCGGGTCGTGTACGAGGCGCTGCGCGGTGGACTGGACTTCACCAAGGACGACGA
>QHBV01000038.1 GCA_003244035.1 Solirubrobacterales bacterium | reverse complement strand
TGGTTGATGTAGGCGATCCGGTCGACCAGCCGGACGATCCCGCCCTCGGGTGTCGAGGGCTCCGCGGCGCGACCCGAGTGCCCCACGATCCCGTCGCGGACCGCAAGCGTGAGGTTGAGGCCCCGGCCCTCGCGCTCGAGCGTGTCGACCACGCGCAACGAGTGCTCGTGGTGGCGGAACGAGGCGGAGAACCGCTCGGCCAGGCAGCGGTCAAGCGCCTCTTCGCCAATGTGGCCGAACGGCGGGTGACCGAGGTCGTGCCCGAGGCCGATCGCCTCAACCAGATCCTCGTTCAGGCCCAGCGCCCGCGCGACCGTGCGTGAGACCTGGGTGACCTCGAGCGTGTGCGTGAGCCGGGTGCGGTAGTGGTCTCCCGCCGGCGAGACGAACACCTGGGTCTTGTGCTTCAGCCGCCGGAACGCCTTGCAGTGGACGATCCGGTCGCGGTCGCGCTGAAACGGTGTGCGCAGCCCGCAGTCGGACTCCGCTCGCAGTCTGGGCGCCGGGTAGGAGTGCGTGGCCCTGGGCGAGAGCTCGCGCTGCTCACGAGCGCGGATCCGCTCGCCGAACCGCTCGGCGACCGCACCCGATGGGTGCTCGTAATCGGTCGCGAGGGCTCGATCGGTCACGACGCCGATTCTGACAGCGCGGGTGGTCGTGCGGCAGACTTGGGGCCAACTTGTCACGCATCCCGAAAGCGAGGTTCGGCAATGAAGCTGCGCAGGCTGAAGACGAGCACCAGTGATCCCGGCCCGGCCGACTGGTTCACCGGTCAAACCTGGATGGAGGATCTCGGCACGCTGCCGACCCCGGCGCCGACCCGCATCCTCCGTGTGACTTTCGCACCGGGCGCACGTACAGCCTGGCACACGCATCCCCTCGGTCAGGTGCTTTACATCCTCGACGGGGTCGCCCGGATCGGGCGCGAGGGCGAGCCTGTGTGTGAGGCGGTGGCCGGCGACAGCGTCGAGTTCGCGCCTGACGAGCGCCACTGGCACGGCGCTGGGCGCGGGCGGCTGATGACCCACCTCGCCGTGCAGGCGACCGATCCGGGCGCGGGCAAGGAGACGCTCTGGGAAGAGCACGTCAACGACGACGAGTACGGCGGCGCGTAGCGCTCGAAGCACTTCACGCGGCGCGCAGCAGTGGCCGTAGGCGCACGTGCGCGTGATGGGCCGCGGTCTCGGTGATCGCGCGCTCGGCTTGGCGCAGCGCCCGCTCGGACGCATCCGGCGCCTGTGCGAGCGGCTGTCCCAGGGCGTCGACGAGGAACCTATACGCGGCCTCGTCGAGGGGGAACGCCGAAGCCTCGCACGAGCTGCAGACGACGCCGCCGGCGGCGGCCGAGAAGCCATGAAGGTGCTGATCCTCACCACATGAGACGCACGCCGCGAGCTGCGGGAGGATGCCAGCTGCCAGTAGCAGCTTCAGCCGGAACGCGAGCCCGCTCGCGGGCTGGGCATTGGCGACGTCGGCGTTCAGGAGCGCGAGCTGATTGGCGAGCAGCACGAACACCTCCGGGTGGGGGTCGGGCGTCTCGAACATCCTCGCGACGGCGTCGCACGCACGCGCAGCCGCATCGAGCGTCGCCGCATGTTCACGGAGCGCCCCGTGGGCAGCGACCGTGTCGACGCCGCTCACCGTGAGCAGATCGCCACGCCCCTCGTGCAACACGGCGCGGATGTGGAAGAACGGCTCGAGCCTCGCCCCGAAACGACTGCGGGAGCGTCGTGCGCCCTTGGCGATCGCGCCGATGCGTCCGAGTCGGGGCGTGTACAGATGCAGGATGCGGTCGGCCTCGCCGTAGCGGATCGAGCGCAGCACGATCGCCTCCGTCTTCAGCGGGGCCGGCATCGCCCACCCGCTCTGCACGGCGAGCCAAGCTGGCGTCCCGGACCGGCTCCGGCCAGTTCTATACTCGCTGAGGTCATGAGCAGCGTCACGTTGTACACCACCGATCGTTGCGCGATGTGCGTAACCGCCAAGGCGCTTCTCACCCGCCGGGGGGTCGGCTACGAGGAGATCAATCTGGCACGAGACCCGGACGGTCGCGCCGACCTTGCGCGCCGCACCGGCATGACCACCTTTCCCCAGCTCGTGATCGGAGAGCAGACGCTCGGCGGGCTTCGCGAGCTGGTGGCCGCCGACCGTGAGGGACGGCTGGAGGAGCTCCTGGCGGTGTAGCCGGGCCGGGGCGTGCGCCCTATCGGGCGCGCGGACGTCGCACTGCCCGTGGCCGCGGCTGGCAGCGCTCGCACACGTACGTCCCCCGTCCGGCGACGACGATCTTGCGCACGATGCCCTCGCAACGGACGCACGGCTTGCTCGCCCGCAGGTGCACGAGGAAGCGGTCCTGGAATGATCCCTTGGCCCCGTCGATGTGACGGAAGTCGTCGATCGAGGCGCCCTTGGCGTCGATCCCCGCCTGCAGCGCGTCTTCGATCGCGTCGTGCAGCCGAGCCCACTGCGGCCCGTTCAGGGCACCGACCGGGCGCAGCGGATGGATCCCGGCGCGGAACAGCGCCTCGTCGGCGTAGATGTTTCCGACGCCGGCGATCCGTCGCTGGTCGAGCAGGAACGCTTTGACGGGGGCGCTTCGGCCGCGCGCCGAGCTGCGCAGATACGCGGTTGTGAACTCCGGGGTGAACGGCTCGACCCCAATCCTGGCCGCCAGATAGAGATCGCGCGCCGCGGCTCCGTGAACGAGGTGCCCGGTGCCGAACCGCCGCGGGTCGACGTACGCCAGCCGGTGCCCCCGGTCGAGCTCGAAGCGAACCCGTGTGTGCGGTGGCTCGAGCACAGGGTCGAACAGCAGCGCTCCGGTCATCCGCAGGTGCACGAGCAGGTGCCGGTCGCCCGAGAGCGAGAACAGGAGGTACTTGCCGGCACGCGAGACTCGCTGCACGCGCACCCCCTTCAGCTCCGCCTGCACCGGACCTGGGGCGATCGGTCGCGTCCAGCGCGGGTCGAGGATCTCCACCGACTCGATCCTGCGACCCTCCAAGCTCGGCCCCAGCTGCCGGCGGATGGTCTCGACCTCGGGCAGCTCTGGCACCGGGTCAGCCCCTGCGGGTCACGAACGCCTCGCCGGGTAGCGAAGCGGCATCGAGCCCGGTGAGCCACCGCAGGACGCTCGCGCCGACGTCCGCGAGCGGACCATCATGACGGCGGGAGTCGTGGCCGTCGAACGCCGCGAGCAATGGAGCGTGCTCGCGTGTGTGGTCGGTGTGGGGCGCGGTCACGTCGCAGCCGTGATCGGCGGTCAGGATCAGCAGATCCGCCGGGCGCAGCAGCGCGAGCCACCTCTCGATGCACGCATCGATCTCGATCAGCGCGCGGGCAAAGCCCGCGACGTCGTGCCGGTGGCCGTAGCGCTGATCGGTCTCGATCAGGTTCGTGAACACGAGTCCGGTGTCAAGCGTTCTCAGCAGCTCGGTCGTGCACGCGAGCGCGTCGGCGTTGGTCGGTCCGGGGTGCTGGAAGTCCACGCCGACTCCGGCGAACAACTGCCCGGCCTTGCCCACGGCGTGGACCGGGACGCCTGCCTGCTGGCATTCCTGCAGGTAGCTGCGCGCCGGCGGCGCCAGCGAGAAGTCCCGCCTGCGGTCGGTGCGCTCGAAGGCCCGCGCCGTACCTGTGAACGGGCGCGCGATCACCCGTCCGACGCCGTGCTCGACGGGCAGCCCGCCACGCACCTCGCGGCAGATGCGGTACAGGTCTGCCGGGGCGAGGACGTCCTCATGCGCCGCGATCTGCAGCACGGAGTCCTGGCTCGTGTACACGATCAGCGCGCCGGTCTCAAGGTGTCGAGCGCCGAAGTCATCGATCGCCTCGATCCCGTTGTATGGGCCGTTGCAGACCACCCCGCGGCCGCTGCTCGCAACGACGAGCTCGATCACCTCGGGCGGAAACCCGTCGGGGTAGGTTGGCAGCGGGCTGCCGATGACGACCCCCATCAGCTCCCAGTGGCCGGTGATCGAGTCCTTACCGGGTCCCAGCGGGTGCAGGCGGCCGTGCAGCACCGGCGAGGCGGCCGGACGGACGCCCTCGAGCTCGAGGATCGATCCCAGGCCGAGGCGCTCGAGCGCCGGCACGCGCAGCCCGCCTGCCTGCGCCGCCAGGTGGGCGAGCGTATTCGTGCCCGCGTCGCCGTAGTCCGCCGCATCCGGGAGCGCGCCGACGCCGCAGGCGTCGAGCACGACCACGAACGCGCGGCTCACGCCCCGGGCCCCGGGGCGACCGGCGAGAGCCGCAGCGAGCGCTTGACCGGCGAGAAGACCGCGTGGTCGATTGCGTGGAAGATCGCGGGGGGGGCATACTGCTCGAGCACGAGCTCGGCGCCCGTGACGAACACGTGGATCGAGCGTATGCGCCGGAGCTGGCCGTTGATCTGCTCGAGCGCGTCGAGCTCGATCGCGGGCGCGTGGTCGATCGCTTCGGTTTGGGAGCGGATCAGCCGCAGGCCGGGGTCCCGGGCCCGAGCTTGCGCGAGAAGTCTCGCGCCCGCGCCCGCCAGAGTCGTTCCGGTGGGCGGAGGCGAGCTCCGCGGAAAGCGCCACAACGCCACAACCGCCGCGCCCGAGCCGATGGTCGCAACCAGTGGGGCTCGCTCCGGGGTGACCGACCAGTTGCGCGGCGCCCTCAACGCGATGGCCACTGCCGGATAGGAGAGCAGCTGGAAGCCCTGTGGCGGCTGCGGGCTCGACAGGCTTGGCACCGGCGTGCGCGAGTTGCCACACCCGGCGAGCAGCCCACACACGAGGACGGCGGCGAGTACCAGGCGAGCGCTCACGCTCCGATTCTGACAGCCTCAGCGACGTTCGATCTGCGCCCGTGGATGAGCCTCGAAATACACGTCGCGGAGCCTCTCGGTCGACAGGTGCGTGTACAGCTGGGTGGTGGCGATGTCGGCGTGCCCGAGCATCTCCTGGAGCGAGCGCAGGTCGCAGCCGCCGGCGAGCAGATGGGTCGCGAATGTGTGCCGGAGCGTGTGCGGGCTCATCCGGTGCTCGAGGCCTGCGGTGCGGGCGTGGCGCTGGACGATCTTGTACAGGCCCTGGCGCGAGAGCCCGGTGCCGCCCAGGTTGACGAACACGCGCGGCTCCTCGCCGATGCCCACAAGCGCCGGGCGCCCCCGGCTCAAGTAGGCGCGGAGACTCGCGACCGCCCTCCCGCCGACCGGCACGAGCCGCTCCTTGGAGCCCTTTCCCTGGGCCCGTAGGGTCCCCCCGTCCAGGTCGAGCTCCGACAGCCGCAGACCGATCGTCTCCGAGGCGCGTAGCCCGCACGCATACATCGTCTCCAACAGCGCGCGGTCCCGGAGCGCCGCGGGAGTGACCCCGTGCGGCTGGGCGAGCAGCCGCGCGACTTCGTCCCTGGTGAGGACCTTCGGCAGTCTGCCGCCGAGGCGAGGAGGACGAAGCTCGGTGGTCGGATCGTGGTCGAGGATCTGGTCGCGGCGCAGGTGTCGGTAGAACGATCTGAGGCATGCGATCTTTCGCTGCAGTGACGCCGGCGCGAGTGGCGCGCGGCCCTCGCACCCTGCTGCCAGCTCGCCCACGAACGCCGCGAGGTCCTGCGTGTCCGCCTCGATCGGGCCGAGGTCGCGCCGCCCAAGAAACTCCCCGAACTGCTGCAGATCGGAGCGATACGCCTCGAGCGTGTTGCGCGAGAGGCCCCGCTCGAGCTCGAGGTAGGCGAGGAAGTCGAGGGTCAGCTCGGTCAAGCGCCGCGGTGGCGCGGGGGCATCGACGGTGGTCATAGCCGCCGATTCGAGCCGGGCCTCGAGATTCCTGTTTCCCACGCATCGCCCGGGCGAGCTGTTTCACAATCGCTCCGAACGGGGAGACGAGCGACGGGACCCCTTTAGTACCGATGGGAGGATGCCGTGCACAGAGATCGCCGCTGGGTATTGCCGCTGACAGCCGCGTTGGCTGGAATCGTCGCGGCGCTCGCCATTTCGAGCGCCCCCGCGGCGACCACCGCACCAACCGCCAGGCCCGCCAGACTGGCTGTGGGAGTAGAAGTCCTGAAGTTCTCGGGCGCCGGAAGGTCGGTGAAGGCGACCGGTAAGGTCACGGCGAGCCTGACCGACGATGCCGGTCACTCTACGACCGTTCACAGCATCGTCGCCCTGACCGCCGCCGCCGGTGGCCGCTGTCGCGTCCTCCATCTGTTCCTCAACCAGCTCAACCTCAACCTGTTGGGGCTCAACGCCCACCTCGACAAGGTGCAGCTCGACATCACCGGCCAGCCGAAGGGCGGCGTCCTGGGCTCCCTGTTCTGTCGCCTGGCACGTGCGCGCGTCGCCTCGGCACGAGCCTCGGCAGCCCGAGCCCTCTCGACGGCGGTCCACAGGCATGCGGGACACGTACTGCGATTCACCGCCGATGTCACGCCGGCGGCAAGCGCCAGCCAGGCCGCGAACGCCACCTGTCCGGTGCTTGACCTCGTCGTCGGCCCGCTCGATCTCCAGCTGCTCGGCTTGGTGGTGGACCTAAACCGCGTGCACCTGTCCGTGACGGCGACCCGCGGCCAGGGCGCGCTCGGAGATCTGTTCTGCAAGCTCGCGGACAACCCGCCGACAACGACGACGACAGGCTAGGGCTGGCGTAGGCGCTGGCTCAGCCACAGCAAGGCGATCAGCGACTTCGAGTCCGCGCATTTGGCGATCGCGCGATCGATCTGGTCCAGCGGCCACGGCACGAGCTCGATCCGCTCGTCCTCCTCGGGCTCGCCGCCCGATGACGGGCCTGGGGAGGCGTCGGAGAGACCGGTCGCGAGGTACAGCCAGACGCGCTCGTCGCTGAATCCCGGACTCGTGTAGAAGAAGAAGATCTCCTCCCAGCGCGCCGCCTGCTTACCGATCTCCTCGGTGAGCTCACGCTTGGCGCACGCGAGGCGCTCCTCCCCCGCCATATCGAGCTTGCCGGCCGGGATCTCAAGCGATCGGCTCGCCCCGACCGCCTCGCGCGGCTGGCGGGTCAGCCAGACGTGCGACTCGTCGACCGCGACGACTCCGACCGCGCCCGGGTGCCACACCTTCTCGCGCGTGACCTCCTGGCCGTCGGTGTAACGGAAGCGCTCGCGACCGGCTGTGATGATCTTGCCTTCGAACAGCCTCTCGCTGTCGATCCGCTCGAACTCAGAGCCCATCGCGGCCAGCTTCCTCCACGAGCGCAATCGCGACCTCGAGCAGCCCCTCCAGGGCATCGACGCTGATCCGCTCTCCCGGCTCGTGGTTGCGCTCGCTACCGTCGGCGAGATTCGCGCACGGAAAGCCCGCGGCTTGCAGCGCGTTCGCGTCCGAGCCGCCGCCGGTGACGATCTGACGGGGCTCGTAGCCGCACGCACGCAGGGCGCGCTCGGCGAGCAGCACCGTCTCCGCGCGGGGCCGCGTGCGATAGCCCTCGAACATCGGCTGCACGGTCAGGTCGAGGTCGCACTCGGCGCCGTCGGCCGCGACCTGGAGGTGATCGACGATCTCGGTGGCGAGCTCTTCGGCGCGTGACTCGAGCAGGCTTCGCACCTCGCCCTGCAGACGGCAGCGCTCGGGCACGACGTTCGCGGCGGTTCCACCGCTGATCGTGCCAATGTTCGCCGTGCTCTCGGGGTCGACACGTCCGAGGCGCATCGACGCGACCGCGCGCGCCGCCGCGGCAATTGCGCTGCGGCCCTGCTCCGGGCGGATCCCGGCATGGGCCGCGCGGCCGCGCAACTCCGCCGTGATCCTGTGATACGTCGGCGACGCGATCACGATCTCGCCGATCGGCGAGGCGTGATCGAGGACGAAGCCGAGCCTGCTGCGCAGCCGCCCGGGATCGAATGCCTTGGCCCCGTGCAGGCCATTCTCCTCGGAGACGGTGAACAAGAGCTCGACGCCGACCTCGGGCGGCTCGGGCGCGCGGATGAGCCGGCGCGCGAGCTCAACCAGCACCGCGACCGCAGCCTTGTTGTCGGCGCCCAGGATCCCCGGGTTGGTGTTCTGCCAGGCGCCGTCGACCAGCACCGGCTCGATCGGAGCACTGGGCGGGACTGTGTCGAGATGGGCGCAGAGCATGATGCTCTCGGGGCCCCGCCCGGGAATCCGAGCGAACAGGTTGCCCGCGTCGGCGCCGGCCTGCAGGCCGGCGCCGTCCTCCTGCACCGCCAGGCCGATAGCGCTCAGCTCCGCTTTCACCCGATCAACGCAGGCTCGCTCGTGGCCTGACGGGCTCTCGATCCGGCACAGCTCGACGAACGTCTCGGCCAGCTGCTCGCGCTGCGCATCGGTGGCGCGCTTCACCGACTGGGTGCGGGCTCCGTCGTCCGCTCCGTCGTGCGCTCCGTCGTGCGCGCGTGCGCCAGCGCGGCCCCGACGAGCTCTCGGAACAGCGGCGCCGGTCGCTCGGGGCGGGATTTGAACTCCGGGTGATACTGAGAGGCAAGGAAGAACGGGTGCTGGTCGGGACGCAGCTCGACCACCTCGACGAGGCGCTCGTCGGGCGACGTACCCGAGCACACGAGCCCGGCGGACTCGAGCCGGCGGCGCAAATGGTTGTTGACCTCGTAGCGATGGCGGTGGCGTTCGTACACGACCGCTTCTCCGTAGAGCTCGCGCACACGGGTGGAGTCGTGCAGCTTCACCGGGTCGGCGCCCAGCCGCATCGTTCCGCCCATGTCGGCGATCTCCTTCTGCTCGGGCAGCAGGTCGATCACGGCAAACGGCGTCTCGGGGTCCATTTCGGTCGAGTTGGCGCCCTCCATCCCGGCGACGTGGCGTGCGAACTCACTGACGGCGACGTGCATGCCCAGACAGATGCCGAGGTACGGGATACGAAGCTCCCGGGCAATCTGCGCGGCTCGGATCTTGCCCTCGAAGCCGCGCCCGCCAAAGCCGCCCGGAATCAGGATCCCGTCGGCACGCGTCAGCATGGCATCGACGTCCTCCTCGCCGACCGACTCCGAGTCCACCCACTCGACCTCGACCTTGCAGCCGTGGTGCACGCCCGCGTGCCGAAGCGCCTCGACGACCGACAGGTAGGCGTCCGCGAGCTTGACATACTTGCCCACGAGCGCGATCCGCACGCTGCGCCGTGCCTCGCTGGCGCGCCCAGTGATCGCCTCCCAGCAGCGGAGATCCGGGGCCTTGGCCTCGAGCTCGAAGTGCTCGTGCAGGATGTAGTCGTCGACGCCCTCGGCGCGGAACACGAGCGGCACCTGGTAGATGTCCGGGACGTCTCGCGCCGAAACCACGGCCTGCACAGGGAGGCTTGCGAACAGTGCGATCTTGCGACGGATCTCGCCCGAGAGCAGCGACTCCGACCGGCACACGACCATGTCCGGCGCGATTCCGATCCGCCGCAGCTCGTTGACCGAGTGCTGCGTGGGCTTGGTCTTGAGCTCGCCCGCATGCCCGATATAGGGCACAAGCGTCAGGTGGATGAACATGCAGCAGCGGCGACCGACGTCGACCGGGAACTGGCGGATCGCCTCCAGGAACGGGAGCGACTCGATGTCGCCGACCGTACCGCCGATCTCGGTGATCACGAAGTCGACCTCGCTCGACTCCGCCATCAGCCTGATCCGCTGCTTGATCTCGTCCGTGATGTGGGGAACGACCTGGACGGTGGCACCGAGGTAGTCGCCGCGGCGCTCGCGTCGGATCACCGTGTTGTAGATCCCGCCCGCGGTCACGTTCGACGCGCGGCTGGTGTTCGCGTCGGTGAAGCGCTCGTAGTGCCCGAGGTCGAGGTCGGCCTCCGCCCCGTCCTCGGTCACGAACACCTCGCCGTGCTGGTAGGGCGACATCGTGCCCGGGTCGACGTTGATGTACGGATCGAACTTCTGCAGCTGGACCTCGAACCCGCGGGTGACCAGCAGCCGCCCGATCGACGCCGCCGCGATCCCCTTGCCCAGCGAGGAGACGACTCCGCCGGTGATGAAGATGAACCGGGTCTCCCCGGCGGTGCTGGTCGCGGCGCGTCGCGGGTGTTGTGCCATCGATCGATCCTCGAGTCTAGTGGACGGCTGTCAAGGTAGCTGCTGCGCCGGACGGCGACTTCGAGCGCCCGGCGCGGTCGCGCAGTCCCGGTCGCGCACCTACGCCGCGCGCAGCAGCGCCCGCGCGTGCTGGCTGGCGGCGCGGTCGCCTTCGCCGGCGCCGAGCATCCGCACGAGCTCGCCGACAACCCCGTCTCCGTCGAGCGCGGTGACCGTCGTGCGCGCCGGCACAGCGCGCACGTCCTTGACGATCGTGAAGTGCCGCGCGGCGCATGCGGCCACCTGGGGCAAATGGGTGATGCAGAGGATCTGCCGGCGGCGCGCCAGCCCGCGCAGGTGCTCTCCGACCGCGCGCGCGGTGTGGCCGCCGATGCCGGCGTCGACCTCGTCGAACACGAGCAGCGGGCGCTCCTCGTCAGCCTCCGGCCGCGACCGCTTCTCGTCAGCCTCCGGCCACGACACGTCGTCCTGCGCCGGCGGCTGGCCATCCTCCGGTGCGGACTCGCTCGCCGCCGGCCCACCGTGCGCCACGCTCAGCAGTGCGAGCATCACCCGCGAGAGCTCCCCGCCGGAGGCGATCTCACGCAGTGGCCCCGCCGGCAGCCCGGGGTTGGGGGCGATCAGGAGCTCGACCGCATCCGCGCCACGCGGGCCGCAGCCGTCCGAGCGGGGGCGCACCTGCACCTCGAAGCGGGCGTCGGGCATCGCCAGCTCGGCCAGGCGGCGGCGAACGGCAGCGGCCAGCCCGGGCGCTGCGGCGCGGCGAGCAGCGCCGAGCTCGGCGGCGAGCTGGTCGAGCTCTGACCGTGCCTGGGCGAGCTCGTCTGCCGCCGCCGCCAGCGCTTCGTCGGCATGCTCGAGCTCGTCCTGCCTGGCCCGGCAGCGCTCGGCATGGCGCAGGACCTCGGCGATCGGACCACCGTGCTTGCGCTGCAATCGTGCGAGCTGCGCGAGCCGCTCCTCGACCTCCTCCAGCCTCCCGGGGGCACCACGCTCGGCGAGGCCGGTGCTGGCCCCCTCGACGCTCAGCAGGTACCGGAGCAGCTCGCCGCCCAGGTCCTCGGCCTCGTAGCGGAGCGCCAGCAGCCGCTCGGACAGGGCGGCGAGCTCCGGGTCCATCGCTGCGGCCGCCTCCATCCGCTGGGTGGCGCCGGCCAAGAGCTCCGCCACGCCGGCTCCCCCGTCGGGGGAGATCGCCTCCACTCCCGCGGCCGCGGCGGCCCGCAGCGCCTCGAGGTTGCGCAGGCGGTCGCGCTCGATGCCGAGCGCCTGCTCCTCCTCCTCGGTCGGCGCAAGCGCTTCGATCTCCCGCAGCTCGAACGCGACCAGGTCGAGCTCGCGCTCCCGCGCGCCGGCCAGCTCGCGCAGCTGCGCGGCACGCTGCTCGAGCCCACGCACGCGCTGGTAGGCCTCGCCGAGCCGCGCTCGCAGCGCCGACTGGCCCTCCCCACAGTGCGCGTCGAGCACGTCGAGCTGGGCGGTGGCGAGCATCAGCTTGCGGTGCTCGTGCTGCCCGTAGAACGCAAGCAGTCGGCTGCCCAGCTCGCGCAAGTCGGCGAGCGTCGCGGATCGCCCGCACACGTAAGCACGGGTACGACCGTCGGGCCACACTCGCCGCGCCAGGACGACCTCCTCGGCGCCTTCGGGGATTCGCTCGCGATCGGCGGCCTGCAGGGGTACCGGCAGCGAGAACACCCCTTCGACATACGCCTCGGCGGCGCCCTCGCGGACGGCGGCGCTGCGCGCGCGGCCGCCGAGCAGCAGGTCAAGCGCGTGCGCGAGCAGGGTCTTGCCCGCCCCGGTCTCCCCCGTGAGCACGTTCAGCCCCGGCGCGAGCCGCAGCTCCGCACGCTCCATCAGCAGCAGGTTCTCGACCCGCAGTTCGTGCAGCATGCGCGACGGTGTAGCAGGCGCCGCGGATGGACCTTGGGGTCATGGCGAAGTATCTGAGGGTCCGGATACGGCGGCCTGACCTCGGGGCACGAAAGCCTGACACCAGGCCCGTGCACGGCGCGACCGGCACGACGGAGCGCCTCCGTTATGGCGGCGTCGCCAAGCGCCCGAACTTCTCGCGCAGGCGCTCGTAGAAGTTCGTGCCGGCGATCTGGGCGAGCGAGCCCTGGCCGTCGGCGAACCGCGCGGTGACTCGCTCCCCTGGAGCCAGCGCGCACACCGGCCGGCCGTCGACTGCCAAGTCAACGGGCTCTTCATCCGAGCAGTTGCGGACAGTGAGCATGTCCGCTGGAGCCACCACCAGCGCTCGCGCGGTCAGCGAGTGGGGCGCGATGAACGACACGACGAAGCCCTCCACCCCCCATGCCATCACCGGCCCGCCGTTGGCGAGGTTGTAGCCGGTCGAGCCGGCGGGAGTGGCGACCACCAGGCCGTCGCACCGCACGCGCCCGATCTCGTCGGCGCCGACGGCGTACTGGAGGTCGGCCACCCGGTTGCCCGGCTGACGGTGGATCGAGACGTCGTTGATCGCGAGCCACTCGTCGCCGGGGCCTGTGATCACGATCCCAGGCAGCGAGAGGACCTCGTATTCGTTCACGAACGCGCGCATCACCCCATCCCGCCCATGCTCGCGGTCGACTGTCGCGAGGAACCCGATCTCCCCGAAGTTGACGGCGAAGACCGGAACGTCGGTGCCGGCGTATGCCCTCAGCGCGCGCAGGATCGTACCGTCGCCGCCGAGTGCGAAGCAGATGTCGACGTCCCGGGAGAGGACCGCGTCGAGCTCGAGCCCCGGCGCGGATACGAGCCCGTGCTTGCGCGTCTCGGCGGGATCGAACCGCAGCACCGCGCCGGATCCCCGCGCGATCTCCAGCAGCACCTCGAGTGCGCGCGCCGTCTCGGCAGGGCGGCGGTGGGTGAAGACGGTGGCCGCGCGGACCGGGCTCACGGCTCGACCTCGCACGCGGCCCGCTCGATCGCGGCGAGAACCTCGCGCTCGCCCCGGCCGCCGCCGCCGCGCTGCGCTTCGGCGAGCCAAACGAACGTCTCGCGGTTGCCCTTCGGGCCCGGCAGCCCGGAGCTGGCGTATCCGAGCACGGCGGCCCCGAGCGCGCGGGAGGCGAGGCCGACGTCGACGAGGGCCTCCCGGCGCCACCGCGGCTCGCGCACGACGCCCCCCTTGCCGACGCGCTCGCGCCCGGCCTCGAACTGCGGCTTGATCAGCGCCAGGCAGTCGAACCGAGCCGCCGCGCAGGCCAGCGCCGCCGGCAGCACCTTGCGCAGCGAGATGAACGAGACGTCGATCACGATCAGATCGGGGCGGTAGGGCAGCTGGTCGGCGCGCAGCGAGCGCGCGTTGCAGCGCTCGAGCACGGTCACGCGGGGATCGCAGCGCAGCCGCCAATGCAGCTCGCCGTAGGCAACGTCGACGGCGACCACACGCTCGGCGCCGCGTTGCAGCAGGCAGTCGCTGAACCCGCCCGTAGACGCTCCGAGGTCGAGCGCGCGCGCGCCCGTCACCCCGAGCTCGAGCGCCGCCAGCGCGTTTGCGAGCTTCACCCCGCCGCGCGAGACGAACGCGGGAGCGGGGGTGAGCTCGAGCTCGACATCCTCGGCTACGAGCTGGCCCGCCTTCTGCGCGCGCCGGCGTTCGGACCCCAGCAGCACCTCGCCCGCGAGCACCGATGCAGCGGCCCGCGAGCGCGAGGGGAACGCTCCCCGCTGGTACAGGAGGTTGTCGAGACGGACTCGCTGCACGTGACGAACGGTACGTGATCGTGCACCGCGCGCCCGGCGGGGATCGAAGGGGCGCAGGCTCAGCCGCTGCGAACGCCGCTGCGACCCGCGACCGCCGCCTCGATCCGTTCGGCGATCCGTCTGCCGGTGAAGCCCACCTCCTCGTGCAGCAGCCGCACCGTGCCGTGCGTGACATACCGGTCGGGCAGCCCGACGCGCAGGATCCGTGCCGCGATCCCGGCATCCGAGAGCGTCTCCCACACCGCCGAGCCGAAGCCGCCGGCGAGCACGCCCTCCTCGACGGTCACCAGCAGGTCGTGCTCGGCGGCGAGCTGGGCCGCCAGGCCGGCATCGATCGGCTTGGCGAAGCGCGCGTCGGCCACGGTCGCCGAGATCCCGCGCTCGGACAGGATGTCGGCGGCCTCCAGCGCCTTGCCGACGCCGCTGCCGTAGCCGAGCAGCGCCACGCGGCCCCGGCCGTGACTCGCGGAGCCCGCATCGCGCAGGATCTCGCCGGTGCCGAGCTCGATCACGCGCGGCCGGTCGGGCAGCGGCACGCCGGTGCCCTCGCCCCGGGGATAGCGCAGCGCGATCGGACCGTCGTCGTGGCACAGGGCGGTGCGCAGCATGTGCACGAGCATCGCCTCGTCGCGAGGTGCCATCAGAACGATGTTGGGCAGGCAGCGCAGATAGGCGATGTCGAACGCCCCATGATGAGTGGGCCCGTCGTCGCCGACGAGCCCCGCGCGATCGAGCGCGAACACGACGTTCAGCTTCTGCAGGCAGACGTCGTGGACGATCTGGTCGTAGGCGCGCTGGAGAAAGGTCGAGTAGATCGCGGCGACCGGCTTGGCGCCCTGCAGCGCGAGTCCCGCCGCGAGCAGCACCGCCTGCTGCTCGGCGATTCCCACGTCGAAGTAGCGATCGGGGAGCTCGCGCTGGAGGATGTGCAGGCCGGTGCCGGAGTTCATCGCCGCGGTGATCCCAAGCACGCGGCGGTCGCGGCGGCACTCCTGCACGAGCGCGTTGCCGAAGACCTGCGTGTAGGCCGGGGGGGCGCGCTTCGCCCCGGACGGGCGCGCAGCCTTGACCGCGGGTGCGCCGCGAGAGATCGACTTCGGCTTGGCCGCATGCCACTGCTCCATCCCCTCCAGGCCCCCCTCTTCGGCCGGCGCGAACCCCTTGCCCTTGACGGTGGCGCAGTGGACGACGACGGGCCGCTGGGCCGCGAGCGCCTCGCGCAGCGCGCGTCGGAGGGCGTGGACGTCGTGGCCGTCGATCACCCCCATGTAGGCGAAGTCGAGCTCCTCCCACCACAGCCCGGGGGCGCAGAACGCCTTGATCGATTCCTTGAAGTGCGGGCCGATTCGCTCGAACGCGGCGCCGATTCCCGCCGGCAGCTTCGTCAGCCCGCCCTCGACCTCCTCGCGCGCGTGCCACAGCCGCGGGTTCAGGCGGACGCGATTGAAGTAGTGCGAGAGCGAACCGACGTTCGGCGCGATCGACATGCCGTTGTCGTTGAGCACGACGACGATCGGCGTGCCGCTGCCCCCCGCCTGATGCACGGCCTCGAACGCCACCCCACCGGTCATGGCGCCGTCCCCGACGACGGCGACCACGTGCGCGTCCTCGCCGTGGCCGCGGCGCATCGCCTCCTTGATCCCGACGGCGTAACCGATCGCGGTGGACGCGTGGCCGGCGCCCATGATGTCGTGCTCGGACTCGTGGATCGCGCAGAACGGCGCGAGTCCCTCGTAGGAGCGGATCGTCTGGAGTTGATCGCGGCGGCCGGTCAGGACCTTGTGCGGATACGCCTGGTGCCCGACATCCCACAGGACCTTGTCACGGGGTGAGTCCAGCAACGAGTGCAGGGCGACGGCCAGCTCGCAGGTCCCGAGGTTCGCGCCGAAGTGGCCCCCGATCTCGCCGACAGTGTCGATGATGTGCTCGCGCACCTCCTGAGCGAGCACTTCCAGTTCGTGGTCGGTCAGCCCGTGCAGGTCCTGCGGCTGCTCGATCCGGTGCAAGACGAGTGGGGGCATCAGTGGGTTCGCGTCGCGATGAAGTCGGTGATCTGCTGCAGCTGCACGGCGCCGGTTGGCACCGCGCGCGCCAGCGCGTCGCGGGCACGGGCGTGCGACTCGCGAGCGAGGTCGCGGGCGCCGTCGAGGCCGAACTCGGTCACGTACGTGCGCTTTCCGAGCCGTTCGTCACTGCCTTGGCGCTTACCGAGCGCTGGTTGGGAACCGGTCACGTCGAGGATGTCGTCAACGATCTGGAAGAGCACGCCCAGCTCGCTCGCGAAGATGTGGAACGGATCGATTGTGTCACGCCGGCCGTACCCGGCCAGCAGCAGGACGCATTCGACGCTGGCGGCGATCAGGCGTCCGGTCTTCAGCTCGTGCAGTCGTCGCAGGCCCTGAGCGCCGGACGGGGCCGTGCCGGCGACGTCCAGGTACTGCCCGCCGACCATCCCTCCCACCCCGGTCGCGGCGGCGAGCTCACCCGCGGCGGCGAGCACGTCCGCCGGCTCTCCCCGTTGCTCTCCGAGCAGCAGCCGGAACGCCTCGGCGTAGAGCCCGTCGCCGGCGAGGATCGCGACATCCTCGCCGAACGCCCGATGACATGTGGGGCGGCCGCGGCGCAGCTCGTCGTCGTCCATCGCGGGCAGGTCGTCGTGGATCAGCGAATAGGTGTGGATCAGCTCGAGTGCGGCCGCGAGCGGCAGCACGGAGGCTGGCTCGCGCCCGATCGCCTCCGCGGTGGCGAGCGCGAGCACCGGCCGGATCCGCTTGGCCGACGCCAGCAGCGAGTACCGCATCGCCTCTTGAAGGCCGACCGTCGCCGCCTCACTGGAGAAGCGCAGCTCCTGCAGGCAGCGCTCAACCTCGACGCGCAGGTGCTCGGGGTAGCAGGGTTTGGGCGCCAGGCCGACTAGCGGCACGACGATGTCATGCCGCCGGCAGCGGAAGCTGTCCCGGAAGGTCTGGCAGCGGTTCGATCGCCGCCCGAACGCGCTCATCGACATGCGAGCTGGCCTCGGCGGCCAGTCGCGCGCACTCCTCGATCAGCGCCAGCGCGCCATCGGGCTCGATCTCACCCGTTCGCAGCCGCTGGGCGGTCTGCTCCAGCCACGCGCTGAGCTCGATCAGGAGATCGCTCACAGGTGAAGAGTAGCGACCGGCTGGAGCCGATCGCTTTCGAGTGTTGGCCGGGCAAGGGCCGGCCTGGCGCTCAGCTAGGCTCTGGGCGCGATGGCGTGCACGCTCTTCCAACGCCGCCCGGAGGCGCATCGGATCTACGGGCCGGTGCCGCCGCACACGCTCGTGCGCTTGACCAAGCGCGCTCGCCGGGGCAGGGTAAGGCGCCGCGGGCGCTCGATGACCCCGCTCCAATGGGTGCTGGGCGCCACCGCCGCGCCGGCGGTTGGGCTCGTGCTGGCGCGCCGGCGCCTGCGCGTGCCGCCGGTGGTCACGCTCGCGCTCGTCTCCGCCGCGCCGGTGGGCGTAGCGGTGGCCACGCCACGGCGAAGATGGCGGTACGCCGCGATCGGCGCCGCTTACATGTGGTCGTTCGTCATCACCTGGGCGTTGCCCTACGAGAACCCGGAGAAGCTCCGCCGGCGCCTGCAGATCGACTACGAGATCCGCCTCGACAGCCTGATTGGCCTCGGGATACCCCCGAGCCAGCGCCTGCAGCGGGCTCTGCGCGACCCGCCGAGGGTGACCGCGCTCGACAAGATCGTGGTGCTGATCTACGGGTCGTGGTTCCTGCCCCACGGCGTGCTCGCGTGGGTGCTGCTCCGCCACGACCGGTTCTTTCCGCGGGCCGCCACCCGGCTCGCGATGGCCTACCACCTGACCACGCCCTTCTACTACCTCGTCCCGACGGCGCCGCCGTGGTGGGCCTCCGAGGAGGCGGGGCGGATGGACGGCGAGGTCGAGCGCGTCCGGCGCCACGTCGTCAACTCGCTCCGGCGCAGGCCACGCCAGGTCCACGACTCAGATCCGGGCAACCCGTGGGGCTCGATGCCCTCGGATCACATCGCCTCGGCGGCGATGACCGCGATGGGCCTGGCCGAGGTCGGGCCGGTCTACGGCGTCCTCGGCTGGACCTACGTGGCGCTGGCGAGCTTCGCCGTCGTCTACATGGGAGAGCACTACGTGACCGACGTGCTCGTCGGGCTCGCGATCGCCGCGGGAATCCAGCGCTGGGAGGCGCAGACGACGCCGCTGGTGCGCCGGATCGCCGAGACGCTCGACCGCGTGTCCACGTGATGCTCGGCCGCGGCGCAAAGCGCTCGTCGCGTCGCTCGGCCGCCCATCGAAGGCGCGGCCCCGAGCGGGCGCACCCGCTGGTGCGCCTCGCCAGGCGCGCCCGCAGGCGGCTGATCGCCAAGCGCAGGCGCTCGATGACCCCCGCCCAATGGGTGGTGCTCGCCGCGGGCGTGCCGGCGATCGGCGTCGTGCTGGCGCGCCGGCGCCTGCGCGTCCCCCCGGCGGTGACGCTCGTGCTGGTCACCGCCGCGCCGCTGGCCGTGTCGGCGGCCACGCCGCGGCGAAGGTGGCGCTACGCCGTTGTCGGCGCCGCCTACATGTGGTCCTTCGAGGTCACCTGGGAGCTGCCCTACGAGAACCCGAAGCTCCGCGAGCGCTTGCGCGTCGCCTATCCGGTGCGCATCGACAGCGTGATCGGCCTCGGCGTGCCGCCGGGCCAACGCCTACAGCAGGCGCTGCGCGACCCAGCGCGGGTGACGACGCTCGACAAGGTGGTAACTGTGATCTACGCGTCGTGGTTCACCCCCCACATGCTGCTCGCGTGGCTGCTGGTGCGCCACCCCGAGTACGTCCCGCGCGCGGCCGGACGGCTGGCGGCGGCATACCACCTGACGACGCCGTTCTACTACCTGGTCCCGACCCCGCCGCCGTGGTGGGCCTCGGAGAATGCGGGGCTGATGGACGGTCAGGTGCAGCGCGTGAGGCGCAAGGTGGTCGATTCGCTTTTTCACAAGCCACGGAAGACCGACGTGGGAAACCCCTGGGCCTCGATGCCCTCCGATCACATCGCCTCGGCGGCGATCACCGCGATGGGCCTCGCCGAGCTGGGCGCCGTGCCCGGCGCCCTGGGCTGGACGTACGTCGCGCTGGCCAGCTTCGCCGTCGTCTACCTGGGCGAGCACTACGTGATCGACGTGCTTGTCGGGCTGGCGATCGCCGCGGCGATCCAGCGGGGAGAGGCGAGCGTGACGCCGCTGGTGCACCGCATCGTCGTCGCCCTCGAGCGCGTCGGCTCCTGAAGCAGCTCGATCCCGCGACTCGGGGGCGAGCGCTCAGGGCCCGTCGTCGAGCGCGGCGTTCACGAGCGCGTCGGCGCGGGCATTCTGCTCCCGCGGCACGGTCCGTATCTGCCACCGGTGAAAGCCTCTCAGCGCCGTGATCGCTTCGCGGTACAGCGGCTTCATCGCGGGGTGCTTGACCCGGTAGGCGCCCGTGAGCTGGCGGGCGATGAGCTCGGAGTCGTTGACGATCTCGACCTCCTGGGCGCCGAGTGCCCGCGTCCGCTGGAGCCCAAGCAGCAGCGCGCGGTACTCGGCGACGTTGTTGGTCGCGACCCCGATCCGTTCGCCGCCCTCCTCCAGCACCTCGCCCCCCGGCTCGGAGACGACCACTCCGATCGCCGCCGGCCCCGGATTGCCCCTCGCTCCGCCGTCGACGTGGACGACCAGCTTCAATCGCAGACCAGACCGGGGAGCTCGCCCGCCACGCGCGCCCGTCTGCGGTCCCGAAGCTCCCGCCTGCCACCCGCCGGTGCGCCGCGCTCCCGCCGCGATGATCTACGGCGGTCGACGATCACCGTAACGCTCGGATCCTCGGCGTAGCGGCTCGCGAGCTTTTCCAGCAGCTCGCCGGCGAGCGCCTCTGGTACGACGCAGTAGATCATCGGGCGAGCTCCGCCCTCAGCGCGAGCGCGCCGTTCTCGTCCGAGACGGCATTGGGGGAAAGCTCCGGTGGAGTCAGCTCACTCAGCTCGTATCCCTGTCCGGCCAGCCGGACGCTGGAGCGCTCGTCGGAGAGGTCGACCTCGTAGCGATACCAGCACAGCTCCCAGGAGACGACCACGTTGACGAGGCTCTGCTGGGCGCCTGACGGCAGCACCGACACCGCCGGCAGCCCGAGCGAGCGTGCCACGCCGGCGACCGTGCGCCGATGCTCGGAGCCGTTGAACATCTGCACCGCAGAGACGGTCTTGTGCTCGGCGCTCGAGGGGACCGCGTGCACGTGGCGCGGCTCGCGCAGGCGACTTGAACGATGATCCTGCCCGGCGCCGCCGCCGGGGTCCTCGCCGCTCGCCGGCCGCGACCGGCGATCGGGCTCGTCCGCGAAGGCCGACTCGGCTCCCGCCCCCCGGCGGCCGCGCAGCCGGTGCAGCAGCGAACGATTGCGCTCGCTGCCCATGTCGCTCTCGTCGTGGACGGGAGCGGTACCCTCGCGGACCCAGCCCTCGTGTAGCGCGTGAGACTTGCACAGCTCGCAGACCGAGCGCCGAGCGCCGCCGTCGAGGAACAGCTCTGCCCGCTCACCGCGCAACAGCGTACGACCGCACACATCGCAGTCCGCGTCGGCGTACGAAGTCCGAATGTCCCGCGTCTTCATCGTTCGAGCGTATCAGCGGGCGCTTAGGCCTTGACCGCCTCCCGCTGTGTCCTGGCCTCGCCCACCACCTTCTCCGCGAGATGGCCCGGTACCTCCTCGTAGCGCTCGAACGCCATCGTGAACTCGCCCTGCCCGCCGGTGATCGAGCGCAGATCGGGCGCGTAGGAGAGCATCTCCGCCATCGGCACGTCGGCCTTGATTTCGGTGATCCCACCGCCCGCGGGCTCCATCCCCAGCGGTCGCCCCCGACGCGAGTTCAGATCGCCGATCACATCCCCGACGGCGTCCTCGGGGACGCTGACGGTGACCAGCATGATCGGCTCGAGCAGCACCGGTCCAGCCTGCTCCAGGGCCTCCTTCATCGCCAGTGAGCCGGCGACCTTGAACGCCATCTCGGAGGAGTCGACAGTGTGATACGAGCCGTCGTACAGGCGGACTCGGACGTCCTTGACGGGGTAGCCGGCGACGACGCCCTCGGTCATCGCCTCGAGCACGCCCTTCTCGACCGCGGGGATGAAGCCGGTCGGAATCACCCCTCCCTTGATCGCGTTGACGAACTCGAAGCCGGCGCCGGACGCCAGCGGCTCGAGCTCGATGTGACAGTCGCCGAACTGGCCGCGGCCGCCCGTCTGCTTCTTGTGGCGCCCGTGCGCCTTGGCGGACTTCCTGATCGTCTCTTGATAGGGCACCCGCGGGGGCCTCAGGTTGACCTCGGCCCCGAAGCGGGACTTCAGCCGCTCGACGATCACCTCGACGTGAACCTGCGAGAGCCCCGCGACGATCTGCTCGCCGGTCTGCGGGTCTCGGTGCAGGTCGATCGTAGGGTCCTCCTCCTGGAGCCGGCGCAGGGCGGTGAACACCTTGTCCTCGTCGCCCTTGCTGCCCGGCTCCACCGCGAACGCCATCACCGGTGCGGGCAGCTTGATGCTGGGCATCTCGATCGAGGTCTCTCGCGAAGCCAGCCAGTCGCCGGCTTTGGTCTCCTTGAGCTTCGCGACCGCGCCGATGTCTCCGGGGCCGAACTCCGTGGCATGCCCGGTCTGGTGCCCCTCGAAGCTCACGAGCTGGCCGATCCGCTCCTTGGTTCGGCTGCGGGTGTTCATGACCTGGGAGTCCTGCTTCAGCACCCCCTGGTAAACGCGGAAGATGTTGATTCGCCCCGCGAACGGGTCCGCGCGGGTCTTGAACACGTACGCGAACAGCTCGGCGTCGGCCACCGCCTCGAGCGTCATCTCCCCCACCTGCAGCCCGCCGTGCTTGACCGGCGAGGGCAGGTCCTCGACGATCGCGTCCAGCAGCCGGTTGGCGGCGAGGTTGCGGGTCGCCACGCCGCACGTGACCGGGAAGATCGCCCCGTGGTTGGTTCCGTCCTTGAGCGCGGTCACGATCTCCTCGTGGGAGATCTCCTCACCCTCCAGGTATCGCTCCATCAGCGCGTCCGAGCTCTCCGAGACCTCATCCATCAGCTTCTCGCGGTACTCTTCGGCCTGCGCTCGGAGCTCGACGGGGATCGGGATCGTCGTGCAGTTCTCGCGCGTGGGAGGGGTCGTGCCCTCGTAACGATAGGCCTGCATGTCGACCAGGTCGATCACGCCCTGCACCTCGTGCTCGGAGCCGATCGGGATCTCGGTNNACGTGGGCGCCGAACTGCGCCTTGAGCGACTCGAGCGCCCGGAAGAAGTCGGCCCGCTCGCGGTCGAGCATGTTCACGAACAGGAGCCGGGCGAGGTCGAGCTCGGCCGCCCGCTGCCACAGCCGGATCGCGTGGACCTCGACGCCCATCACGGCGTTGACCACGAACACCGCGGACTCGCACACGCGCAGCGCGCCGAGCGCGTCGGCGATGAAGCTCGGGTCACCGGGGGTGTCGATCAGGTTGACCTTGCGCTCCTGCCACTGAAACGAGGTCAGCGCCGCGGAGATCGACATCTGTCGTGCCTTCTCGTCGGCGTCGGAGTCCGAGACGGTGCTCCCGTCGACCACCGACCCGAGGCGATTGATCGCCCCCGCCTGAAACAGCAGCGCCTCGTGCAACGAGGTCTTGCCGCTGCCGCGGTGGCCGACGAGCGCCACGTTGCGGATGCGATCCGCGGCTATGTGCATGCCTGTCTCCTCTCTCTCGGACGGCGAAGGCACGACGATATCGCGCGCGGCTCAGCGAGCGAGCGCCTGCAGGTGACCGATCAGCTTCGGATCGGGAATGGCCCAGCGCACGACCGGCCCGTTGGTGACTGTCTGGCAGCCGGTGAGCTCGACCAGCACGGGGTCGACGGACTGGTGGCGATAGCCGAACAGCAGCACCATGGTCGAGCCATCGTCGTTGGGACACGCGAGCGCATGCTCGCCCGATGGGAACGGCGGCAGCGCATCGAGCTCCCGCGCGATCCCCGCATTCCGCTTGGCGCTTGCGACCCGCCGCGTGTGCAGCAGCGTCCCGATCCGCTTCGGGCTCGGATTCAGCCCGCGGTAGCTGCACACGGTCAGGGCGATCGCGCCCACCGGTACGAGCGTCTTGCCGGCCGCGGCGCCGCCATTCGCGCGGACGTGGTGGTCGGTGGGCGAGCACGCGAGGCGAGGCGGTCGAGCGACCGCACCGTCGGACCCGCACGCGATCGCCAGGAGAGCGGCAAGGCACAAACACAGGCGGAGCGCGAAGCGCGTAGCCATTAATCCGTGAGCACGTCGGTGTTGAGCTTCGAGCGCAGCCGCAGCACCGCCTTGGTGTGCAGCTGCGAGACCCGCGACTCGGTCACGCCGAGGACCTCGCCGACCTCTCGGAGGGTCAGGCTCTCGTAGTAGTAGAGCCCGATCACGAGCCGCTCACGCTCGGGCAGCGAGGCGATCGCCGCCGCGATCGTCTCGCGCAGCTCGGCGTGGGCGACGAGCACCTGCGGATCGGGAGAGTCGCCGTCGGGGAGCGTGTCGAGCAGCGAGACCTTCTCACCACCGGCGTCCGACATGGTCCACAGCTCGTCGAGGGCGACGATCGTCGAACGCGAGACTTGCAGCAGCGTGTCATGGAGCTCCCCCACGCTGACCCCCAGCTCGTCGGCGAGCTCGTCGTCGGTCGGCGCGCGCTGCAGGCGGGCCTCGAGCTTGACGTTCGCCCGCTCGATCTCCCTGGCGCGAGCCCTGATCGAGCGCGGCACCCAGTCGAGCGCACGCAACTCGTCGATGATGGCGCCACGGATGCGGGTGATCGCGTACGTCTCGAACTTGATCTTCCGAGACAGATCGAAGCGCTCGATCGCGGAGATCAGGCCGCCGAGGCCGAAGGAGATCAGATCGGCCTCCTCGACGTGCGGCGGCAGCCCCGAGCCGAGCCGTCCGGCGACGTACTTGACCAGCGGCGCGTAGGCGATCACCAAGCGTTCTCGGGCGCGCTGGTCGCCCAAGCCCTGATAGCGCTTCCACAGGTCCTGGAGCTCGATTCCGGTGGTGCTGGCTTCCAGTTCTCTCCTTCCGACCCAACCCTATGCGCGTGGATGGGCGCGGGCGTAGGCCGATCTGAGGCGTCCCGACTGCACTCGAGTGTAGACCTGGGTGGTGGAGATAGTTGCGTGCCCGAGCAGCTCCTGGATCGCACGCAGGTCGGCACCACCCTCGAGCAGATGCGTGGCGAAGGAGTGGCGCAGCGCGTGTGGATGGGCCTCGGCCAGCGCCGGCATCGCACCGGCCGAGTGTCGCGCCCAGGTCCGCAACCGCCGCCGGACGTCGGAGGTCGACAGCCGGCGACCGGACTTCGACAGGAACAGCGCCGTTTCGGTCCCGGTTCGCAGCGCCGGCCGGCCGGATGCGAGGTAGCGATCGATTGCGCGCAGCGCGTGCTCCCCGGCCGGGACCAGCCGCGTCTTGCCGCCCTTGCCCTCGACGCGTACGGACTCCGCGTCGAAATCGACGGACTCGACCCCCAGCGAGACGAGCTCCTCAGCGCGCAACCCCGACGCATACGCGAGCTCGAACAGCGCGCGGTCGCGAAGCTCGAGTGGCCCGGTGGCGGGGATGCGATCGAGTAGCGTGGCTATTTCGGCGGGCGCCAGCACATGCGGTAGCCGCTGGGCCCGCTTGGGCGAGCTGAGCAGCTCAGCCGGGTTCTCCTCCCGTGCCCCGAGCTCGACCTGCACGCGCAGCAGCGCCCGCAGGGAGGCGAGCTTGCGGGCGACGGTCGCGGGCGCCTGTCCGCGCTCGGACAGGCCGGCGGCGTAGCGGCGCAACGCCCGCACGTCGATCGACGCGGGGTGCAGCGCGCGCGCGCTCGCCCAACTCGCCAGCTGGGAGCCGTCGGACTCGTACGCGCGCCGAGTCTTGGCGGCGACGGCACGCCGGCACAGGTCCTCGTCGAACGCCTGCAGCGCGGCCCGCCACGACGACGCCGCCTCTTGCTGGGACAGAGCGGTGCCTCCCTTAGATTGAACGAGCGCGTCTATGCGACGTGCACGAGCGTCCCGATCGGCGTGTACGGCCATACCTGTCCCGCCGGTCCGAGCGCCATCTCGATGCACCCGAGGCTCTGGGGGAATCCGTACTGGGCGCGCGTGAACGCGTGCAGGGCGTCGCCGCCGTTGAAGTAGCTGATGAACTGGATCCCGGTGTCGTTGTAGTGGCTGCCGTCGGGGTTGGTGCCGCTCATCGTCCCCGAGGAGATGTGCTCGTACACCGGATACGTGCCCGTCGCGGTGGGCTGGGAGGAGATCCCGGTATTGACCGGCGTGGTCAGGACCGTGTGGCCGTTGTGCCACAGGCTGAGGCTCTGCGAGCCGGTGCTCGCCATCACGTAGGAGTAGCCGGAGGTAGAGCGCCTGCCCGACAGGTCGGCGCCGATCAGCGAGCGCCAGACCGCAGATCCGGCGAGCCCGTCGGCGGTGAGGCCGTGGTCGTTCTCGAACGCCATCAGCGCACCCCGCGTCATCACTCCCGATGCTCCGGGCGACCACATGCTCCGCAGCGAGGCCGGGACGTTCGGATACCGCCACGAGAAGCTGCCCGCGGGCGGGTGGATCGCCGCGGCCTCCTGCGCCGCGGGCGTTGACGCGATGTTCGTACCGGCGGAGTTGAAGCTCAGCGGCAGGTATCCAAGCTGGGCCAGCAGCTGCTGCAGGCGCCGGGTCGAGCCCGCGGGCACGCTCCAAGCGCCGCCGGTGGCCTGCTGAGCGCCGACGAGCCTGACCCCGTGCGGAAGCCCGACCGTGACCTTCGCCCCCAGCCCGTAGCCGTATCCCTCCGGCTCGAAGGCGATCGCGTGGCTGCTGACGGTGTGCCAGTGCCCGGGGGTGGCCGGCGAGACCGCCGGCATCGAGCTGCCGAGCACGTCGGCCACAGGCTTTGAGAAGGCCAGCGTGATCTTGGTCAGTGGCAGGATCGAGCCGCCCGGCGCCGGAGTGGCGACGGCCGCGGCGCCGGCGCCGGCGGGGAACCAGCTGACCAGGGCCGGGGTCGAGGTCTCCCAGGAACGGGGCGCCGCCGCGACCGCGATCGTTCCGGCGTCGCCGCTGTGGGGGACCGTCAGCTCGCCCCGTGGCGCCGTCAGCAAGTGGCGCACCAGCCGGCCCGGCGGACCGTAGGCAACCGCCTGAACCGGCTGCTTGAAGGACAGCACGAGCGGGGCACCCGAGCGGAGCGTCAGGTAGTGCTCGCGCAGGCTCGCGCTCGGCGTGATCAGGGTCAGCCGGAGGCGCTCGGTGCCGCCCGCCAGCCATCCGATCCAGCCGGGCCGCTTGACCACGACGTCGACGGAGACCGACTGGTGGGCCTGGACCAGTCCACGGGGCCAGAGCCGGCCGCCGCGCACCTGCACCGGCACCGGCGCGCTGTGGGGACCGGTGACGACGCTCACCCTCTCGACCTTGCCGCCGCCGAGCGGCAGGCCGATCTGGGCCAGCGCGCTCGGGTCGGTGGACAGGCTGGCGCGCGAGGCCGCGAGGACCACCGCGCCGACGACGAGTACGGCGAGCAGCGTCACCACCAGTCCTCCTCCGCCTGCGTACCAACCCCAGTTGCGCCGGAGGTGTCCGGGCTGGGTCAGCCGCTCGTGCAGCCTCTGGGCCGAATGCTCCGGCTTGAACGTCGGGCGTAGATATGAGATGTTCGCCACGGGAAGCTCCTTGCCGTCCCCGATGGTACTCCCAGTCTCAACCGGTCAAGCGCAGATCCAGCCGGATTGGGACTCTGCAAGCGCTCATTCATCTTTCAGAAGGTTACCGCGCCCTCGGACGCGCTCGAGACCAGCCTCGCATACTTGGCGAGCGCCACCCCCGGGGGCGGCTGCTCCGGCGGCCGGTAGTCCCTGACCCGCGCGGCGATCTCCTGGTCTGAGAGGTGGAGGTCGATCCGCCGGGCGGTGACGTCGAAGGTGATCCGGTCCCCGTCGCAGACCGCGGCGATCGGGCCCCCGCGGACCGCCTCGGGGGCGATATGGCCTGCCATCAGGCCGTGGGTGGCGCCTGAGAAGCGCCCGTCGGTGATCAGCGCCACGTCCTCTCCGAGCCCCTGCCCGACGAGCGCCGCGGTCACGCCCAGCATCTCCCGCATCCCCGGTCCGCCCGCCGGGCCCTCGTTGCGGATCACGATCACGTCACCGGACTCGATCGTGCGCGCCGTGACCGCCGCCATCGCGTCCTCCTCCGATTCGAATACGCGCGCGGGCCCGGTCTGCTGCAGACGCTCGTGGCCGGCGAGCTTGACCACGCACCCCTCGGGCGCGAGGTTGCCGCGCAGGATCGCCAGGCCACCGGTGGGCTTGATCGGGTCCTCGAGCCCTCGCACGACGCACTGACCCTCGCTCTCCTTTGCACCGTCGGCGTGGGCGCCGACGGTGCGGCCAGTGACGGTCGGCGCCCGCTCGTGGAGCAGGCCGGCCTGCTTGAGACGGCTGAGCACGAGTGGCACCCCGCCGGCCTCATACAGGTCCGGCGCCACGTACCGGCCGCCGGGCTTCAGATCGCACAGCAGCGGCGTGCGCACGCTGATCCGGTCGAAGTCGTCGATCGAGAGCTCGATCCCCATCTCCTTGGCGATCGCCAGCAGGTGCAGGACGCCGTTGGTCGAGCCACCGCTGCACGCGATCGCGGCGATCGCGTTCTCGAGGCTGTCGCGGGTGATGATCTCGCTCGGGCGCTGCCCGCGCCTGAGCACGTCCATCACCAGCCGCCCGGCGTCGGCGGCGGCCCCGGGCTTGCGGGGGTCGGTCGCCGGCGCCGACGAGAGCCCGATCGGCGAGATCCCCAGCACCTCGAACGCCATCGCCATCGTGTTGGCCGTGAACTGGCCGCCGCAAGCGCCCGCCCCCGGGGATGCGGCGTCCTCGAGCTCGGTGAGCTGCGCGTCGGTGATCCGCCCCGCCGCGTGCGCGCCGACGGCCTCGAACACCTCCTGGATCGTCACCGGCTCGCCTCGGAACTGCCCGGGGAAGATCGAGCCCCCGTACAGCATCAGGCTCGGGACGTCGAGCCGGCACAGCGCCATCACGGTCCCGGGGATCGTCTTGTCGCAGCCGCTGATCGCGATCACGGCGTCGAACAG
>QHBV01000037.1:31105-31446 GCA_003244035.1 Solirubrobacterales bacterium | reverse complement strand
CAGATCAAGATCGAGATGCACTTCCTGCCCGACGTCTACGTGCCGTGCGAGCAGTGCCACGGCAAGCGCTACAACCGCGAGACGCTGGAGGTGCGCTTCAAGGGCAAGACGATCGCGGACGTGCTCGAGATGCCGATCGAGGAGGCGCTGGAGTTCTTCGCCCACATCCCCAAGATCCGCCGCCGGGTGCAGGCGCTGGGCGATGTCGGGCTCGGCTACATGCGTCTCGGGCAGCCGGCGACGACCCTATCCGGCGGCGAGGCACAACGGGTCAAGCTGGCCGCGGAGCTGTGCAAGGTCGCGACCGGGCGCACGCTTTACATCCTCGACGAACCCACCAC
>QHBV01000037.1:16942-31035 GCA_003244035.1 Solirubrobacterales bacterium | reverse complement strand
CAACTCGGTGATCGTGATCGAGCACAACCTCGACGTGATCAAGGTCGCCGACCGGATCATCGATTTGGGCCCTGAGGGGGGCGACGGGGGCGGGCTCGTGGTCGCGACCGGTACTCCCGAGCAGGTAGCGGCGGTGAGCGAGTCCTACACAGGACGGTTTCTCACCGACATCCTGCCGGTGAGGGCCGCCCGCGCAGCGGGGCCACGACGCACGGCCGTCGCCGCGGCGCATTGACGCGATGGAGCCAAGCCTCGCCCAGCTGAGGCTGTGGGGCCAGAAGTGGCGCTGGTACGAGCGCAACTCGCTGCCGTGGAATCGCGCTCTGATCCATTGGGAGCTCATGCGCCGCGGCGCGTTTGCGCGCTGGCCGCTGCACGGCAACGTGCTCGAGGCCCTGCGCGAGGGGAGGCTCGAGATCGGCGCGCAGGCGCTGTTGGAGCCGGGCGTCTGGATCACAGCGCCGGGGCCGGCGCGGGTGAGGATCGGGCGGGGGGCTTTCCTGAACCTCGGCGTGATGGTCGCCGCGGCCGAGCTCGTGGAGATCGGGGACCACTGCATGCTCGCCAATGGATGCTTCGTGACCGACGCCAGCCACCGCTTCGACGATCCCTGCAGGCCGGTACCGTGGCAAGGCTTTGAGAGCAAGGGGCCCACCCGCCTGGGCGAGAACGTGTGGTGCGGCGCGCATGTGGTGATCACGAGCGGCGTGAGCGTCGGCGAGCGCTCCGTGATCGGCGCCAACTCGGTCGTCACCGCGGACATTCCGCCGTTCTCGGTCGCCGCGGGCGCCCCCGCGAGGGTGCTGCGGAGGATCGACTACCCGTGCGCTTCGTCCTGACGCCCGATCCGGAGGAGCTAAGCCGGCGGGCGCTCACCGGTGGCGCCGGCAGGTGCATGCTGTGGCAGGAGCATGCCTTCGAGCGATCGTGATGCGCAAGAGCTTGCGAACACTGCCCGCCATGGGTGACGCCGCCCGGCCGCAGAGAGAGCGCGTGGGGGGCGGGGTCGGCATCGCTCGTGCTCGGGCTCGAGCAGCTGGGTCCTACTCGTCCGTCTCGCTCCAATCCCGCCGCCGTGGGTCCTTGCCGGTCGCCAGGTCGACGAGGTGCTTCCACCTGCTCGGCTTGACGCCGGGCTCGCTGTCTCGCCACACCGGCGCGGCGCCGTGGGGCTCGGGCAGCGCCGCCGCCGCGGCGGCGTCGATCCGCAGATCCACGCCGTGCTCGTGCAGGGAGCCGATCTCGTCGGCCGCCACGAACCGCGTGCTCCCCTCGAGCGAGCGCATCACGATGCCGTGGAAGATGTCCTGCGCAGCAAGCGCGACGACGTGGTCGACGGTTCCCACCTGCATGCGATCGGAGGCGTACACGGGGATGCCCTCCTCGAGCACCTGGTAGGCGACCGGTAGCCCCTCGTCCATGCCACTCACAGTACCCGGGCGAGCCGCCGCAGGGTGTCGAGGTCGAGACGGCCGGGTGGCTCCAGCCCGTGGGGGTCGCTCAAGACGGTGGCCGCGTCCTCCGGGCCGCCGAAGCCGTCCAGGACGAGGTCGGCGCCGGCGAAGTCCTGGTCCACCGTGTAGTCGTTGACGACGACCACGCAGGCCAGTCCGGCCGACTTGGCGGCCCGCAGCCCGTTGCGGGAGTCCTCGATCGCCTGGGCCGCACTGGGCGGGAGCCCGAGCCGGGCCAGCGCCAGCCGGTGGGCGCTCGGATCGGGCTTGAGCTCCGGCGCCTCGGCGCGCGTGACGATCGCCTCGAAGCGCTCGGCGCCGAACAGGCGGTCGAGCAAGGGATGGACCCAAGCGGCGCCGCCGGTGGTCGCGATCGCAAGGCGCACTCCCGCTCCCTCGAGCTCGTCGAGCAGCTCGCCGACGCCTGCGCGTGGCTGGATCTCGCCTTGCCGCGCCATCTCGGTGAAGATCTCAGTCTTGCGGGCATGGACGCGCCTGGCGATCTCCGCGCGCTCTTCGGCTGCCATCTCCCGCCGGCGCAGGTAGGCGTCGATCCGGCGCTCCCCACCGGTCACCTCCAGCAGCTCGCCGTAGAGCTCGACGTCCCAGCGGTAGGGAAGATCGGCCTCCTGAAAGGCCCGGTTGAAGGCGACGCGGTGGCCGTCCCGCTCGCTGTCGACGAGGGTGCCATCGACATCGAGCACGATCGCCAGCGGTCCCTCGCGGCCGGCGACCGCGCTCACGAGTTCTTGATCACGATTCCCTCGAGGATGTTCGCGACGTGCTCGGTTGCGTCGATCGCCGCCTCGAGCCGCTCGAACAGGTCCTTCCAGCGGATCACGACCATCGGATCGATGCCGCCGTCGAACAGCGAGGCGACGGCCTCCCGCGTGATCCGATCGCCTTCGTTCTCCAAGCGGTTGATCTCGACCGTGTAGTGCGAGATGTCCCGGAAGCCGCGCAGCCTCGGCATCGCCTCGTCGACCTGACGACAGGCGGAGCTGAGTACGCGCGCGAGCCAGATCGCCTGGTCCATCGGCGCCTCGATCTTGTACAGCCCGAGGTAGTCGGCGACCTCCTCGGTGTAGTCGACGATGTCGTCCAGCGCGGAGGCGAGCGCGAGGATGTCCTCCCGCTCGATCGGCGTGACGAACGTGTGGTTGAGGCGATAGATGATGTCGTGCGTGATCCGGTCGCCTTCGTGCTCGCAGTCCCGGATCTCCTGCGCGAGCTCCTTGTTGTCCGGGTAGTCGGAGAGCAGGCGGTCGAGCAGATCGGATGCGTGCAGGACGTTCCTGCCGGCCTCCTCGAACAGCTCGAAGTAGACGCGGTCGCGCGGGGCGAAGACTTGCGTGAGCCGCGGCATCGCCGGGATGCTATTGCCCGAGCGAAGCGCGGAAGCGGTCGAGCTCCTGCTCGTCGATCGAGTAGGCGTGCTCGGGACCGGGGAACGCTCCGTTGCGGACCTCCGCGGCGAATGCCGCGATGCCGGCCACCATCTGCGCCTTGACCTCGGCGTAGCGCTTGGCGAACCGTGGCGTGTGGTCGTATATGCCCAGCAGGTCGTGGAAGACGAGCACCTGCCCGTCCGTCCCCGCGCCGGCGCCGATCCCGATCACCGGGACCTCGATTCGTTCCATCAGCACGTCCGCGACAGCGGCGGGGATCGCCTCGAGCACGATCGAGAAGCAGCCGGCCTGTTGCAGCGCGAGGGCATCGCCGGCGAGAAGAAGCGCGGATTCGGCGGTACGTGCCTGGGCGCGATAGCCACCGAGCACAGTCGCGGTCTGCGGCGTCAGGCCGACGTGTCCCATCACCGGGATGCCCGCCGCGACCACCGCGCGGGCGCGCTGGGCGCTGGTGCCCCCGCGCTCGAGCTTGACCGCGTCACAGCCGGCCTCCTTGACGAACCGCTGCGCCGTGATGACCGCCTGCTCGTCGGAGCCCTCGTAAGAGCCGAACGGGAGGTCACCGACGAGCAAGGGCGTGCTCAGGCCGCGACGGACGGCGGCGGAGAGCATCAGCATCTCGTCAGTCGAGACTGGGACGGTCGACGGATAGCCGAGCACGGTCATCGCGCCGGAGTCGCCGACCAGCACGATGTCGACCCCCGCCTCCTGCGCGACTTGGGCAGAGGGGTAGTCGTACGCGGTCACCATCACGATCCGCTCGCCCAGGCGCTTTTTCTCAGCCAGGCGCGGGAGGGTCATCGGCAGCGGCGTGTCGAGGCCGTGCGGGACCGGGATCTGGGGGGTGGCGGACATCCGCGCTTGCACTACGCGCTCATGGGCGAGCCGAGCAGGCTCTCCACCTCGCGGTCGACCCGCAGGATCTCGTTACGCTCGCCGACGTGGACGACGCGCGGCTCGTAGTCCGCGAGCTCATCCTCGTCATAGCCGGCGTACGAGATCACGATGATCGTGTCGCCGCGGTGCACCAGCCTCGCCGCGGCGCCGTTGACCGTGATCTCACCCGACCCACGCGCGCCGGCGATCGTGTAGGTCTCAAAGCGGGCCCCATTGTCCACGTCGACGACGGCCACCTGCTCGAACTCCCGGATGTCGGCCGCGTCGAGCAAGTCGGGGTCGATCGTGATCGAGCCGACGTAGTGCAGGTCGCAGCCGGTCACGGTCGCCCGGTGGATCTTCGACTTCAGCATCGTGCGCTGCATCTCAGGCGCTCCCGTCTTTGAGCAGGTGGTTGTCGATCAGCCGGGTGTCGCCGACGCGCGCGGCGACCACGGCGAGCACGTCGCCGTCCAGCGCTCGCACCGGCGTCAGCGTGTCCGGGGATACGAACGCGAGGTACTCGGGCTCGATCTGTGCGCAGCGCAGCTCGGCGAGCGCGGCCGCTCGCGCCAGTGCCGGGTCTCGCGCGCCCGCGGCGACAGCCTCCTGCGCCGCACGCAGCGCGCGCGCGAGCGCGGTGGCGCGCCCACGCTCGGAAGCCGAGAGGCGAGCGTTGCGGCTGGACATCGCGAGCCCGTCGGGCTCGCGCACGGTCGGGCACACCTCGATGCGCACCGGGAGGTCGAGGTCGCGCACGAGCCGCTCGATCACGAGCGCCTGCTGCGCGTCCTTGTGGCCGAAGTACGCGACGTCGGGCATCACCATGTTGAGCAGCTTGGTCACGACCGTCGCGACGCCGTCGAAGTGCGCGTGCCCGCGGTGGGAGCCCTCGAGCGTCTCCGTGAGGCCGGCGACCGACACGGTGGTGGCGAAGCCAGGTGGATAGACCTCGGCGAGCGGCGGCGCGAACAGTAAGTCGACCCCCGCCTGCGCGGCGAGCGCCGCGTCGCGGGCTTCGTCGCGCGGGTAGGCGCCGAGGTCGGCCTCCTGGTCGAACTGGGTCGGGTTGACGAACAGCGAGACGACGGTTTCATCGCAGTCCGCGCGGGCGTGGCGCATCAGCGACAGATGGCCCTCGTGAAAGGCTCCCATCGTCGGCACGAGCCCGATCGTGCGCCCCGCGCGTCGTGGCCCGGCGAGCGCAGCGCGGAGCTCTGCGACCGTGCGCAGCGTTCTCACGTGGGTGTCGGAGGATGGTTTCCGTTCCAGTTCTCGCATTGGAGATACCGGTCGGCGCTTGCAGTTGGCCAAGGAGTCTCGAGGTCCGTCCCGTCGAAGGTGACGACCTCACCGCAATTATGGCACCTCTCCGGCCGGGTGGTTACGATCCGTCCTTAGTGACGAGCACCACGGAGCGTCGCGAGCAGCTCAAGGCCGTCTACGAGGAGGCCCGCGGGTGCCTGCGCTGCCCGCTTCATCAGACTCGGACGACCGTCGTGTTCGGCGCGGGCAACGCCGACGCCGAGCTGATGTTCATCGGCGAAGCCCCCGGTGCGAATGAGGATCGGCTCGGGCTGCCGTTCGTAGGGCAGGCAGGCAAGCTGCTCGACAAGCTGCTCGGGGAGATCGGGATGGAGCGTGGCGACGTATTCGTTGCGAACACCGTCAAGTGTCGCCCCCCCGACAACCGGGACCCTCATCCGCGCGAGATCGAGTCCTGTCAGGGCTATCTGCGCCGGCAGGTCGACCTGATCGAGCCGTCGGTGATCTGCACGCTCGGGAACTTCTCGACCAAGCTGCTGCGCGGGGAAACGACGGGCATCTCCCGGCTGCATGGATGCGAAGAGACCAGGGTGATCGGGACGCGGGCGGTGCGGCTGTATCCGCTCTATCACCCCGCCGCGGCTCTGTACACACCCGCGACGCTGCAGCTGCTGCGCGCAGACTTCCACAGGATCCCGGAGCTACTGGCGCTCGGCGCCCCTCCGCAGCCGGCGGTGGAGCTCGAACCGATCCCCGAGCTCGAGGAGGAGCCGGTCACAGACCCGGGGGCCGGGCAGTCGCCGGCGGCCGGGGTGCCGCTGGCGACACAGCTGGGGCTGTTCTGAGCGCCGGCCCTTACTCGCTGACGCGGTCGATCAAGAACGCGACCCGGACGTGGGCTCGCCATTCGCCGAGATCGTCGCCGCGCAGGCCGATCGACACGACGTCGACAGCCTTGATGTTGCGCAACGTCGCCTGCGCGTCCGCCAGCGCAGCCTTGACGGCGTCGTCGGAGCTCGTCGTCGAGCTACCGACGAGCTCGATGATCTTGATCACAGCCATCTGTCCTCCAATCGGTTGGGGCAGGCGACCCTATCCGGTTTGGGGCGAACCCACCCCGGCTGCGCCGGCCGGCTCCGGCTTGACCGCCATCGCCGGCGGCGCATGATCGCGCCGCAGCGCCAGCCCGAACGCGAGCAGCGCCCCGGCCGCCTGCACCCCCAGGACGACTGCCGCGAAGCCGGCGGCGCGGCGCGGTGCCTGCAGCAGTAGCAATGGCTCCACCACGGCCACCGCCCCGAGCACCACCAGGAACCACACCCGCTTGAGCGCGAGCATGTACTGGACCGCGAGGTAGGTCGCGGCGAGCACCGTGAACGCCCCGCCGAGCGGCAGCAGCGAGGCGGAGGCGGTCGCGCGCTTGCTGCCGAACACGATCGCCAGCAGAGGGTGCGACGCAACGGCGAAGATCAGCAGGCAGGGGATCGCGCAGACGGCGATGATTCCGAGCGCGCGCACGAGCACGCCCCGCGTGTCCTCGCCGGCGGCGCGGCGGCGAGACGTCTCGGGCACGAGGTAGAAGCCGGCGCCCATCGCGACCCAGATCAGCACCTTCGCGGCCACCGCGGTGACCGCGTAGGAGCTCGCGAGATCCTTGGAGAACTGGTGCTTGGCGGTGATCAGGTCGATGTTCTGCAGCAGCTGGATCACGGCCAAGCCGGCGATCGGCACCCACGCGCGCTTGACGTGCGCCCACAGGCTGAGGGCCCTCGTCGCAATCGCCGCCGAGAGGCCGGGCGCGAGCGGGTCCGGCGACAGCCGCCCGCGGAGCCGCAGCCAGCAGTACACCGACATCGCCACGTATGACAGCAGCGAGCCCAGATACGCACCCGCCACGCCGAGACCCACGATCGCCAAGGCCGCCCCGAGCGTGAGCCGGGCGAGCTGCTCTCCGACCAGGCTGACGCCCACGCCCTTGTAGTCCCCGATGCCCTGCAGGGCGCCGCGCAGCAGGCAGACGTGGAGGTAGAGGCATCCGCCGGGCAGTCCGACCGCGGCCGCCCACTCGTCCTTCGGGACGCCCACGAGCTGCGCGATCGGATGGCGCAGCAGGATCGAGATCACGCTGATCGCGACCGTGAACAGCAATAGCGATCTGTTCCAGCTCCGAAGCGTGGCGATCAGGCCCTCGCCGACGCCGAGGTGTCCGAGCACGCCCTCGCGCGCGGTGGCAACCTGCATCGCCTGACCGGCGACGGTGAGGATGATCAGGTAGCTGACCAGGGCCGCCAGCGCGCCGTAGTCGTTGATCAGCCGCGCGAACACGATCGACGATCCGAGCGCGATCACGTTGTTGCCGATCATCGCCACCGCGAGTCCGGCTGTCTTGGCGGTGTCGGACCCGAGCAGGCCGGCAGCCGACGGTTGGTACCGCGCCCTGATGGCCGCAAGGCGGCCCGCGGCTGGTCCTCTCGCCGGAGCGGGCATCGTGAATGTGACGGTACCGAACGGCACGGGATGCCGCCTGCGCCACGTCCACGTACGCGGCCTTAGGGGCGACGTTACAGTTCGCCTCACCGATGTCGCGCATCCGATCAGCGGCGATCCTGCTCGTCATCTTGATGGCGCTGCTTGCAGCCGCCGGGGGTGCCGCGGCGGCCGGCGGGCTACCGGCGCTCGGCCCGATGCTGACGCCGAACCCCCCGGTGGCGCTCCCCAGCGCCCCGCCGCCGCCACCCGCGCCGCCGGCGCCGCCGGCGCCCCATCACGCGGTCGTGCGGCGCGCGGCCGTGACGAGCGCGCCGCCCGCGGCCACCGCGCTCCCGCGCACCGGCCTCGACGCTGGGTTCGAGGCGCTGCTCGGGGCGCTGCTGATCGCCACCGGCGCGGTGCTCAAGGCGCGTGATCCGGCGGCGCGCAGGCTTGCAGGCGCGTCCTATGTCGAGCTCGATCCGGTACCGGTCGCACAGCGCTGCTGAGACCGAGGCACTCGGCGCGGAGCTGGCGGCGACGCTGCGCGCGGGCGACATGGTGCTCGTGGAAGGAGATCTGGGCGCGGGCAAGACCACGTTCGTGCGCGGGGCCTGCCGCGCGCTCGGGGTCACGGTCCCGGTCACCAGCCCGACGTTCACGATCGGGCAGCGCTACCCGGCCCCGGTGCCCGTCTCCCACCTCGACCTGTACCGCCTGGAGAGCATGGACGACGAGGATCCCGACCTGCTGGCCGACTACCTGGGGCCTGAGACGATCAGCTTCGTCGAGTGGCCCGGAGTGGGGGAGCAAAGGATCGCGGCCTTCGCAAGCGTCGCCAGGCGGGTGCGACTGGAGCACGCCGGCGGCGAGCAGCGGGTCGTGGAGCTAGAGGCTTGAGGATCCTCGGATTTGACACCGCGACGCGGGCCACCACTGTCGCGCTGTGCGAGCTCGGCGGGGAGACCGAGATCGAGCTCCGCGACGACCCACCCCGCGGCCGGCGCCCCCGGCACACGACCCGGCTGCTGCCGCTGATCGCGCAGGCGCTGGAGCGCGCCCGACTCGGCTGGGAGGACGTGGACCGGATCGCGGTCGGAACCGGCCCCGGGACGTTCACCGGGCTGCGGGTCGGCGTCGCGACGGCGCGGGCGATCGCGCGCGCACGCGGAATCCCCTTAGTCGGCGTCTCGACGCTGCAGTCGCTGGCGCTGGGCGCGCTGGTCGCGCCGGAGCACGCGGCAGGGACCGAGATCGTGATCCCCGTGCTCGACGCCCGCCGCCGCGAGCTGTTCGCGGCGGCCTGGCCGGTGCAGGCGGCCGGGGCTGGGTCCCGGCTCGGCGCCCCCTCGCTCGCCCCGTGCGCGATCGCCCCGGACGCACTCGCGGCGCTGATCACAGGACTGCAAGCGTCCGTACTGGCGATCGGCGAGGGCGCGGTAGAATTCAGGGAGGTGCTCGAGCGTTCGGGAGCGTCGGTCCCGGAGGATGGCTCACGGCTCCACCGGGTCAGCGGGGTCTGGCACTGCCGGCTCGCGGGGACTGTCAAAGCCGGCGCGCCCGACCAGATCCACCCCGAGTACCTCCGCCTCCCGGACGCCGAGATCGCTCATAGGGCCGCAGGCCGTCCATGACCACAGCGCCAATCACGATCCGGCACCTCGCCTACTCCGATCTCCCGCGGGTGATCGCGATCGAGCGGCGTGCCTTCCCGACGCCGTGGTCGCTGGCGATGTTCGTGCTGGAGCTCTCCAAGCCCTTGGGCGTGTGCCTGGTCGCGGTCGAGCATCACCGTGACGAGGCGCGCAGCAGGCTCCTCGGCTATCTGATCTGCTCGCGCTACGACGAAGCGTGGCACCTGATGAACATCGCTATCGATCCACCGCTGCGCCGGCGCGGCCTGGGGACGGCGCTGCTGCGGGAGATGCTCGAGCGCGGCGGTCCCGACGGGCCGTACACGCTCGAGGTGCGCACGTCCAACGCTCCCGCGATCGCGCTGTACGAGCGCTTCGGATTCCGCCCCGCCGGGACGAGGCCACGCTATTATCGGGACACCGGGGAGGACGCGATGATCATGTGGCGCACGGCGCCGGCTCCGTCGCGTACCGGCGCCCCCGGCCAGCCGCACTCAGAACAGTGATCCTCGCGCTGGAGACGAGCTGCGACGACACCTGCGCGGCCGTGATCACCGCCGAGGGAGAGATCCGCGCCAATGTGATCTCATCCCAGCGCGTGCACGACCGCTATGGCGGGGTCGTTCCCGAGATTGCCTCCCGCCACCATCTCGAGCTGATCGGCGACGTCGTGGAGGACGCACTCGCGCACGCCGGGCAAGAGCTCGGGGAGGTAGAGCTGGTGGCGGTCACGCGCGGACCGGGGTTGGTCGCGGCGCTGCTCGTCGGCGTCTGCACCGCCAAGGCGCTGGCCGCCGCCTATGAGCTTCCGTTCGCGGCGGTCGATCATCTCCACGGCCACGTCGCGGCCAGCTTCCTGGCCCCCGCGCCGTTCGAACCGCCGTTCTTGAGCCTGATCGCCAGCGGTGGGCACACGTTCCTCGCCGCGGTGAAGGACCATGGCCCTGACTACGAAGTGCTCGGACAGACGCTCGACGACGCCGCTGGGGAGGCATTCGACAAGGGGGCGCGCCTACTCGGCCTCGGGTACCCGGGCGGCGCCGCGCTCGAGCGCCTCGCCCGCGACGGTGACCCGGCCGCATTCGATCTTCCGAGGGCTGCCAAGCTACCGGGACTCGACTTCTCCTTCGCCGGGCTGAAGACCGCGCTGCTCTACCGGGTCCGCGGGCTCGGGCCCGAGCAGACCGAGCGCCGGCGCGCGGACCTGGCGGCCTCCTACCAGCGGGCGATCGTCGAGTCGCTCGCGCTCCGCGTCGAGCGGGCGCTGTCGGGCACGGGGACGGATCGGCTCGCGGTCGGGGGCGGCGTTGCGGCCAACACCGCGCTGCGAGAGCGGCTGACCCGGCTCGGCGTCGAGCTCAACGTGCCACCGCGTGAGCTCTGCACCGACAACGCGGCGATGATCGCCAGCGCGGGCCGGTACGTGGAACCGGCCCCATACCCAAACTACCTCGACCTCGACGTGTACGCGACCGGCGAGCGGGCGCCGGTGACCCGATGAGGACGGTGGTGCTCTACGGGCGCGAGGGCTGCTGTCTGTGCGAGCAGGCGCGCGAGCTGCTGCTCCGAGCCCGCGCCAGGCACCCGTTCGAGCTGTGCGAGCGCGACATCGAACAGGACGAGGCACTGCACCGCGCCTACCTCGAGCGGATCCCGGTGGTCACGCTCGACGGGGTGCCGGCGTTCGAGCTGTTCGTCGACGAGCAGGAGCTGGAGCGGCTGCTGGGCGAACCCGGCGGCCCCCGATCCTCGGGGCCAACCCAACCAGGGCCGGCCCCCGCAGGGCCGGCCCCATCGCCGCAAGCTCCCCGTCAGTAGAGTGCGGTTCGGATGAGCTACACGGTCGGCCGCGACTCGTCTTCCGCCCAGCCGGGCGCCGCCAGGCCGGCGGAGAAGCTCTCGCTCGGCGTCGCGGCTCGGCTCTCGCGCTACCTGCAGGTGCTCACGCAGGCGCGCAAGATGGGCCGGGAGACGATCTCCTCGCAGGAGCTGGCCGACTACACGCATGTGAACTCGACTCAGATCAGGCGTGACCTCTCTGGCTTCGGGAAGTTCGGCAAGCGCGGCGTGGGCTACAACGTCGAGTCGCTGGTCACGCAGATCCGCAGGATCCTGCGCACCTCCGGGCAGCACAACATCGCGCTGTTCGGGGCCGGCCACCTCGGCACCGCGATCGCGACCTCGGATATCTTCGCCGATCACGGCTTCCGGGTTGTCGCCGTGTTCGACGTCGATCGCGAGAAGGTGGGAGCGCAGGTGGGACCGCTGACGGTGCGCCACAACTCGGAGCTGCGTACGGTCGTGGAGCAGGAGGATGTCGTCGTCGGGGTGCTGGCGGTGCCCTCGGCGGCGGCCCAGGAGCTGGCCGGCGACCTCGTCGAGGTCGGCGTAAGGATCATCTTCAACTACTCCGACGCGCTGCTGGCGGTCCCGCCCGAGGTCACCGTGCACAGCTCCAGCCCCGCGGTCGACCTGCTCTACGCGCTGTACTTCTATCTCGCGTAGCAGGGTTTCCCGCGATGACTCTCGACCCGCACACCGCGCGCGCGGCCTTCGAGGAGTCGACTGACTTCACCGTCGGCCTCGAGGAGGAGTTCGCGCTGCTGCACCCCACCGAGCTCGGCCTCGTCGCGCGGTTCGAGGAGCTCCGAGACGCGGCCGCCGCCGATCCCGTGCTGTCGGAGTCGGTCGAGGGTGAGCTGATCTCCTCGGAGATCGAGATTCGCTCCGGGCGCGGCGAGGACCTCGCGGCTGCCCGCTCCGCCCAGCGCGAGCGCCGGCGGCGGCTGTTCGCGCTGGCCGGCGCGCATGGCATCGCGCTTGGAGCGACCGGCACCCATCCGTGGTCGGACTATCGCGAGCAGCACATCATCGAGACCGAGCACTACCGCCTCGTCGAGGACGGGCTGAAGTACGTCGCTTGGCGCAACAACACGTTCTCCCTGCATGTCCACGTAGGGGTTCGTGGCGCAGACCGCGCAGTCGAGGTCTGCGACCGGTTGCGTCCCGTGCTCCCACTGCTACTGGCGATCTCGGCCAACTCGCCGTTCCTCGACGGCCGCGACACGGGGCTGCACAGCGCGCGCACGCAGACCTTCACGCGCAGCTTCCCGCGCTGCGGCATCCCCGATCCGTTCGGTGGCTGGGAGGCGTTCGCGCGCTACATCGACTTCCTCGTGCGCACCGGCTCGATCGTCGAGTACACCCAGGTCTGGTGGTCGATCCGTCCGCACTTCGCCTTCGGGACCGTCGAGGTTCGGATCTGCGACGCCCAGAGCACAGCCGCCGAAGCGGATGGCCTCGCCGCGCTGATCGTCGCGTGCGTCGCGCAGGCCGCCAGGGACTTCGATGGCGGCGTCCCCTTCGTGAGCCTGCCGGGCCGGATGATCGAGGAGAACCTGTGGCGGGCGATCCGCTACGGGCTCGACGGCGAGCTGCTCGATCTCGACCGCGGTGGCGAGACCTATCCGGCGGCGCAGGCGCTGGAGCGGCTCTTGAGGTGGTCGGCACCGGCGCGCGCCGAGCTCGGGATCGAGGTGGAGCTGCCGGCGCTGGGCGGCGCCCAGCGCCAGCGGCGGCGCAGCGAGGGCGGCATGAGCCTGCCCGAGGTCTACGCTGCGACCGTGGCCGACACGCTGCGAACCTACGGTGAGGATGAGGTCTCGGGCAGTGGCGGCGATCATGCGAACCGGCGCGCGGCGCCAACGGCGGCAGGAGGCGATCTGAAGTGAGCACGAGCGAGCCACAGCCCAGCGAAGAGGAGCTGCGCGCGGCCTACGAGGAGGAGATCAAGAGGATCCGGGTGGAGCACGTGCTGCTCGAGCACGTGGTCACGCTCGTCAATCTCGGGATGCGTCGGACCGGTCTGGCGCCGGGCACCGAGCCCGAGCGCGACCCGGCGCAGGTGGGGCTGGCGATCGACGCGATTCGCGCAATGATGCCGCTGCTCGAGCGAGCCGCCCCGGAGCAGTCCTCGCCGGTCCGCGACGCGCTCTCCCAGCTGCAGCTCGCATTCGTCAAGATTGGGGGTACGCCGCAAGCCGGCGCGCCGGCGGTGGCGGGGTCGCAGGCGCCTGAGCCAGAGCCGCCTACCGGGTCTCCGCCGCCGGGGCCGCAGGCGCCACCGGACAAGGCAGGGCCACCGAAGGCCGGGGAGCCGGGGCCGGCGCAGAGCAGCGGCCGCCTCTGGATTCCGGGGCAGTAGCGCCGTCGGCTCGGCCGAGCGCGATCGCCGCGCTCCCGGGCAGTAGCGCATCCCGCGGGCGGGCGCGCTACACTCCCGCGCCGTTACTGGGCCTCCGCTCGACACTACGGGTGGCGGCCCGTTTGCGGTTATTGGCTCTGCCCTGGCTCCAGCCGGCGTGCGCGCCTCACTCGAACTGAGAGCTTCCACGGAGGACCTTCTTGTCCAGCTTCCTAACGAACCATGGCGTTCCGATCGCGCTCGTCTGCGCCGCCTGCGCTGTCACCTACGGCGTGCTGACGGCCCGCTCCCTGCTCGCGCTGTCGCCGGGCAACGAGCGGATGCGCACGATCTCCGCGGCCGTGCAGGAGGGGGCCAGCGCGTACCTCAATCGCCAGTACGCGACGATCGCCGGAGTCGGCGTGGTCCTGTTCATCGTGCTGATCCCGCTCCAGAACATCCGCGTCGCGATCGGCTTCGCGATCGGCGGCCTGCTCTCAGCCGCGACCGGCTACATCGGCATGAACGTGTCCGTGCGCGCCAACGCACGGGTGGCCGAGTCGGCCCGGGGCGGCGTCGGGCCCGCGCTCTCGGTCGCCTTCCGGGGCGGCGCGGTCACCGGCCTGCTGGTCGTCGGACTCGCGCTGCTGGGCGTGGCCGGCTACTACGGCGTGCTCACCGGGATCGCCGGCGAGAGCCAGCGCCACGCCGTCGATGCCCTGATCGGCCTCGGCTTCGGCGGCTCGCTGATCTCGGTATTCGCCCGCCTGGGCGGCGGGATCTTCACCAAGGCCGCCGACGT
>QHBV01000037.1:0-16920 GCA_003244035.1 Solirubrobacterales bacterium | reverse complement strand
CGCAACCCGGCGGTGATCGCCGATAACGTCGGCGACAACGTCGGGGACTGCGCTGGAATGGCGGCAGATCTGTTCGAGACCTATGCGGTCACAGCCGTGGCGGTGATGCTGCTGGGCCTGCTGCTGTTCAAGCAGCAGTCCGCGGTCGCGCTGTTCCCGCTCGTGCTCGGCGCGGTCTCGATCATCGCCTCGATCATCGGGACCTTCGCCGTGCGCTCCCGCGCCGGCAACGTCGAGCGCGCGCTGTACCAGGGGCTGATCGTCTCGGGGGCCCTCGCGGCGCTCGCGTTCCTGCCGATCACCTACTGGATGATGCACAGCGTCACGCTCAAGGCGGGCGCCAGCACTCCACATTGGTGGAAGTTCTACCTGTGCGCGCTGATCGGGGTCGGCGTCACCGCGTGCCTGTTCGTGATCACCGACTACTTCACCTCGACGCGCTTCGCCCCGGTCAAGAGCACCGCGCGGGCCTCGCAGACCGGACACGCGACCAACGTCATCCAGGGGCTCGCGCAGGGCTTTCAGTCGACCGCGCCGCCGGCGATCGTGATCGCGATGGGGATCCTCGGCGCGTGGAAGCTGGGCGGCGGCGGCTCGCAGGGGATCTACGGGATCGGCGTCGCGGTGATGGCGCAGCTGTCGCTCACGGGTCTGATCGTCGCGCTCGACGCCTTCGGCCCGATCACCGACAACGCNNGGCGGGATCGCCGAGATGGCCGAGCTTCCCGAGGAGGTCCGCAACGTGACCGACCCGCTCGACGCGGTCGGCAACACCACCAAGGCCGTCACCAAGGGGTACGCGATCGGTTCCGCCGCGCTCGCCGCGCTGGTGCTGTTCAACGCGTTCGAGGACGAGTTGCATGCCAAGGGCCAGTTCCCGAACTTCGCGATCAGCAACCCAGCGGTCCTGATCGGCCTGTTGATCGGGGGCCTGATGGTCTACCTGTTCGTCTCGCTGGCGATGCAGGCCGTCGGCCGCGCCGGCGGCGAGGTCGTGCAGGAGGTGCGCCGGCAGTTCCGCGAGAAGCCGGGGATCATGGACGGCACCGAGCAGCCCGAGTACGGGACCTGCGTCGGCCTGGTCACCCGCGCCGCCCAGCGCGAGATGATCCTGCCGTCGCTGATCCCGATCTTGCTCACGCTGATCGTCGGGCTGGTCAGCATCGAGGCGCTCGGCGGCCTGCTGATCGGGGTGATCGTCGTCGGGCTGTTCGTCGCGATCTCGATGACCTCGGGCGGTGGCGCGTGGGACAACGCCAAGAAGTTGATCGAGGACGGCGCATACGGAGGCAAGGGCTCGGAGGCCCACGCGGCCGCGGTCACCGGCGACACCGTCGGGGACCCCTACAAGGACACCGCCGGCCCCGCGATCAATCCGATGATCAAGGTGGCCAACATCGTGGCGCTGCTGATCATCCCGCTGATCACGTAGCACCAGCCAGCCTCGAGCTTGGCCCGCGCACTCGACCCCCCGGCCGCGTAGAGTTCCACCCGTGTTCATGCTGATCGTGGGTTGCGGGCGCGTCGGGTCGGCGGTGGCCAAGTCGGCGCTCGAAGCGGGGCACGAGGTGTCCGTGCTCGACTCAGACCCGCTCTCGCATGAGCGCCTGGACAAGGATCAGACGACGACCTGGGAGGACTCGGGGGGACGGTTCACCGTCGGCACCGCACTCGAGCTCGACGGCCTGATCGAAGCCGGGATCGAGGGGGCCGACGTGTTCCTGGCCGCCACTCGGGGCGACAACACGAACCTCGTGATCGCGCAGGTCGCACAGCGGCGCTTCAAGGTTGCGCGGGTGGTCGTGCGCGTGGCCGATCCCGGGCGCGCCGCCTGGTACTCCAGGCAGGGGCTGCATACAATCTGTCCGACCCAGCAAGCGATCGACCAGGCCCAGCGCGTCGCGCTGGCGGGATGAGGAGGCAGCAGGTGAGGGAGGTCGCTGGAGCGAGGAGGTCGACGCGCGCATGTACGTGATCATCGCTGGCGCCGGCAAGGTTGGCTGGAACCTGGCTCGTGAGCTGATCGCCAAGGACCGCGAGATCACGGTGATCGAGTCCGACCACCGTCGCTACCGGATCGTCGAGGAGGAGCTCGAGCATGCGGTCCAGTACGGCGACGCGACCGAGCTGTGGGTGCTCGAGCGCGCCGGGATTCGCCGTGCCGACCTCGTGATCGCCGTCACCGGCGACGATGAGGACAACATCGTGATCTGCCAGGTGGCCAAGGAGAAGTACGGCTGCCAGCGGATCGTCGCGCGGGTCAACAACCCCCGAAACCTCCAGCACTTCAAGCTGCTCGGGATCCAGCCGGCGGTCTCGGCGACCGATCTGATCCTGCGGCTGATCGAGCACGAGGTCCCCGAGTACGGCCTCGTCCAGCTGCTCGCCCTCGAGGAGGAGCACCTGGAGATCATCGAGCTCGAGGTGTGGCAGGGGTCGGCGGCGGCGGGCCGGCGCGTCCAGGACGTAACGCTGCCGGACGGATCGCTGATCATCTCGGTGCTCCGCGGAGGGGTCGGGTTCGTCCCCAAGGCGGATTCGGTGATCGAGGCCGGCGATCAGGTCCTGCTGATCCTCGACCCCGGGCTCGAGGGCGAGATCACGCCCCAGTTCGCGTCCAACGGGGCAGGCGTGATCGCCGATCGCCAGCGCTATGGCTGATCGTCAAGTCGACTACCTGCTGATCGGCGGCGGGCTTGCGGGCGGCAACTGCGCGCGCTGGCTGCGCGAGTCCGGCGCCGAGGGGTCGATCCTGCTGGTCGGGCGCGAGCCGGACCTGCCGTACAGCCGTCCACCTTGCTCGAAGGCGTACCTGCAGGGGAACAAGTCTCGCGCCGACACGCTGTTCCGACCGGAGGAGTGGTATCGCGAGCAGCGGATCGAGGCGCTGACCCGGGTATCGGCGACGAAGCTCGACGCCGCCGAGAAGAAGGTCAAACTGTCAAACCGTGACGAGGTTACGTTCGACCGCGCGCTGCTCGCCACCGGCGCCAACGTCCGGCGGCTGAACGTCCCCGGGTCCGAGCTCGAGGGACTGCACTACCTGCGCACGCTCGGCAACAGCGATGCGATCCGCGCCGACGCCGCCGGCAAGCGCGTGATCCTGATCGGGGGCTCGTACATCGCCAGCGAGGTCGCCGCGTCGCTTACCGAGCTCGGGAGCACCTGCACGATCGTGATGCTCGAGTCCCTCGTGCTCAGCCGCGGCTTCGGCGCGCAGGCGGGGAGGTTCTTCCAGGAGCGGCTCGAGCAGCACGGGGTCACGGTCCACGGCGACGACGAGCTCGAGCGGTTCGAGGGCGTCGATGGGAGGGTGACGCGCGTCGTGACCAAGTCCGGCCGCGAGCTCGACGCCGACGCGGTCGTGCTCGGCACCGGCGCGGTCCCCGATGTGACGCTTGCCCGGGGGGCGGGGCTGACGCTGGGGGAGAGCGGTGGCGTGCTCGTCGATCAGTACCTGGAGTCCTCCGCGCCCGGCATCTATGCCGCAGGGGACATGGCCGAGTACGAGAGCGTGGTGCACGGCGGCCGCTCGATCCGGGTCGAGCACTGGGACGTGGCCTTCAACCAGGGAAAGACCGCCGCGCTCAACATGCTCGGGCGCGAGCAGGCCCACGACGTGGTCCCGTACTTCTTCTCCGACCTGTCCGACTGGGCCTCGCTCGAGTACGTCGGCCCGGCCTCCAAGTGGGAGGAGGAGGTCGTTCGCGGCTCGATCGACGAGGGCGAGTTCACCGTTTTTTACATATATGGGGGCCGCCTTGCGGCGGCCCTTTCTGTAGGTCGCTCGGATGACCTCGAGCACGCTCGAAGGCTGATCGCGTCCGGGGCGGACCTCAGTTCTCGCACCGGCGAGCTGGGCGATCTGTCGAGTGAGCTGGGGGGGTTGTAGCGGCGCCAGCTCAGTCGGTGCGAAGAGACTCTAACTGCGGGGCAAGGACTCGAACCTTGATAACCAGCTCCAGAGGCTGGCGTCTTGCCATTAGACGACCCCGCAATAGCTCGACTGTCCGGATGATCGAGCATCGGGCGTTCGACCGGCGGCGAGTATAGCCACGAGCTCCCGCTCTGATGCCGCGCCGGCGCCCCTCACGAGCGCCGTGGCGAAGCTCACGATGCCTGTGGGCTGCCGCCGTACCACCCCTCGGGATGAGAAGATGGCGAGGTGGCCGATCTGCAGATCACCGAGTTCACCGACCCTGCGTGCCCGTTCGCGTGGTCGGCCGAGCCGGCCCGCCGCCGCCTGGAGTGGCTCTATGGCGAGCAGATCGGCTGGGAGCTGCACATGGTCGGCCTCGCGGAGAGCGGGCATGAGTACGAGGAGAAGGGTTTCACCCCCGAGCTCCAGGCCTCCTCGTTTCGCCGCATGGCTCGTGAGCACCACATGCCGATGGACTGCTCGCGCCGACCGCGAATGGCCGCGACCGTGCCCGCCTGCCGCGCGGTAGTCGCGGTCCGGCGCCATCTGCCCGGCCGCGAACGCGCGCTGCTGCGGGCGCTGCGCATCCTGCACTTCTCAGGGTGGCTGATCGACGAGCCCGAGACGATCCTCGCCGCCGCAGAGCGGGTCGAAATCGAGCCGGGGATTCTGCGGCAGTGGCTCGCCGAGCCCGAGACCGAGGCGCTCCTGCGCAGCGACCTCGAGCGCTCGCGACGTCCGACCCCCCGTGCCCTGGCACTGTCCCACAAGCTGGCCAAGACCGATCACGGTCGCCGGTACACCTGCCCCTCGTATGAGATCGAGCGGTCCTCGGACGGGCTCTGTCTGGCCGTCCCCGGCTTTCAGCCGCTGGCCGCATATGAGGTCACGATCGCCAACCTCTGCCCCCAAGCTGAGCGCCGGGCCGATCCCGAGGACGTGCAGGAGGTCCTCAAATGGGCCGGGGAGCCGCTGGCCACCGCCGAGGTGGCGGCGGTGTGCGCGATCGAGCTCGAGGATGCACGTGAGCGCCTCGGCCGCGTGGCGCAGGAGGAGCACGTCGGCTTCGATGGCCTCTGGCGGCTCGAGCAGGGCTTGACGCCAGGCACAGGCTGAGGAGGGACCCAATGAAGTACGCGGTCCCGCGGTCTGCTGCCCGCTGAGGGCTCACGCCGGATCGGCGAACTCCGCCGGCTCCCCGGTCATCCCCGCGGCGACAGCCGCGAGCTGGTTTGGTGAGCCGATCAGCGATAGTTGCAGCGAAGCCTCGAGCGCCAACGTGTCCGCCGCCGGTCCGCACCACGCCTCGTCGAACAGGCGCTTGGCCGCCCTCAGGGCATCCGGAGACCTCGACGCGATCTCCCGCGCCAACGTGCGGGCCGCTCCCAGCGGGTCCTCCGAGACCCGCGTCACGAGCCCGAGCTCCAGCGCGTCGCTGCCACTGAGCACGCGACCGGTGTAGGTCAGCTCCTTGGCCACGTCGATGCCGACCAGCCGCGGCAGTGTGCGCGTGATCGCCATGTCGGGTATCAGTCCCCACCTGACCTCCATCACCGACAGGCGCGCGTCCGGCGCCGCGATCCTGATGTCGGCGGCGAGCGCAATCTGCAGTCCGGCCCCGAGGCAGTTGCCGTGCACGGCGGCGATCACGGGTACGGGCAGGCGGATCCATTCGTAGGCGGCGCGCTGAAAGAAATTGGGAACCTCGTTGCCGAGCGGCTTGACCAATGCGTCGAGCCCCGCCTCGCTCGAGATCAGACTGATCACGTCGAGCCCGGAGCAGAAGCTGGGGCCGTCGCCATGGAGCACGATCGCCCATACTCCGGGCTCCGCCGCGAGCCGCGAAGCCGCGCCGGCGAGCGCCTCGAACATCGGCACGTCGAGCGCATTGTGCTTCCCGGGGCGGGTCAGCGTGACCATCCCGACGTGGTCTGCGACCTCGATCCTGACGCGCCCCTCGCTCACGCGGCGATCGCGCTGGTCAACCGGACGCAGGATTGGTGGAGGTCCATTGCCTCGGGCCGTCATCAGTGTCATCATCGCGAGGCCGCTGCCTCCGCGCAAGCTCGCGTGCGAGCATCCGGGTCAGAGTAGCCGGACGGCGTCGCCGACCACGATCTCGCCCGGCTCGAGCACGGTCCCATAGATCCCGAATGGGAGCGGCGCGGTCGTCTCGAGATCGCCTCGATAGCCCCGCAGCAGATCCAGGGTCGGCAGGTCGATCTCGCCGCTGTCAGGATCGCGGCTCGTGACCAGGCAGCGGCCGACGTGCCCGAGCCAGGCAAGCTTCGTGGCGCCCACCCGCACCGCGCTCCCGACCCACGCATCCTCGGCGTGGGCATCGATCCCGTCGACCTCGATCAGCATCCGGAAGCGCCGCGAGTCGACCTCGTCCTGGCCGGCGACCGCAGCCAGTTTCGCCAGCGACGAGCGTGAGATCAGCGAGACGGTGCCGCGGGCACCGCGGTCGACGGCCCCGCCGTCCCCGTCGGCTTGCACCAGCGCCAGCGGCTGGCCGGCGAGCTCCGAGAGCGCCTGTGAGAACGGCCCACGCACCAGCCGCGCCGTGCGCGTGTGCGAGAAGAACCGCGTCTGCACCGGGGCGCCGGTAACGACCTCCTCCTCGACGACCCGCCCATCCGGGAACGTGAGGGTCAGTCGCGGCGCCGAGTACTCGGCGAGCACGGTCTGCAGCTCACCGAGCTGCTTGCCGTTGAGCATCCGCTCGCGCTCGTCGATGACGTAGAAGCGCCGGTTGCCGACAGCGCCGCCGGGCTCGAGCCGTACGCTCTGCACCGCTCGCAGGCGTGTGCCCTTGACCGGCGTGAGCGCGAGCCCGCTGACGGCGATCTGGGTCACGCCGCCGCCTGCGCAGCCCAGTCGCGGTACAGCCGCCAGTAGCGGCCCTCGGCGTCGAGCAGCTCCGCGTGGGTCCCCTGCTCGACGATGCACCCGTGCTCGAGCACGACGATCCGGCTTGCGTGCCGGATCGTCGAGAGCCGGTGTGCGATCACGATCGCGGTGCGACCGGCCACCAACCGGCGCATCCCGTGCTCGATCAGGCCCTCGGTGTGCACGTCGACGTTGGAGGTGGCCTCGTCGAGCACCAGGATCCGTGGATCGGCGACCAGCGCGCGGGCAAACGCGAGCAGCTGGCGCTGGCCGGCCGAGAGCTGCACCGCGCGCTCGCCTACCTGCGTCTCGTAGCCGTGCTCGAGCGCTGCGATGAACGGGTCGGCGCCGACCGCGCGCGCCGCCTCGGTGATCTCCGCGTCGGACGCGCCAGGCCTCCCGAACGCGATGTTCTCCCGGACCGTGCCGCTGAACAGGAAGCCCTCCTGGGGCACGATCCCCATCTGCGAGCGCAGCGAATGCGCGGTCACGGAGCGCAGATCGTGACCGTCGAGGAGCACCCGTCCGAGCGTCGGATCGTAAAAGCGCGCGATCAGCTTGGCGAACGTCGACTTGCCCGCGCCCGTCTCGCCGACGAGCGCGACCGTCTGCCCGGCGGGGATCAGAAGATCGAGATCGCGCAGCGCCCAGTCGCCTTCGTCGTCGGACTCGTCGTACCGGAAGGAGACGTCCTGGAAGCGCAGCTCCCCTCGGACCCGAGGCAGCTCGGCGGCATCGACCGCGTCAACCAGCTCGGGGCGCTCGTCGAGCAGCGCGAAGATCTTGTCGAGCGCCGCCATCCCGGACTGGTAGGTGGTGTACAGCTGCGAGAGCTGCTGGATCGGGTCGAAGAAGTTGTTGAGCGCCGCGATGAAGGCGAACACCACCCCGGTCGAGGTGTGCCCGTTGATCGCCTCGATCCCGCCGATCACGAGGATCTCGACGGTGACCAGCGCCGAGAGCAGCTCGACGGCGGGGAAGTAAGCGGCGTTCAGGTAGACGGTGGTCATGTTCGCGGCCCGGTTCTCGTCGTTGAGCTGGGCGAAGCGCGCGATGTGCCGCGGCTCCTGCCCGAACGCTCGCACGACCCGGATCCCGGACAGGGTCTCCTGCAGGTAGCCCGTGATCGACGCGATCTTCTCGCGCGTCAACCGGTAGGCGTCGGCCGAGGCGATCCTGAACGCCAGCGCGCCGACCCCCAGCAGCGGCAGCGCGAGGAACGTCAGCAGCGCCAGGTGCGCGTCCATCACGAACAGCACCACGATCACGCCGATCAGCATCAGCCCCGACTGGATCAGGGTCGCCATCCCGTCGGATACGAGCTGGTCGAGCGCCTCGATGTCGTTGCTCAGCCGCGAGACGATCACCCCGACGCGGTTGCGGGAATAGAACGAGATCGACAGCGACTGCAGGTGGGCGAACAGCCGCAGGCGCAGATCCTGGAGCGCTCGCTGCCCGACCCACCCGACGAGGTACGTCTGCGCGTACGAAGCGATCGCGTACACCACCGCGGAGAGCAGGAACGCCACGACGATCAGGTCGAGGCTGGCAGTGTCGTGGCGGCGGATCCCGTCGTCGATCGCGAGCTTGGCGAGCGGGGCGGGGGCGAGCGCCGCGCCGGTCGCCGCCACCAGCGAGACCAGCATCGCCGCCACGCGCCAGCGGTAGGGGGCGAGCAGCGAGATCAAGCCGCGGAGCTTGCGCCCCCGGCCGCCGGTCTGGCGCAGGCGCCGGAGCAGCTCTGCTGAGGAGTGCGCGCTCACAGCCCGGCTCCCTGCGCGGCGAGCGTCTCCCGCGCGATCGCCCCGTGCTCGGGCATGCCGCGCTCGACGATCTCGCGGTACAGCTCCGAGCGCGCCAGCAGTTGCTCGTGGTTGCCCTGCGCGGTGACGCGACCGGCCTCCAACACGACGATCTCGTCGGCGAGAGCGATTGTTGAGAGGCGGTGGGCAACAACGAGCGTCGTGCGGCCGGCCATCACCTCTTCCAGCGCGAGCTTGATCTCCTGCTCGGTCGACGCGTCAACCGACGAGGTCGCATCGTCGAGGATCAGGATCCGGGGGTCGGCGAGGATCGCCCGCGCGATCGCCAGCCGCTGGCGCTGGCCTCCGGAGAGCGTCAGCCCACGCTCACCGACGAGCGTCTCATAGCCACGTGGCAGCTCGCGGATGAACGGGTCGGCCTGCGCCGCCACGGCCGCCCGCACGACCTCCCCTCGGGTTGCCTCGGGGCGCGCGTAGGCGATGTTGTCGTGGACCGTCGCGGAGAACAGAAACGGGTCGTCGGTGACCACTGCGATCGCGCGGCGGAGGCTGACGGTGTCGACCGAACGGACATCGGCACCATCGATCTGGACGCTGCCCGTGCTGACGTCGTAGAGCCGCGGCAGCAGCGACACCAGCGCAGTCTTGCCCGCCCCCATCTCGCCGACGATGGCGACCGTCCGGCCCGGCTCGAGCTCGAGCTCGATCTCGCGCAGCGCGGGGGCGGCCGCGCCCTCAAACGTCAGCCCGACGCCGTGCAGCGAGACCCGTCCTGGGCCGTCGGGCAGCGGCGGGGCCCCCGGCGCCACCGTGATTCGCGGCTCGCGGTCGAGGATCTCAAATACGCGCGCCCCGGAGGCGATCGAGCGCTGGGTCGCGCTCAACATGTAGCCGAGCGTCCGCATCGGCGATATCAGCATCAGCAGGTAGGCGTAGAAGGCGGTGAACTGGCCGAGCGTCAGGGTCCCGTCGATCACCTGGCGTCCGCCGACGAACAGGATCATCGCCAGGCCGAGGTTCGGCAGGAAGCTGATCATCGGGCCGTAGCGGGCCTGGATCCTGGTGGCTAGGATCGCCTGCTCGAACACCCGCGAGACCGACTGGCGGAAGCGCTGCAGCTGACGCTCCTCCTGCGCGAACGCCTTGATCACGCGCACGCCCGAGATGTTCTCCTCGGCCTGCGCGGTCAGCTCCGCGATCCGCTGCTGCACCTCCTGCAGCGCAGGGCGCCCGCGGCGACCGTAGCGATGCGCGATCAGCACCACGAACGGGACCGGCGCGAGCGCGAGCACCGCCAGCCCGGGCTGCAGCACAAGCATCGCGACCGCGGCCAGCAGGATCGACATCAGCGACTGCCCGATGTAGATCAGCCCGTAACCGAGGAAGAAGCGCACGGCCTGCAGGTCCACTGTCGCCCGCGACATCAGCTGGCCCGTCTGTTGGTGGTCGAAGAACGACAGCTCCAGGCGCTGCAGGTGCCCGTACATGCGGTTGCGCAGGTCGAGCTCGACGCCGAGCGAAACGCGGCCGGCGATCAGTCGCCGGAAGATGCTCAGCACGAGCCGCGCGAGGCCGGCGACGGCAATCGCGATCACCCACGTGCTCAGTGCGTGGCGGTGATGCGAGCGGATCGCGTCGATTGCGCGACCGGTCAGGTACGGAATCAGGACGGTCGCCCCCATCGCCCCGAACGCCAGCACGAACGACGCGATTACGCCCCTTCGATAGGGCCGCAGAAAACCGAGAAGACGCCAGAACGTCGCCATGCTTCAGAAAGTATAGTAGCTGGGTTCCTGTTAGCCTCGGCGGGCGTGTGGAGCCCAGATGCTCGAGCGTGAGCGCGAGCGTGTCGCCGCCGCGGCGCGCCGGCTGGCCGTCGAGGGGCTGGTGCTCGGCACCGCCGGGAACGTCTCCGAGCGCGTGGGGGAGCGGGTCGCCTTGACGCCGACGGGCGCCGCGCTGGACGGGCTGCGCGCGCAGGAGATCGCGGTGGTCGACCTGGCCGGCCATCAGCTCGACGGCGAGCTCGAGGTCACCTCGGAGCTTCTGCTCCACCTCGAGATCTATCGCCGCCGCGACGCTGGCGCCATCGTCCACACCCACCCGCCGCTCGCCACGGCGCTCTCGTGCGTGCTCTCCGAGCTCCCGGTCGTGCACTACCAGATGCTCGACCTGGGCGGCGCGATCAGGGTCGCCCCGTACGAGACGTTCGGTACGCCCGAGCTCGCCGCGGCCACGCTCGATGCGCTGGAGCAGCGCAGCGCGGCGCTGATGGCCAACCACGGCGCGATCACGCACGGCCCGGATCTGGGCGCAGCCGTGCAGCGGGCATTGCTGCTCGAATGGGCGTGCACCGTGTACTGGCGCGCGGCGGCGATCGGAGCTCCGCGCGCACTCAGCGACGAGCAGCAGCTGGCGTTCACCGAGGCCGTGGCCCAGCGGGGCTACGGGGCTACCCAGAGGATCGAGCGATGACAGACAGGGCGCCAAGCCGCGAGCAGGAGGCCGTGGCCGCGGGCGCCGAAGCTGCGGCGAGGCGCCCGCGCGGATGACACGGCCTGCAGCCGGGCTGTGCGACTCCTGCCGCCACCAGCAGCTCGTGCCGAACACTCGCGGCTCGGTGTTCTCACTATGCGGTCGCTCGCGCATCGAGCCAGAGCGCTTTGACCGCTACCCGCGGCTGCCGGTGCTCGGCTGCGAGGGCTATGAGCCGGCCGGGGCGGGGCGGGGACGAGCCTGAGCGGCCTACTGCGGCGGCATCGGGTCTAGCACGATCAGGCTGCCGCCGGCCTGGGCCTGGACGAGGTGCTCGGAGAACAGTCCGTGGGCGGTGATCTGGTCCACGAGCCCTGCCTCCGGCGTCTGCCGCCAGAGGCCCAGCTCCGAGACGCTCGGCGGGAACTGCTCTGCGAAGGTGTTGCTGAGTGGTTGCGTCAGCCATGGCTTCAGCTCGTCGCGCACGAACAGCAGCGCGATGTCAACCGGCTTGGCCGAGGAAGTGTTGTCGTTGGGGGTCGGGCAGATGCCAGTGCAGCCCTGCTGCGTGCGACCAGGTGGCAGGATCGCGACGACGTTGGCGGTGCCGCTGATGTACTTGAAGGTGTACAGCGCGAGCTCGAGCGCTTCGCGGCGGAGCAGCAGCAGCCGGTCGGCTGAGGGCTTGCCCGTGCCGATCGAGCAGTCCGAGCCGCCGACCCCGCAGAGGTCGTAGGCGATCGTCTGGCCGGACAGCAGTGACACCGCGCTCGAGGAGGGGTCGGTGCGGACCGCGACCTGCAGGGCGCCGCTCGATCCCGTTCCGCTCGAACCCGTCCCGGACGACGATGCGCTCGCGGCGCTCGCGTTCGTGAGGTTGACGACGGTCACCACGTCGAGCTGATCGACCGCGGAGATGCGGTAGAAGGGGGCGACGTGGTCGGCGATCTCGCTGGCTCCCAGGCTGCCCCCATCGGCCGGCGTCCACGAGGACCACTTGGCGCTGGGACCGGCGCCGCCGCCGTAGATGAGCAGCGCGATTGCGAACACGGTCGCTCCGATCGCGAGGCCGACGAGGGTCGCGGTAGCCGCCCGGAATCGCTCGGAATGGGGCGAGGACGGAGGTGCATCGGCGCGGCGCCGGGCGATCCCAACCGCCGCGGATAACGGCGCTTGCGCCGCGTGCTCGTCGGCGGCACGGACCAAATGCCGGCGCCCTTTCACACGGTCGGCCATGTGCGATCGTCCGCCAGGTCGATGTTGGGCCGCTGCAGGCCGACGCTGCTCAGCAGGTCGGTCACCTCGTCGCCGTGCATCTCCTTGCGCTCGATCAGCGTATCGGCGATCCGCTGCACCTGCTCGCGGTTGGTGACCATCAGCGAATAGGCGGTGACGTAGGCCTGCCCCAGGATCTGAGCCGCCGCGGCACGCTTGTCGCGGTCCGAGAGGACGGACGCGATCGGGTCGGGCATGAACGGATTGGCGCCCCCCGCTCGGTTCATGATCGTCGTGCCGATCCGCTCGAGTCGCTTGCTGACGTGCTCGGCCTCGCCGTCGACCTCGAGGCTCCCGCCCAGATGGACCGCATCGGGCCCCATCGCCCACATCCCCACCATCGCCGCGGCGGTGGCCGTGGCCGCGATCACGTCGCCGCTGACCCCCTGTGAGTTCTCGCCGTAGAAGGCCTGCTCGGCCGCCATCGCACCGAGCGTCATGATCAGGCTTCCCACCACACGGCTGCGGAAGTGCGAGAAGCGCTCGTCCTTCTCCATCCCCTGGTAATGGCCCAACGAGCTGCCGCGCTTGCGGATCGACAGCCGCGTCGAGAGGATGTCACGCTCGAGGTAGACGTGCCCGGCGGCCGCGTGGCCGGCTTCGTGGATCGCGACCGCGCGGGTCTCATCGGGAACGTACTCGATGTTCTGGGCGGTCCCCGCCTCGACGGTCGTCATCGACTCGACGATGTCGCGCCAGCCGAAGCGCCTGCGCCCCTCGGAGTGCGCGATCGTCAGCGCCATCGAGCAGCACTGCTCGATCATCGACGGCGAATAGCCGTTGGTGATCCGCGCCAGCTCGTCGCGGCGTCGGTCGGTGTCGAGGTCGGGCTCGTGGTCGACCTTGTTCAGGTACAGGTCGAAGATGTCGAGGCGGTCGTCCTTGGTCGGCGTCCGGAACCAGATGTGACGTCCCATCCGCCCGGCCCGCGTGAGCGCCGGGTCCAGTACCTCGATCGGGACGTTGCAGGCGCCGATGAAGTAGATCTGCTCCGGGCGTGGACGTGGGGGCGAGAGGCGCAGCGGCACGCTCCCGATCCTGCCGGGAATCACGAACATCGCGTCGAGGAGAGTGTTGAGCCGGTTGGTGAGGACCTTGCGCATCACCGGCGGCTCGTCGATCCCGTCCATCACGACGAGCAGCTGGTTGAGCGCCTGGCCGCCCATCCCTCCGCCCATCCCGAACCCCGGATAGATGCGGCGGATCCGCTCGCTGGTGTGCTCCACGAATGCCGCGTAGCCGGTGAGCCGGGACTCTCCGCGCTGCTCGAACAGCCGTTCGCGCCAGGCTCTGGACTCGATCACGATGTCCCCGGTGGGGGTGATCGAGCCGTTCGGCCCGTAGAAGCAGAGGTCGTGAATCGAGGACGGGATAGCACCGGCTGCGCCCGTCGCGCCCGCGGGCGAGCCGAGCGCCTGCCGGCGCATCCCGACGGCATCGATCTCGTCGATGAAGACGATGCACTGCCCGCCCCACTTGCGCGCGAGCTTGCGGGCCTTGCGCGCGAGGAACTGCACGGTGATCGCGTCCATCCCGATGAACATCCCGGCGAAGCCCGATCCGGGGATCGTCACGAACGGGCAGTTGAAGTTCGTCGCGATCGCCTTGGAGATCATCGTCTTGCCCGTGCCGGGGGCGCCGAGGAACAGCAGGCCGCGCTCGCGCTTGCCGCCGGCCTGCTCGAACTCCTCGCCCGACTGCCACAGGGAGATCACCCGTGTGATCTCCTCCTTGGCCTCGGCCTGGCCGCGGACGTCGTCGATCTTGACCCCCCAGCTCGCGTCGCCGGGCTCGTAGCCGCGGATCTGGCGCACGGCGAAGAACAGGAACGGTCCGAAGAAGATCGCGAAGTTGACGAAGAACAGCATCGGCAGCTGGACGAACACGAGTCCCAGCTGGGGCAGGGTGTCCGGCGGAAAGATCTGCCGCAGCCCGGAGAACGGATCCAGGAACGGCGCGCTGGTACCCGAGAAGGCGAAGAAGGCCTGGGCCAGGCCGAGCAGCACGAGCACGATCGCGACATACACCGGCAGGCGACGGAACTTCGAGCGCCAGTACCAGTATCGGCGCCGGGCGACGATGTCCTCGCGCTTGAGGCGCTCCCCGGCCCCGAACAGGCTCGGGGTCGGGATCAGCCTGCGCACGATCACCTCGACCAGGCCGCGGAAGGCGATCACCCCGACCACGGTCACGAGCAGCGAGATCACCAGGCCGAGGTGATCGGCGCTGTACAGCAGTAGGAAGAAAGCGGGGCTCGTGAGCAGCGCGACGCCGGTTGCCACCTTGGTCAGTCGTCGCCACTCGTAGGCGAGCGCGGAGGCGTGCTCGTTGATCGGAGGGGGGGCGGCCGGTATCCCCGGGGGGCTCTGCTCGGCGTAGGCCATAGGCTGGCCCTGAGGGTACAAGGGCCGCACGACGGGGTGCGCGGTAGGGTTGCCGGGTGCCCGTCAAGCTCTCACGCAGGGTCGCCCGGTTCAACCGTGTCGTGAACAATCCGATCCAGCGTCAGTATGCGTGGCTGCTGCCGCCGTGGATCGTCGTCTGCCATCGCGGGCGCAAGTCAGGCCGTCTGTACAGGACCCCTGTCAATGCCTACAAGCGCGGCGGCACGCTGGCGATCGTGATCCTGTACGGCGAGGAGTCGCAGTGGGTGCGCAACGTGCTCGCCGGCGGTGGGCAGGTTGTGCGTGCGGGCCGGACCTACGACCTGATCGAGCCTCGGGTCCTCGATCCACGCACCACGGCGCCGATCTCGCCCGTGGCCCGATTCGTTGGGCGCCTGTCGCAGAAGCTGCTGGTCGCGGAGCTCGGCGGACCGCTGCCCGGCTTCGGGCGGGGGCCGGGCGCGAAGAGCGCTTGACCTATCTCCGCCTCGGTCCGCCCGCAAAGAGGAACTTTCGGATCAAGTACGAGATCGCGAACGTCGCCAGTCCGACGAGCACGCCGATCCCGATAGTCAAGCCGACCACTCCTCCTGTGGCGAGCGCAATCACCACATAGATGACAAAGGCGGCGATGCCCGAGAGGATGTTCGACCGGAGCCCAGCGTTGATCTGCATTTCTCGGCGAGTGTAGTTCACCGGCCGGCCTACTTCTAAGCCGTGCGGTCCAGCCCCCTTCGGATCTCCTTCGCAAGCGCGTACGGATTGCGAGAAGTCCGGACCGGCGGCTGCCAGCGACCCATCTGCGCTGAGCGGCTGGAATTGCACGTTGGTCGAGATGTTCGCCTCGGGCGAGACATGGATGCCGTCGATCACGATCCGGTCCCGGCGCAGCACCTGTACGGTCACGACTCCGTCGTTGCCGACTTGCGCATCGCCGTGCAGGATCTTCGCGAGCCGTTTGGCGTCGAACGGAGTCTTCGGCTTCGAGGGACTCTTCTGCGGAAGCGGCGTCGAGGTCGCTTTGAACACGTTGCCGGAGACGAGCAGGCCGCCGGCCACCCCGCCCCCGAGCTTCAGGGCACTGTGACGATCGAATGTCAGATCGACGTCGCTCATGACTCTCCTGTCGGCTGGATCCGTTGTGCGGACCTTCTACCCAAGCCCACAGCGAGAAAGACGCCGGCCCCAGAACTCGGATCGCCGCGCCTGACCTGGCCGCGCAAGCGGCACACGCCGCCGCGCTCAGAGGCTCACGTGTCGGCGCTCCCCGGTTTGAAACCGGCATGCGGCGGCGGGTGTTTTGAAACCGGCATGCGTCGTGCGGGGGTGTGAGCATGGGGGTGTGAGGTCTGCGGTCTGGCGCGAGGAGACGATACTGATGAGCGAGGCGTCGCCATTGCGCTCACGCGACGCCTCGGACGGCGTGACGAACCTATCGTCAGCTGCCGACGTCTCCATGGGAGCGCGCACGAGTCCTGCGTCGCCGTAGGAATCGTCTGCGCCGCGCCGGTCACGACGATCGCTCTCACAGAATGCGATCGCTGTACCGCCACAGCCATCCCGCCGACCGATCCTCCTAGCGACTGGGCCCGTCGCCTAGGCTTCCTGCGGTGCCAGAGCAACCTTCAGACGCCACCCCCGAACCCCGGATGGACCTGATGGGAAATGCACCCAGGTTCAAGCAGCGGCTCCTTCGAGGGTGACGTGATGTCCGAGCGCTTCGAGTTTGGCGACGAGGCGTTTGGTGGCGCGTTGGGGGTCTCGGCGTTGGAAGTAGTCGCCGCCGAGGTCGTGGTAGGTCTCGCCGGTGGTGAACATGTGCCAGTACGCGATCAGCATCGAGTGTTTGACCGCGCCGAGCGCGCGGCCGTGACCGATGCGTGGTTTGAGGCGCTGGTATTGGGCGGCGAGGTAGGTGTTTTTGCTTCTGATGGCGGCGAGTGCGGCTTCTTCGAGCGCGATCCCGAGCCACTTGCTGCCCTTGCGCGGGCGTCCGGAGCGGCGTTTGCCGGCGGATTGGTCGTTGCCGGGGCAGCGTCCGGCCCACGAGGCAAGGTGCCCGGCCGAGGGGAAGACGCTCATGTCAGTGCCGATCTCAGCGACTAGGACCTCGGCGGTGCGGGCGGCGACGCCGGTGATCGTGCTGGCCAGGGCGACCCCGGCCAGCCCGGTAGGGCCCAACTGCGTCTCGATCGCTTCAGAGAGCTGGCCG
>QHBV01000036.1:1100-8038 GCA_003244035.1 Solirubrobacterales bacterium | reverse complement strand
AGCTCGACACCGAGGGCGAGGAGATCGGCGAGCCCGGCGAGATCGCCTGGTTTCCCGACCGCACCTACTCCGGGCGCACGTACGTTCCCGCCGTGGCGCGGACGAGCGGTGGCTACGAGCTGTTCGGGTTCGTGTCCTTCAGCGAGGGCTCCGGCGGCCCCAGCGAATTCGATGCGCGGGCCGAGTTCACCGCCGAGGTGGCGGAGTCCAACCCCGACTGGAAGCTCGACCTGAACGACGACGTGATTGGCCGCTGGCGCGGTGAGCAGGGCAACGCCGCCGAGATCACGCTCGTCTGGGGAGTGCCACTGATCCCCGGCGGCGCGCTCGTCACCGCCGAGCTCGCGAGCCTCGCCGTCGATCAGTGCGAGTTGCTCGAGGAGCGCTTCACGCTGGTCGCGCCCGACGACTATCGCGGCGACTACCTCGAGGTCAGGCTCTGGGACAAGGGCCGCAAGGAGCTCGCGAGCGAGTCGCTGTATGTGGAGGAGGACGAGGAGGAATAGGGCCGGCTTGCGCCGGCCCTGGTCCGGGCCGGCCTGGACCGGCCGTGGCTACGCGACCTCGCGAAGCCTGCCGGTCTCGACCTCGTAGACAAACCCTCGCACGCTGTCCTTGTGGGGGATGAACGGGCTCGCGTGGATGCGCGCGATGTTCTGGCGCACATCCTCGTCCAGGTCCGGGAACGCCTCCGCGGCCCACTCGGGTCGAACGCCCGTCTCCTCCTGGATCTGGCGGCGGAAGTCGTCGTCCTTGAAGGTCAGCATGCCGCAGTCGGTGTGGTGGATCAGGATGATCTCGCGTGTCCCCAGCAACCGCTGCGAGATCGCCAGCGAGCGGATCGCGTCGTCGGAAACGATCCCGCCGGCGTTGCGGATGATGTGGGCCTCGCCCTCCTCGAGCCCGAGGAGCTTGCTCACGTGCAGGCGGGCGTCCATACACGCCACCACCGCCACGCCCTTGGCCGGTGGCATCGGCAGCTCGCCCTTGTCAAAGCCCTCCGCGTAGCGCTCGTTGTTCTGCACCAGCTCGTCGACGGCAGTCATCTTGCCTCCTATTGTCGGTAATCCTGGTTGCCTTTTAGGAGTTTAGAGCGTGGGAGTCTTGCGCGCAGCGCTCCGGGTCCGCACTCGCCTTCTCAGCCCGCTTTTTTGAGCGCGACCGGGAGCCGCGCCCTGGCCTCCTCCTCGCTCAGCGGGAAGTGACACGCCGCGAGCGTCCCGCCGCCCTTGTCCGCGAGCGGTGGCTCCTGCTGCGAGCAGCGATCCTCGGCCTTGGGGCAGCGGGTGTGAAAGCGGCACGCCTGCGGCGGGTTGGCGGGGCTGGGGACGTCGCCGGAGAGCAGCTGGCGCTCCCGATGCCCGCCGGCAGGGTCCGCGACGGGGACCGCGGAGAGCAGCGCGCCCGTGTAGGGATGGCGGGGGAAGCCGTACAGGGCATCGCTGGGCGCGAGCTCGACCAGCTTGCCCAGGTACATGACCGCGACGCGGTCGCACATGTGGCGGACGACACTGAGATCGTGGGCGATGAAGATCAGCGTCAGGCCCATCTCCCGCTGCAACCCCCGGAGCAGATTCAGCACCTGCGCCTGGATCGAGACGTCGAGCGCCGAGACGGGCTCGTCGGCGACCAGCAGCTTCGGCTCCAGCGCGATCGCGCGAGCGACCCCGATCCGCTGGCGCTGGCCGCCGGAGAACTCGTGCGGATAGCGGTTGTAGTGCTCGGGGTTGAGCCCCACCCGGTCCATCAGCGCCTGCACGCGCTGCTTGCGCTCCCCCGGCAGCGTGTGCAGGCCGTGAATCGCGAATGGGTCGGCGATGATCGAGCCGACCGTCTTGCGCGGGTTCAGCGAGGAGTAAGGGTCCTGGAAGATCATCTGCATCTCGCGGTGAAGCGCTTTGAGCGAGGCGCCCTTGCGCTGGGCGATGTCCTCGCCCTCGAAGCGGATCTCGCCCGCCGTGGGGTCCAGCAGCCGCACGATCATCCGCGCCGTCGTGCTCTTGCCGCAACCGGTCTCACCGACGATCCCCAGCGTCTCGCCACTCCTGACGTCGAATGAGACCCCGTCCACGGCCTTGACGGCCCCGACCTGGCGCTGGAGAATCACCCCGCGCTTGATCGGAAAGTGCTTGACCAGGTCGCGGACTTCGACCAGGGGGGTTGTCGTTGTCCCGGTCATGCGCCGCCACCTTGCGCGCGCGGGAATGCCTGGAAGGGCTGGGCGGCGGACGAGGGTTCCGCGAGCGCGCGCAAGTCGGCGGACGCCTGACCGGCCTTTAGACTGCCCCAGGTCTCGACCCGCTCGGATGGTGTCAGCGAGCAGGCGACCTGGTGGTCCGGTTCGTCGGGAACCGGCAGCAGGCGTGGGTCGATGCGCTTGTGCGCGTCGCGCACGTATGGGCAGCGGGGATGGAAGTGGCAGCCGGAGGGGCGGTTGATCAGGCTCGGCGGGCGGCCGGCGATCGGCTCTAGCTCCTCGTCGCGGGAGGTGGTCAGCCGCGGGATCGACTTCAACAGGCCCCACGTGTACGGGTGCTGGGGCGCGGAGAAGAGCCGCGCCGCGGTGGCGTGCTCGACGATCCGCCCCGCGTACATGACCGCGATCTCGTCGGCGACCTCGGCGACCACGCCGAGGTCGTGGGTGATGATCACGATCGCCATCCCGAGGCGGCGCTGGAGGTCCGCCAGCAGCGCCAGGATCTGCGCCTGCACGGTCACGTCGAGAGCGGTGGTCGGCTCGTCTGCGATCAGCAGCTTGGGCTCGTTGATCAGCGCCATCGCGATCATCGCCCGCTGGCGCATCCCGCCGGAGAACTCGTGCGGGTACTGGTCCACGCGCCGGTGCGGGTCGGGGATCCCGACCAGCTCGAGCAGGTCGATCGCGCGGTCGCGAGCCGCGGCCTTGGAGACCTGGCGGTGGGCGAGCACCGCCTCGCTCAGCTGCGAGCCGACCTTGTAGAAGGGGTGCAGCGAGGACAGCGGGTCCTGGAAGACCATCGCGATGTCGTCGCCGCGGATCTGCCGCAGCTCCTCCTCGGACAGCGTCAGCAGGTCGCGGCCCTCGAACACGATCCGGCCTTGAATGGTGGTGATCGAGCTCCGCGTCAGCCCCAGCGTCGTCAGCGCCGAGACGCTCTTGCCCGATCCCGACTCGCCCACGATCCCGAGCGTTCGGCCGGCCTCGATCGAGTAGGAGATCCCGTCGACGGCGTGCACGATCCCGTCGTCGGTGGCGAACTCCACCCGCAGGTTCTCGACGCTGAGCAGCGGCGTGCTTGGACTCACGCGTATCGCACCCTTGGATCGATGAATGCGTAGGCGATGTCGACGATCAGGTTCAGGATCACGATGAAGAACGCGCCGATCAGCACAGTCCCCTGGATCATCGGCAGGTCGGCGTTGAGGATCGAATCGTAGGCGAGGCGCCCGATCCCGGGAATGTTGAACACGGTCTCAGTCAGGATCACCCCGCCTAGTAGGACGCCGATGTCGAGACCGGCGACGGTCACGATCGGGGTGATTGCCGCGCGCATCCCATGTCGGAGGATCACCGTGCGCTCGGGCAGTCCCTTTGCCCGCGCGGTGCGGATGTAGTCCTCGGACATGGTCTCGATCAGGTTGGCCCGCAGCAGGCGGGCGTAGATCGCCGCGAACGACGCCGCCAGCACGAACCAGGGCATGATCAGCGATCCGAACCACTTGGCCGGATCCTGGCTCAGCGGCACGTAGCTGCCGGAGCCGGGGAGGATCGGTAGCACGCCGATGTCCGAGGCGAACACGAACAGCGCCAGCAGTCCGAGCCAGTAGACCGGCGCCGAGATCGCGACAAGCGCGGTGCCCATCGCTGCGCGGTCGAACAGCGACCGGCGCCTGACCGCGGAGATCATCCCGACCGCGATCCCGATCACGAGCCACACCACCGCCGCACCAAGCGCGAGCGAGACGGTCGCCGGCAACCGGCTGAAGATCTGCTGCTTGACCGGGATGTTGTTGGTGTAGCTGTAGCCGAAGTCGAAGTGCAGCACCAGCGCCTTCATGTAGTCGAGGTACTGGACGTACCACGGCTTGTCGAGCCCGAGCTGGTGGCGGATCGAAGCGACGAGCGCGGGATTCGGCTGGTGCCCGGCCCGCAGCTGCGCCGGGTCGGCCGAGGGCAGCAGGTAGAAGATCACGAAGGTGATCAGGCTCACCATGAACAGGAGCACGATCACCCAGAGCATGCGGCGGATGATGTATCTGGTCATCTCTGCGGCGCGCGTTTGCTCAGTTCCGGTCGTCCCTCACTTGAGCGAGCTGGCGGTCAGGTCCCAGTCGCCATTGGGGAAATTCGAGGTCACGCCGTCAGTAGCGGCGGCCCGGTGTACATGCCACTCGGGAAGCCGGCCTTCTTCATGTACGACTTCGCCAGCGTAAGGTTTCCACCAGCCTCGATTGACCGTTCCTTCATTACTTGGCCTCATGCGCTCCTCCTCCTATCGGTTGACTTCAGTTGCTTGCTGACTTGGGTTGCAGTGCGTCCTGGAGCCCGTCGCCGACGAGGTTGAACGCGAGTACGGTGACCAGCAGCGCCACGCCGGGAAAGATCATGTACCACCAGGCGCTATTGAAGATCGAGGTCGCGTCGGCGAGCATCGCCCCCCAGCTCGCGGTCGGTGGTTGCACGCCCGCACCGAGAAACGAGAGCGCCGCCTCGAACAGGATGTTCTGCGGGATGAGCAGGGTCGCGTAGACGATGATCGGAGTGACCAGGTTGGGCAGGATCTCCTTGAAGATGATCCGGGAGTTCGACGCCCCCAGCGAGCGCGCCGCCTCGACGAACTCCTCCTTGCGCAGCGACAGCACCTGCCCGCGGACGATCCGCGCGATGTACGTCCAGTTGACGAACGCGATGACGAAGATCACCACGATCAGCCCCGGCTTGAGCACGCCTCCGAGGCACCCGTGGCCAAGCGAGCAGGCCGACGCCACCCCGAGCGCGAGCAGCAGGATCGGGAAGGCGAGCAGCACGTCGATCAGCCGCGAGATCCCCATGTCGACCGCCCCGCGGAAATAACCGGCCACGAGTCCCAGCACCACTCCCACGATCATCGAGATCCCGGTCGCGACGAACGCCACCAGCAGCGACACGCGCGCTCCGTACAGCACGCGTGCGAACACGTCCCGCCCGAGCGGATCGACCCCGAACAGGTGCTTTGCCCCCGGCCATCCGATCGCCGCGAGCACGATCGCCAGGATCAGCGCGCCTACACCTATCGCCAGCGGCGCGCGCCGCCGGTGGCCCCACGGAAGGAGCGCGGCGAGTAGCGCCAGGACCCCGCCGACAGCCACCACGATGAATGGCGCCAGCGCACCCGGCGATGGACCCGTGGGTGTGCCGAACTGATCGAGGGCGCCGGTGTTCTGGACGTCTGGTCCAGGGGCACCGACGAGGTCGCCGATCACGGGCGCGAAGATCGCCGCCAGGGCCAGCAGCACGATCACGCCCAATGAGACCAGCGCCACGCGGTCGGTCCGCAACCGCCGCCAGAACAGCTGCAGCGGCGATCGCGCCGCGATTTCTCCTGCGACCGGCTCGATCCCCGCCTGGGCGGCGGACTCGGCTCCGATCAGCAGCTTCGGAGCGCCGACGCTCATGGGCTGGGTGAGCTTCCGCGCCGCGCCTCGGATCCCTCCACAGCAGGGGCATACCACAACCACGGGGACGTGTCATCCCGGGTTAACCCGCCGTCAACGAAGCGCGGCGGGACGGATACCCTGCCCCCAGGCCCTCGTAGCTCAACGGATAGAGCACGCGCCTCCTAAGCGCGGGATGCAGGTTCGATTCCTGCCGGGGGCACTGACTCCTGGGGCCGGCAGCGCTGACAACCGCCACCGATGGTCCGCCACGAGCCGCCGCTCAGTCGAACAGCTCGCCCAGCGCAACGCGCCAGCCGGGGACCGCGTGGCTCAGGTCGAGCGTGTCCTCGCCGCTGTGCATGTGCGCATCGCCCTGCCCGCGGTAGACGGTCGCCGTGCGCCCGCGCCGGGTCGAGCACGAGCACGGCGCGGCTGCACGCATGGAGCCAATCGAGCGCCTTGGCCTCGACCTCGCGGAAGCTGTCCGAGGGCGAGAGCACCTCCACCGCGAGGTCGGGAGCGCCGGGCCAGTAGCGCTCGGTCCGCCCGACCGCATCCGCGCGCTCCGCCGAGACGAACGCGGCATCGGGCGCGCGGACGGTGTCAGGATCGCGGGCCAGGAGGAAGCCGGTCTCGGCGCCGAACGTGACGCCGCACGCGGTCTGGCGCGCGTGGGTCCCGAGCGGTACCAGCGCGTTTGCCGCGACACGACCGTGCTCGGCGCCGGGGGAGGGGTCATGCGGTGCTCTCCGCGGACGAGCTCGTGGCGGAGGCCGTCATCGGGGAGTCTCCACAGGTCCTCGGCGGTCGTGGGGATGGCTTGACCGGCCACGCGACCAAGGCTACCGCGCCGGCTGCTCCGCCCCCGCACTCAGCGGGCTCGCCGGCGAGCGCGTGGCCGCGGCGATCTCGCCCGCGCTGACGTGCTGGGGGTGGTGGCAGGCGGCGAGATGACCGCCGCCGTACTCACTCAGCGGCGGCTCGACCGTCCGGCAGACATCGCTCGCGCGCGGGCAGCGAGGGTGAAAGCGACAGCCCGGCGGCGGGTCGATCGGGTTCGGCGGCTCGCCGGAGACCAGCGGTCTGACGCGCGCGCGGTTCTCCCTGGGGTCGGGGATCGGGATCGCGGCGAGCAGCGCCGAGCTGTAGGGATGGATCGGCTTGGCGTACAGCTGCTCGGCCGGCGAGAGCTCCATCAGCTTGCCGAGGTACATGACCGCGATTCGGTCAGAGACGTGGCGCACCACACTCAGATCGTGCGCGACGAAGATGTAGCTGAGCTGGAGATCGTCCTTGAGATCGTCGAGCAGGTTGATCACCTG
>QHBV01000036.1:0-1024 GCA_003244035.1 Solirubrobacterales bacterium | reverse complement strand
CGCTGGCCGCCTGAGAACTCGTGTGGGAAGCGACCCAGGTGCTCGGGAGCAAGGCCAACGCGCCCGAGCAGGCTCCTGGCCTCCCGCTCCACGCGGTCCTTCGGCACGCCCCGGATCCGTAGCGGAGTGGCAAGGATCTGCCCAACGCGCTTACGCGGGTTCAGCGACGCCTGGGGATCCTGGAAGACCATCTGCATCTGGCGGCGGACCGGCTCCAGCGCGCGGCGCTTGGCGGCGGTGATCACTTCACCGCGGAAGCGGATCGTCCCATTGGTGGCGTCGATCAGCCGCACGAGCGCGCGGATCAGCGTCGTCTTGCCGCAGCCCGACTCGCCGACGATCCCGAGCGTCTCGCCCTCGCGCAGCTGGAACGAGATGTCGTCGACCGCGTGCACCTGGCCGGTGGTGCGATCGACGAGCAGCCCCGACTTGATCGCGAACAGGACCCGCAGGTGCTCGACCTCGAGCAGCGGGACGCTGCCGGCGGCGGCCCCGGCCGCGGCCGCCGTTGGGCCGGCGGCGTTCACGAGCCGACCGGCTCCGGGCTGGCGAGGCCGATCCGGTCGCCGACCTGGCGCAGCGTGCATTTGCGCGCGGGCTCGAGCCAGCAGCGGTCGAGGTGCCCGGCGGCAGCCGGTAGCCGCGGCGCGAGCTCCGGAACCTCCAGGCAGCGGTCAAACGCATGCGGGCAGCGGGGCCGGAAGTGGCAGCCTGGCGGCGGCGAGAGCAGCGACGGCGGCAGCCCCGCGATCGCCGGCAGCCGCTGCGAGCGATCGCTGTCGATCCTCGCGATCGATCCGAGCAGTCCCCACGTGTATGGGTGTTGCGGGTCGTAGAAGAGCTCGTCGAGGGTGCCCTGCTCGACGACGCGGCCGGCGTACATGACCACGATCCGGTCGGCGATGTCGGCGACCACGCCGAGGTCGTGGGTGACGAGGATCACCCCGGCGCCCGTCTCCGAGCGAAGCATGCGCAGCTGCTCGAGGATCTGCGCCTGAATCGTGACGTCCAGCGCGGTGGTGGG
>QHBV01000035.1 GCA_003244035.1 Solirubrobacterales bacterium | reverse complement strand
ATAGATACCCCCCACGCGAAAGCAGAAGTGAGCGTCCGTGGTAGTCCCATAGCGTCGCTTCGCGGCAGGAAAGGAAGGCGACGCCTGGCGTCGGGAGAGAATTGGGCTTTGCGTCCCGCCTCGCCGCCGAACCTGGTCGTTCTCGAAACCAGGTGCTTCGATCCTTCTTGCTCGTGCCAGGCCTTCGCGCCGGCCGGCGAGGCCCGGGTCAGCGGGACGATCGCGATCATCAGGACGACGTGGCCCATCGATCTGGATCAGGCGCCTGCGTAACCGGTGGCATCGGGCGCCCGATCCGCGCACCACAGCTCGCCCAGCGAGAGTGGTGTGCAGGCGACGGATCCCTCTGCCCTCAGCTGCAGTAGCTGCCCAGCGGCCGTTCGCGCGGAGCGTCCGATCGCCGCGGCCACCTCGACGGTCGCGAACGGCTGGCCTGCATGCCTGGAGAGGAACCCGGCGGCGTCAGTTGCCCGGCGGCGCTCGAGTGCCGGCGCGAGGTTTTGGAGGGCGATCTCGTAAGCCTCGCGGGGCTGGAATCCTGGCACGCTAACGGTCCGGCCGCCCGTCGAGAAGACGTAGCTGGGCGTCGAGTATCGGGTTCCCTGCTCGCCCTCCGATGTCTTCTCCAGGGCCAGCGCGACCGGGTCGGGCTGCCGAGCCTCGGCCCGGTCGCGGGCGAACGCGGCCGCGCTGGACGCCGCCATGAGGTCTTGCTCGAAGCGCATGATGTCCAGGCTGGCGACGTCGGCCGCAACGCGGCACAGCTCGACAGGGTCCTCGAGCGCTCGCAGCTCCGTGAACCAGGCGAAGCGCAGTCGGCGCAGCAGCCGTTCGCCAGCCTCGGACCCCTGCATCTCAGCGGCCTTCACCGCGCGCGCTCCCGCCCAGGTCCCCATCAGGCGCGGGCGCTCCTGCGCGCAGAACGGCATGCCGTGGCGCTCGTGGATCTTGCGGTAGCCCTTGGCCAGCCCCGCCGTGGTATAGCCCTGCTCGGCCGTGGTTGCGGCCGACTCGTGCACGCCGACCTGCACGTTGCGCCAGCGAAGCTGGCCGCCGTAGCGCTCCTCGAGCGTGATGCGCACCGGTTCCGCGCTGTAGCACCACGGACAGCCCGCGTCGGTGAAGTGGATCACGTCGACGAACGTCATCCAGCTTCGCGCACGGCCTTGGCGGTCTGCCGCGCGACCGTCAGCAAGGGGTCGTAGACCCCTGAGAACGGGGGGGCGTAGGAGAGGTCGAACAGCTCAAGGTCGCCGACCGCGACGCCCGTCCAGACGGCGACGGCCAGCACGTCGATCCGCTTGGCCGCGCCCTCGACGCCGACGATCTGGCCGCCGAGCAGACGCCCGCTCCCCGCCTCGGCCACGAGCTTGACCCAGATTGGTCCAGAGCCGGGGTAGTACCCCGCGCGCGTGCGGTCCTCGATCGTCGCGCACACCACGTCGATCCCGGCCTCGTGCGCCTCACGCTCGCAGACCCCGGTGCGCGCAACCTCGTAGCGACAGATCTTCGAGACGGCGGTGCCGATGACACCCGGGAATGCCAGATCGCCGCCCGTCACATTCACGCCGGCGATCCGGCCCTGCTTGTTGGCGTGCGTGCCCAGCTGGATGTTCACGGAACGCCGCAGGACGCGGTGCCAGCTCTCGGCGCAATCGCCGGCGGCGAAGACCCCGTTGATCCCCGGGCAGCGCTGCCGGTCGTCGACGCTCACCGCCCCGCTCTCGCCGAGCCTCAGGCCCGCCGCGGCGGCCAGCTCCGTGGCGGGCCTCACGCCAGTGGCGAGCACGACGTGGTCTGCGTGGAGCTCGCCCTCCGACGTCAGCACCGACCGCGCGCCGCCGCCCGCGTGGTGGCGAACCTCCTCGAGCGCCGTCGAGAGCAGCACGCGGATACCGACCCCCTCAGCGGCGTGCTGGACGCGGGCCGCCATCTCGGCGTCCAGGCCGCCCATCACCTGCTCGGCCTGATCGACGAGAACCACGTCCAGGCCACGCAGCACCAGTGCCTCGGCCATCTCCAAGCCGATGTATCCGGAGCCGATCACCACCGCGTGGCACGCGCCGGAAGCCTCCAGGCGCGCCCGGAAGCGCTGCGCCTCATCGACCGTTCGGACCGGCTCGCAGTGCTCCGCACCAGGCACCGGTGGCGGGACCGCGACGGCACCCGTCGCATATACGAGCTGGTCGAAGTGTTCGTCTCCCTCGGAGCCGCGATCGAGGTCGCGCACTGCGACGGTGCGGCCTTCGAGGTCGATCGCGGTCACCTCGGTTCGCGTTCGCACGTCGATGCCGGCCTGCCGGAACTCATCGGGGGTCCGGCTGATGAGCCGGTCGGCATCGTCGAACAGGCCGCCGACGAAGTACGGGATCCCGCAGGCCGAGTACGACGTGCGCGAGCCGCGCTCGAAAGCGACGATCTCAAGCTCGGGATCGCCTCGGCGTGCGGCCGCCGCCGCGCTCATGCCCGCCGCATCACCCCCGATGACGATCAGCCGGTCCGCCACGACGCTACCGCTCCAGCGTCAAGCCGAGCTGCATGAGGATCCCCAGCTCGTCCGAGCTGCCCCAGCGCTCGATCAACTTGCCGTCACGGAACTTCACAATCTCCACGCCACGCGCGGAAATGCGCCGCCCGCTTGCAGCGATGCCTTGAAACTCGCCTTGGTGCGTCCCGTTGATCGTGTAGGCCATTGCGACGTGCTCGTCGTCCGCGACGACCGTCACGGGCTCTAGCTTGAGGTCAGGGAAGGCCGCGCGCAGCGTGCTGAAGAAGTCTTTGAAGCCCTCGGGACCGCGCTCTTGACCGGGCGCGGGGTCATGGTCAACGGCGTCTTGGTCTACCACCTCGTCGAGTGTGTCGAGGTTGCCGGTGTTGACCATCTCCGCCATACGCTCCAGTGCCGCAATATTGGTCTCACTGTTCATCTAGGTGTTCCTTTCGCCGAGAATGAAGACTCGCACTTCTCTCTTCGCTCAATTGTACCGCTCGGTCCAATGTAGCGGCTCTCCACGAGGTGGGTACGGTCTTTGGGAGCGGCTAGGAACGCTTTATGCAGAAGCCAAAGACAAGGCGAGGCGAGGAACGGCGGGACGCCATCGTCCATGCTGCAGCGAAGCTGATCTACGAGCGCGGGTTGCGCGGCACGAGTCTCGAAGACATTCTTCGCGCCGCTGACGCGGGCAAAAGCCAGATGTATCACTACTTCTCGAGCAAAGACGACCTCGCCGCGGCCGTGCTCGAGCATCAACTCGCCCAGGTACTCGGACAGCAACAACAGTTCCGTCTGGAGACCTGGAGTGGCCTGCGCGCCTGGTTTGACGCCTTGCTCGAGGGCCAGAAGGCCCGTGAGCTCCGGGGTTGTCCCGTCGGGTCTCTCGCGGTCGAGATGAGCGCGACCAGCGAAGAGCTCAAGGCACGCGTCGCTGATGCCTTCCTGCGCTGGCAATCAACCCTCGAGCAGGCGTTCGAGAAGATGCGAAGCCGAGGCCTCATTGAGACGGATGCCACACCCGCGGAGCTCGCGCAAACCACGCTGGCCGCGATCCAGGGGGGCTACCTGCTATCCACCGCCGAGCAAGATCTCCAGCCGATGGCCCGATCCCTGAAGCTCGCATATACCCACCTGCGCTCGCTGATCCCGAAGCCCTCGCCGTGACTGACCGCGCTTTCGGCGCTCGCGGCCGGATTGAGCGACATCAGGCAGATGTGTTCACGACGGCGAGCTTCTGTGACGGGCGGGTCGCGCCGGACTCGATCTATGGCCTGTTGCATCGTGAGTGCTTCCGATTGTTCCCGGATGAGATGTTCGCTGACTTGTTCGCCGATTCGGGGCGCAATTG
>QHBV01000034.1:3605-4287 GCA_003244035.1 Solirubrobacterales bacterium | reverse complement strand
ATCGACGAGGCGATCAAGATGGGTGACCGGATCGCGATCCTGCGCGAAGGCGGGGTGCTGGTGCAGTTCGATACCCCGCAGCGCATCCTCGAGGCGCCGGCGGACGACTTCGTGGCGCGGTTCGTGGGCCTCGACCGCGGCCTGAAGCGCCTCTCGCTGTCCACGCTGAGCGATCTGTCGCTCGAGGCGTCGGAGTGCCTACCCGACGGCACCCCCGTCAAGGGACAGGCTGATCGCAACCGGGTGGTGTTCGTCGACGACGGCGGCCGGCCGGTCGGACGGATGGGCATCGACGGAGAGCCCGAGCCGATCGGGGCGACCGGTGATCCGCACACCTCGCTGCGCGATGCGCTGTCGCTGATCATGAGCGACGGCAACCGTCCCCTGGTGGTGGTCGACGCCGACGGGGCGGTGGCGGGGCTGGCGCGGATCGAGGTGATCGCCGGGGCGCTCGCGGTCGGCAACGGGGACGCAGCAGCAACGGAGCGCGGTTCCTGATGGGCCTCGTGATCGCCGCCGGCGCGGCACCGGTGCTCCCCAATTTCGCCTCGAGCAGCGGCGCGTGCGAGCGCGACAACGGACTCTTCTGCTGGCACTGGTTCACCCAGCACTGGAGCAGCACCTTCCAGCCCGCTCTCCTGCAGCACATCGTGCTCGTGCTGATCGCGGTCGGCGTCGGCTT
>QHBV01000034.1:1665-3557 GCA_003244035.1 Solirubrobacterales bacterium | reverse complement strand
CCAATCGCCGGCGTCTCGAGCCTGCTGTACACGATCCCCAGCCTGGCGCTGTTCCAGATCCTCGTCGGTTTCACGGGACTTACACGCCTGACGGTCGAGATCGGGCTCGTCTCCTACACCCTGTTGTTGCTCTTTCGCAACATCGTCACCGGACTGCGAGAGGTTCCTCAGGAGGTACGCGACGCCGGCCGCGGAATGGGCCTGACTCAGCGCCAGATCCTGACGCGGATCGACCTGCCGCTGGCCGTTCCGGCGATCTTCGCCGGCCTGCGCGTGGCCACCGTGACCACGATCAGTTTGGCTACCGTGGCGGCGATCGTCGGCATCAACGAGGGGCTGGGTGTGCCGATCTTCGACGCGATCCAGCGCGTCAACTTCAAGACCGAGTTCATCGCCGCCGCCGTGCTGGCGATCGGGCTGGCGTGGATCGCCGACCTGCTCCTGGTGCTGCTCCAGCGCTTGGTCGCGCCGTGGGCGGCGCGCCGTCGCTCCTCGCTGGTCCCTCGGGCTGTGGTGCGCGCCGTGACGCGTCGTCCGCGCCCGATCTCGACCGTGCGGGGGGCCTGAGCTGGTGCCCTTTGCCGCCGTCGGCCTGGGTCAGCAGTTCCTGGACTCGTTCACGTTCATGGGTAACAACCTGAGCCGCCTGCTGTCCGACACCTTGGGGACGCTCGAGCTCAGCGGCGCGGCCCTGGGCGTGGCGCTGGCGATCACGCTGCCGCCCGCGGTGTGGCTCGGCCACCTGCACCGGGGATCGGGAATGGCGATCCGCATCGCCAACCTCGGACGCTCCCTGCCCGAGCTTGCACTGATCGCGATCTTCCTCGCGCTGCTCGGCATCGGCTTCGTCAACGTGATGCTGGCGCTCGTGATCGTCGGCATTCCGCCGATCCTGGCCAACGCGTTCACCGCTGTTGACGGCGTCGAGCCCGATGTGGTCGATGCCGCGCGCGGCATGGGGATGAGTCCGCTCGCCGTCCTGCTCAAGGTGGAGATTCCCCTGGCGCTGCCCTTGATGTTCGCGGGGATCCGCACCTCGGTGCTGTTCATCATCGGAGCCTCGCCGCTGGCGGCGATTGCTGGCGGATCCGGGTTGGGCGAGATCATCGTCAACCAGGCGAGTTACGGATTCGCGGGCGTGCTCGCCGCGTCGCTGTGGGTATCCGCCCTCGCGCTGCTGATCCAGGCCCTGTTTGCGNNTCCTACAGCGCGTGCTCACGCCCGCCGGCCTCAAGGTCGGCGCGCGCACCGCCAGACTCCCGGGCGGGATTGATGTCGGCGTGGCCGACGCCGAGCGGGTCACCGGTATGGAGGCAAGCGCGATATAGGCGCGCCCGGGCAGGGCCGAAGCCGCCACCGAGGAGGCGAGGTTGGCCACCCATTGCCGTGATGGCACGATGGCCATCGTGGTTGGCAATACGTCAGGGCAGCTCACCCTGCCAGGCGCCGATCAGCTCCCGCGCGATCTCGATGTCCGGATGCAGCGGGCGATCGGAGAGGTCGGGGTCCAGACGCTCGGCGGCCGCCTCCCACAGCGCCCGGTTGCCGGCGCCGACCGGCTCCTGGCCGGCAAGCCGCAGCGCCCGGACGGCAGCCACCAGCTCGACCGCCACGGCCACGCGCAGCACCGGCAGGGCGTCCTCGGCGCGCCGGGCGGCTGTCGGCGCCAGGCTGGAGTGCGACTCCACACCGCGCGAGACCGAGACCGTCTGGGCAGCCACCGGTGTGACCAGCGACCGGACCTCGGCGACGGCCGCGTGGGCGGTGTACTCCAGCACCAGCGCCCCTGACTCGAAGCCGGGATCGCGGGCCAGGAACGGAGGCAGGCCGGTCAGCCCCGAGTCCAGCAGCGTGCTCACCCGCGCCGCGATCAGCGCCGCGGATTGGGCCAG
>QHBV01000034.1:0-1658 GCA_003244035.1 Solirubrobacterales bacterium | reverse complement strand
GGGATGATCAGGGCGTTCTCGCCGGCGAAGTTCAGCTCGTGGCCGACGGTCTCCTCGAGCGCCTGCAGCGCGTCGTGCACGGCGCCGTCGACCTGTGGCTGGGCGCGGAAGGGATATGGATCCTGGATGCCCAGCGGACCGGGGTCGCGGGTGCGGGCGGCGACCCCCTCCAGCAGCGCGCGCATCCGCTGGGCCACGGCTGCCTGACCGGGTCGGTGGCGCCGGGAGTGGATCCGCGGATCGAGTGCCACGGGGTCGGCGGCGGCGGCCTCAAAGGAGAGCGCCGCCACCGACAGCCACGCGTCGAGCAGTCGCCGGGCGTCGACCACCAGCAGCGCCGCGCGGCCGATCGACACCGCGTTGGAGCTCATAAAGGCCAGGCCGTCGCGCGGGCCCAGCCGTCCCGGCGCGACCCCGGCGTCGGCCAGCGCGCCGGCGGCGTCGACCAGCTCGTCGCCGCGCCACACCTCGCCCTCGCCCAGCAGCGCGAGGGCGATGTCGGCGAGGTTGGTGAGGTCGCCCGTCCCCAGCGAGCCGATCTCCCGCGTGAACGGCGACAGGCCGGCGTTGAGCGCGCCCACCAGCGCCTCCAGCAGCTCGTCGGCGATGCCCGCGCCCCCGGCGCCGATCTGGTTCGCGCGGGTGGCCATGGCCGCGCGCACGATCGTCGCCGGCAGCGCTCGTCCGGCGCCGCAGGCGTGGCTGCGCAGCAGGCCGAGCGAATAGTCGGCCCGGCTCTCGGAGGGCACCTGGTAGGCGCGCAGGGCGCCCACGCCGGTGGTCACTCCGTACAGCCCGTCGCCGCGCGCCAGCAGCACCGCGATCGCCCGCCGAGCGGCGTCGTTGCGGGCCCGCGCCTCACCGGTCAGCTGGGCCTCGGCGCCCTCTCGAGCGATCTGCGATACGGACTTGGGGGTGAGAGTGGCCCCGTCCAGGACCACGGGTCCCGGCGCGGCGGTGGCGGCTGTCCAGGGCGTCACGGCCATCGCCGAGGCACTCTAAGGGTGCTGGCAAGCCGACCAGTATCGTCCGGGCGATGGCCAGCCCGATCGTGATCACCGGCCACGATCTGCGCCCGTTCACGCTGGCGGCCATCGCCCGGGACGGTGCGCCGGTGGGGATCGATCCCGACGCTCGGGAGCGCATCCGGGCGGCGGCGACGACGGTGGCGCGGGCCGCCGACTCCGGTGAGCCGGTGTACGGGGTGACGACCGGGCTGGGCTCCCGGGTGGTCGACTCGGTCGACGGCGCGCGGGCGGCCGAGTTCTCGTTGCGCACGCTGCGGGGACGAGCCACCTCGGTGGGCGAGCCACTTAGTCGCGAGCTGACCCGCGCTGCGCTGGCGGTGCGCCTCAACGGGCTCTGCGCGGGCGGGGCGGGAGCCGGCGAGCCGGTCGCCGACGGGTTGGTCGCGCTGCTCAACGGCGGCGTTCATCCGAGCATTCCCCGCAGCGGCTCGGTCGGCGCCGCTGATCTGTGCATGATGGCCCACGTCGGCCTGGGGCTGATCGGGGAGGGCGAGGCGGAGCTGGGCGGCGAGCGGATGCCGGCGGCCCGGGCGCTGGCGCGGGCCGGCCTGGAGCCGGTCGCGCTGGGCGTCAAGGACGGCCTGGCCATCTGCTCCAGCTCGGCCGCATCGGTGGCCGCCGGGGCGCTGG
>QHBV01000033.1 GCA_003244035.1 Solirubrobacterales bacterium | reverse complement strand
GCCGTGCGGATTCGCTGCTCACTCATCCGCGCTGCGCCGTCGTTGCGGTTTCGTCTCAGTCGGCGTCAAGAACGTGGCGCGCCGTCTTGTGCATCTCATCCTTGACGCTTTCGTACATCCCGATGTAGCGCTCGATCCAGAAGCCGTACTCTTCGTGGCGCGCTAGGTCGGGCTCGATCGTACGTTCGGTGTGCACCATGTGCTGCACTGCCGTGGGGATGTCGGGATAAATCCCTGCCCCTACCGCGGCCATGATCGCCGCCCCGAGGACGGGGCCCTCGCTTACGCGGGTCAACGAGATAGGAATGTTGGAGATGTCGGCGTGCAACTGCATCCACAGCTCGCTCTTCGCCGGGCCGCCGGAGACGACGTTCAGTTGGGGCTCGAAGTCGTGCGCGCGCATGGTCCGGAAGATGTTCTCCGTGCCGTAGCAGATGCTCTCGATGATCGCCCGGAACACGTGACCCTTACCATGCCCCAGCGAAAGCCCGGAGATCAGCCCGCGCGCCAGCGGGTCGGTATAGGGACTGCGGTTGCCCTGGAAGTAATCGAGCACGATCAGCCCGTCCGAGCCGACCGGGACTTCATTGGCCAGTTCGGTGAGGATCTCGTAGGCATCGACTCCCCGACGCTCTGCCTCCGCTACCGCGTCCGCCGCAAAATTGTTCTTGAACCAGGCGATGATCGAGCCGGTGGCGGCCTGCCCGGCCTCGACCGTATATTGCCCTGGAATCATCGCGTCGGTGTAGGCGCCCCAGAAGCCCTCGCTGTGCACAGGCTCCGCCGACTGGCCGATCATCACATGCGAGGAGCCTGTGATCAGCGCAAGCTTGCCTGGCTCGACCACTCCGAGCCCCAACGCGCCCGCGTATGCGTCAACGGCGCCCTCCCCGACGGGCGTGTCCGCCCGCAAGCCCAGTTCCTCGGCCACGTCGGCGCGCAGGCCCCCGACGGTGACGCCTAGGTCGAGAACCTTCTCGGGAAACTTCCCCAGCAGGTCCTCGCCGTCGACTGCCTCGTAGAGCCCCTCGGGCCATCCTCCCTCGTCACGGTCGTAGTAATACTTCGAGCTGACCATGTTGATCGAGGCGACTCGTTCCCCCGTCAGCCGCTGAATCAGCCAATCGCCTAGGTCGACGATGTATCTGGCTCTCGCGTAGACCTCCGGCTCGTGCTCCTTGATCCAGAGCGCCTTCGGCAGCCCCCATTCGGCCGAGACCGCCCCAAACCCGTTGTACTTCAATGCTGGATCGCCCGTCTCCTGGATCCGCCTCGCCTCCTCAGACGCGCGCACGTCCATCCACAGGATTCCCGGCCGCAAGGGACGGCCGTGCTCGTCGAGCGCCAGCACTGTGGAGGACATCGCGTCGACCGAGATCCCCGCGATCTCTTCCGCGGCGACACCGCTCTCGTCCAGCCCGCGGCGTGTCGCCTGGGTCAGACAGGACCACCACTCGTCAGGATCCTGTTCAGCCCACCCGGGCCGCGGATAGTTCGTCGCAAACTCGACTGCGGTGAAGCCTTTGGGCATCCCCGTGCGATCGAAGATGCCAACCCTCACCCCACCGGTCCCAAAGTCGATGCCCATCACGTATTGACCCTCAGCCATAACCCTTCTCCTACCCGTTACTCGACTGGCCCGCGCCGCTTGGGCGGCGCGAACCTGGTGGCCCGGGAGCCCGCGGCATGATTGAATCGTCGCCCCCCGCAGTTGTCAACGAAACCGACGCGATACTGCAACTCGTGACCCTCGGCGAGTTCGGAGATCCTTCACGCCGGTCCAGGTTTCGCGGTCACTAACCAACAGCAAAGGAGCTTCGTCGATGTCTTCGGTCGCCATCCTCGGCTCGGGCCTCATGGGGTCCGCCCTGGCCGTGCCCCTCAGCGACAACGGTCACGACGTCCGCCTCGTGGGGACGCATCTGGACCGCGAGATCATCCACAGCGTCGCGGCCCGCGGCGAGCATCCCGGCCTCAAGCTGCGTCTTCCAGCGTCCGTGCGTGCCTACCAGCTGGAGGACGCCCCAGAGGCATTCGACGGGGTGGAGATCGTTCTCAGCGGGGTCAACTCCTTCGGGGTCCGCTGGGCCGGCGAGCAGCTCGCGAGGCTGCTGGCGCCCGGCATGCTGGTCATCGCGATCGCCAAGGGGCTGGACGCGACCCCCG
>QHBV01000032.1:12291-17841 GCA_003244035.1 Solirubrobacterales bacterium | reverse complement strand
GCCGTCGACGTACGGCGCCATCGCGGGCTGGCGGTGCAGCGGCACACGGTAGTAGCCGCGGGCTCCGATCCCCCGGCGGTGGAGCGCGCCGGTGAGCTCGTCGGCGCGCGGATGCGTGACCACGTACAAGTGCCACGCCGGCTCGGCCCCGCGGGGCAGAGCCGGCAAGCCCACGTGCTCGCCGAGCCCGGCCTCCGCGTAAGCCCGCGACCCATCGCGCCGGCCGGCGCACCAGCCGTCGAGCCGCGGCAGCAGCACGCGCAGGATCGCCGCCTGCAGCTCGTCCAGCCGAGAGTTGCAGCCCACGTACTCGAAGGTCTGCTTGTCGCGCGAGCCATGGAAGCGCAGCGCTCGCGCGTACTCGGCCAGCTCGTCGTCGTCGGTCGCGATCGCGCCGCCGTCGCCGAAGCAGCCGAGGTTCTTGGAGGGGTAGAAAGAGAGCGTCGCGACGTCCCCAAGAGCCCCGGCGCGCCGCCCGTCGAGGCTGGCGCCCAGCGCCTGGGCCGCGTCCTCGAGCACCGGCAGGCCGAGCTCGCGCAGCTCGCCGACCGGCGCGGGGAGGCCAAACAGGTCAACCGCTACGACCGCCGTGGTGCGGCGCGTGAACGCGGCCTCGACGGTGTCGCGCGTGACGTTGCGGGTCGAGCGATCGACATCGCAGAACACCGGGCGCGCGCCGGCGGCCGCGATCGCCTCCGCGGTCGCGTAGAAGGTAAAGGCCGGAACCACGACCTCGTCGCCCGGTCGCACCCCCAGCGCCCGCAGCGCAATCGTGATCGCGTCGGTGCCGTTGGCGACCGAGACGACGTGACGCACGCCCAGGTATGACGCGAGCTCTTGCTCGAACGCATCGTCCTCGGGCCCGAGGACGTAGGTGCCGCGCGCGATCACCGCCGCGATCCTGGACAGGATCGCCTCACGGCAGGGCGCCAGCGGGGTCTCGGTGTCGAACAGGGGCACCGCCATCGCAGCGCACAACCCTACCCGGCGGCCTCGCAGCCGCTTGTGCCCGGGCCGGCGCGCGGGGCGATTGTGCCCAGACCGCCGCGCGGGCCGACCCGCCCCCGGCCGCTAGGCTTGGCCGCCTTGCTGCTCGAACTTGCCTCCGTCACCGATTCGCTGGTGAACCTGGCGACGCACCTGATCCGCGATCTCGGCGTGGCCGGGGTGGCGCTGCTGACGATGAGCTCCGGCGTGATCGGCGTCCCCGGATCTGAGCCGACGATGCTGTTCGCCGGCTTCAACGTCTTCCAGGGCCACCTGACGCTGATCGAGGTTGTGATCTTCGGTCTGCTGGGAGACGTCGCCGGCGCGTCGATCGCATATGCGATCGGCTACACCGGGCGCCGGGAGCTGTTCGAGCGCCGGGGCGGCAGGCTGCACATGAGCCCTGCGCGGCTGGACCGTGCCCACGTCTGGTTCGAGCGCCGCGGCGCCCCGGTGATGCTGGTCTCACGCCTGATCCCGTTCGCGCGGGCGGCGTTTCCTTACGCCGCCGGAGTGGCCGAGATGCCGTTCGGGCGCTTCGCTGTGCTCGTCACGATCGGCTCGATCCCGTGGATCACGGGCCTGGCCGTGCTCGGGCGTGAGGTCGGCAGCAACTGGCAGAGCTGGCGGCACAACCTCGAGTACGTCGACTACCTGGCTGCAGCGATTCTGCTCGCCGTGATCGTATATGCGATCGCGCGGCGGATCCGAGGGGGGGGCGGGGACACGGCGCCGGATGTCGCCTGAGGGTGGGCGCGGCAAGCTGACGATCGGGCAGGCGCTCGCACTCGGCGCGCTGCACGGGCCGGCCGAGCTGCTGCCGATCTCCTCCTCGGGCCACGTCGCGCTGGTCCCGTGGTTGCTCTCCTGGGACTACCGCCTGCTCGACGGCGAGCTACGCAAGAGCTTCGAGGTCGCGCTCCACGCCGGAACCGCGGCGGCGCTGCTGATCACCCTCCGCGGCGAGGTCGTCGAGGCAGTGGGCACGCTCGATCGGCGGCGGCTGGCGCTGATCGCCCTGTCCTTCGCGCCGCCGGCGGTAGCCGGCTATGCCCTGGAGCGCCCGATCGAGCGTCGCCTGGGAACGCCCGCCTCGATCGCCGCCGGATTGATCGCAGGCGCGATCGCGATGGCGCTTGCCGACCGCGGGCCGCAGCTACGCAGGCACGAGGACGCCGGCGCTCGCGATGCCCTAGGGCTGGGAATCGCGCAGGCTTGCGCGCTGGTCCCCGGCGTCTCACGCAACGGGGCGACGCTCGCCGCCGCGCGGCTCGCCGGCTTCACGCGTGCCGACGCCAACCGCCTCTCGCGTCACGCGGCGCTGCCCGTGATCGCCGGCGCGACCCTGCTCAAGGGAGTGCGGCTGCGCCGCCGCGGTCTCCCGGCTCACGCTCGCCTGCCGCTCGCCGCGGGAGCCGCGGCCTCGTTTGCCTCGACCCTGGGCTGCACCTGGCTGATCCGGCAGGTCGAGCGGGATCGCTCCCTGCTGCCATATGCCGCCTACCGGATCGCGCTCGGGATCGTAGTGCTCGCGAGGGTGCGATCCAAGACAATGCAGCCGTGACCGACGCCTACGCAGCCGCCGGGGTGGACACGGTGCGCGCCGACTTGGGTGTCGGCGCGCTGGTCGAGGTCCTGCGCGGGATCGACCCCGGGCGCGTGCCGCTCGCGATCCCACTCGCCGGCCACTTCGCGAGCGTGCTGCGGATCGCGCCGGGACTCGGGATCGCGCTTGCGACCGACAGCGTCGGGTCGAAGGTGATCGTCGCCGAGCAGGCGGGGCGCTTCGACACGATCGGGATCGACTGCGTGGCGATGAACGTCAACGACCTGATCTGTGTCGGCGCCGAGCCGCTGGCGCTGCTCGACTACGTGGCCGTCGAGCGCGCCGAGGAGGAGCAGCTGCGCGAGCTCGCGCTCGGCCTGCGCGCCGGGGCCGAGCTCGCGGGGGTCGAGATCCCGGGCGGCGAGGTCTGCCAGCTGCCCGAGGTGATCCGCGGGCATCCCTCGCCCCGCGGGTTCGACCTCGTCGGATCCGCGTTCGGGACCGTCGCGCTGGAGCGGATCGTGGACGGGAGCGAGTGCCGTCCCGGCGACGCGCTGATCGGACTTCCCTCCTCGGGCGTGCACGCCAACGGCGTGACGCTGGCGCGGCGCGCGCTGCTTCAGGCCGGCGGCCTGTCACTGGACGCGGCGCCCGACGAGCTCGGCGGGCGCACCGTCGCCGACGAGCTCCTGCGGCCGACAACGATCTACGTCCGCGCGATCCTGGAGCTGCTACGCAGCGGGACCCCGGTCCACGGGCTCGCGCACATAACCGGCGGCGGCCTGCTCAACCTGCTGCGGATCGGAGCCGGCATCGGCTACGAGATCTGCGAGCCACTGTCGCCGGCGCCGGTGTTCGAGCTGATCGCGCGGCTGGGCGAGGTCTCTGCCGCGGAGATGTGGGAGGTGTTCAACATGGGCTGCGGGTTCTGCGCAATCGTGCCGCCCGACTGTGCGGCGGCGGCGGTCGAGCTGCTGGGGCGCCATCATCCGGGGACGGCAGTGGTCGGACGGTTGACCGACCACGCGGGGCGGCTCAGCGTGCCGGCGCTGGCGCTGGAGGGCGACCGCTCAGGGCTTCGGCTCGCTCCGTGAGGCGTTTGCGACGCTCACGCTCACCCCTCCGACTTCGACCTGGTCCCGAGCCTCACGGTCATCACGCTATAGCGCGCCAGCGCACACGCCGCCAGCACGATCAACGAGATGTCGGCGCCGGCGCGAAAGCGCCCGATCCCCCATCCGAGCACGCTGACCAGCACGACCATCCACACGGGGGCGAGTAGCGGCCAGCGCCTGCCGCGCAGGCGCGCAAGACCGAGTCCCGCGAGCGCCAGCAGCGGGTAGTAGAGGATCAGCCCGGCGATGTCGACCCACCGGCGGCGGGGCTCGTGGATCCCCAGCCGCAATGGCTGGAAGAAGTTGAACGTGCGCAGTACGCGGACCACCGCTACCAGCGCCAGCCTGGCGATGTGGCTACGGGCATAGCGCAGCGCCGGCGCGGTGCTCGCGTCGCCTCGCAGCTGCTGTGCCCGGCTGCGCGCGTGTGCCCAGCAGTCGCGGTGCCACCAGCCAATGTCGTGCCCGTAGTAGGTGGGCCGGCAGTTGGCCCCCGCGATCACCGCGTTGGTGTCGGTCGCGATCGTGACCCGATGAAAGACGACCAGGTTGCGGATCAGCCAGGGGGAAAGCACCACGGCGAATGCGATGGTGGTGGCGATCACCCGCGTGAGCGCCCCCGGGGAACGCCCGCGCGCGGCCGGCCAGGCGAGTAGCGGCAGCAGCAGCAGGCCCTCCGGGTGCGACAGGGTCGCGAGCGCGATCACGCAGCCGAGCCCGGCCGCCAGGCGCACGCTCGGCGCGTGCAGCAGCCGGAATCCGAGCAGCAGCGCGGCGATGGTCGCGAGCACCAGCAACGGCTCGCTCATCAGCGAGCCATCGATCGTCCACCACGGTGGGTACAGGGCCGCGATCGACGCGGCGAGCACCCCGGCACGCTCCGCGGCCCGCTCGCCGCCCGCGCGCTCCGCGCCCCGCGCGCCTTTTGCCGGCCGAGTCGCTCCCTCCCCCGCGACGCGGCGAGCGAGGACGCCGACGAGCATGACCGAGATGGCGCCAAGCACGCACCCCACCATGCGCTGGGCGAGCACATGAACGCCCCCGAGCAGCGCCACGCCGGCGAGCAGGAGCGGATACAGCGGCGGATGCTCCGCGGTCACGTATGCGTAACTCCCCAGTTCGCGGTAGTAGAAATGACCTTGCGCGATCAGGTCCGCAGCGCTGTGGTAGAAGCCCGCGTCGCCACCGACCCCGAGGGGAGCGGGGGCGATCACGAGGATGTAGAGCAGACGGACCGTGAGCGCCAGCAGGCCGACGAGCGCAAGGCGCGTGCGAAAGGCGCGTGGGCGAGGGAACCGGCCGGCGACCGGGCTCAGGCCAAGGCCCACAGCTCTCCGCTGCCCACCCGCTCGCCCTGCACCCGCCACTCGCTCGCCAGGCGCCAGAGCTCAGCCGGAGCGCGTGGCCCGGGCAGCTCGCAGACAGCGGCCACCTCGGCGGTGGCCATCGCCCCGAACCGCGCAAGCGCCGCTTCGATCGAAGGTGGCGGGTCGCTCACAGGCTCGGCGCCGGCGGCGAGCGCCGCCGCGCGGAGCTGCTCATAGCTGACGAAGCCGTGCAGGGTCGCGGGCTCGGCGGTCGCGGTCGCCGGGCCCCGAAACTCCAACCAGGGCAGCGGCGCACGCTCGTTCCCCCGCGCGCGCTCGAGGTCGGCGGCGAACGACTCCAGGATCGCGTGCGAGCCGAGGTCGATCTGGAAGCGGTCGAGCTCGAGGCCGGCGACCGAGCGCGCCTCCTGCAGCAGCGCATCGGTCGTGTCGAGCTTGCGCCGCCGGCACATCAGCCCTTCGCGCAGGCGCCGCAGGTACACCGCGGGATCGCCCTGCTCGGCGGCGGCCTTGACCGCGATGCACGCGGGGAAGGAGCTGCGGGGGGGTCCCTGGAGCCACAGCCGCGGGTCGA
>QHBV01000032.1:11929-12253 GCA_003244035.1 Solirubrobacterales bacterium | reverse complement strand
TCGTGGGGTCGCCGAGCTCGCGCGCCATGCCGCACATCACATAGTTGAACCGTAGGCTCTGGCCGTGATCCTGCACGAGCTTGCGCAGCGCCGGTTCAAGCGCCCACGACCACGGGCATAGTGGATCTGTGTAGTAGGAGACCTGGACGACGCCCACGCGGCTGTACCTCAAAATAGACGCAAGCAGATGAGCACACTACTCGGCACGACGCTCAGCGGCCGCTATCGGCTGGAGGCCCGGATCGGCGCGGGCGGCATGTCGACGGTCTACCGGGCGCTCGACGAGACGCTCGAGCGACAGGTCGCGATCAAGCTGATGAACCG
>QHBV01000032.1:5081-11923 GCA_003244035.1 Solirubrobacterales bacterium | reverse complement strand
ATCCGCACATCGTCGGCGTGATCGACGCCGACGAGGACGAGGGACGACCGTACATCGTGCTCGAGTACGTCGAGGGCGAGACGCTCAAGGAGCGGATCCGCCGCCACGGCCAGTTGCCGGTCGCGGAGGCGGTCGCGTACGCGATCGAGATCGCCAGAGCACTCGGGGTGGCCCATGCCCGCCACATCGTCCACCGCGACGTCAAGCCGCAGAACGTGCTGATCGACGAGGAGGGCTCCGCCAAGGTCACTGACTTCGGGATCGCCCGCACGCTCGAGGAAGAGGGCCTGACCGCCGCCGGGCGCGTGCTCGGCACTACCGACTATGTCTCGCCCGAGCAGGCGCTGGGCCAGCCGGTCACCGGTCAATCCGACCTCTATTCGGTCGGCGTCGTGCTGTACGAGATGCTGACCGGCGAGGTCCCATTCCATGGCGAGAACCAAGTGGCGGTGGCGATGAAGCACGTCCGCGAGATGCTCCCCGACGTGCAGTCCAAGCGGCCTGAGGTCTCGGCCGCGCTCGCCGCGGTGATCGACACCGCCACCGCTAAGCGCCCGGAGGACCGCTACGGGAACGACGCCGAGCTGATCGCCGACCTCGAGGACGTGCTCGCGCTCGAGACCTCCCGCGCGGGCAGCGCCCCCGGCGAGGCCACCAGCGTGCTTCGGACGCTCCCTCCGCGCGCGCGGCGGCGGGTGCCCTTCAGCATCCGCCACCGCCCCGTCACACTGCTGCTGGCGGTGATCGTCCTGGCCGCGGTGGGCGGTGGCACGGCGTGGCTGGCTACGCGAGCCCATCATGGGACCGGACGCCCGGCCCAGGCCCCCCCGAGCAGACAGCTCTCCGCGGTGTCGCTGTGCCAGAGCTGCGCCGAGGGCTTCAACCCCCTCGGCGACCCCAAGAACGAGCATCCCAACCCGGGCCTGGCGATCGACAACCAGCTCGGGACAGCCTGGACCACCCAGCGCTACACGGGCGGCAACCTCGGCAAGGCCGGTACAGGGATCTACCTCGACGCAAGCCCGGGCACCACCGTACGCGAGGTCGTGATCCACACCAGCACCCCCGGCTGGACCGCGGCGGTCTACGCGCGCAACGATCGCCCGCCCCTGACCTGGCCGGACTCGGGCTGGGCCCAGCTCTCCTCGCCGAAGGTCGTCTCCTCCAAGCAGGACATCCGCCTGACGAGCGCCGCTCGTTACCGCTACTACCTGGTCTGGATCACGAGCCTGGGCGGCCGCCCACAGGTCTCGATCAACGAGATCACGCTGTACAAGTACAAGTAGGGTCCGTCACTGGGGACCGTGGTGCTCGGCCTGGTGGCGCTCGAGCGCGAGCGCCACCAGGCGCGTCAGCAGCTGCGGGTACGGGATCCCGCCGGCAGCCAGCAGCGAGGCGAACACGCTGGTGCTGGTGAACCCGGGCATCGTGTTGAGCTCGTTGACCAGCACCCGGTCGCCGTCGAGAAAGAAGTCCACCCGCGCGAGGCCACAGCAGCCCGCCCGCATGAATGTCGCAAGCGCCAGCTCACGAACCCGCTGCCGGACGCGCGCCGGCACGCGCGCGGGGACGATCAGCTCCATCGCGCCGGGCGTGTACTTGGCCTCGTAGTCGTACCAGCCCGCCTCGCCCGTCGCGAGCAGGATCTCGCCGGGCTCGGAGGCGATCGGCTGGTCATTTCCGATCACCGAGCACTCGAGCTCGGGCCCGGTGGCAGCCGCCTCCACGATCGCCAGCGAGTCGTACTCGAACGCCGACTCGAGCGCCGCGGGGAGCTCCTCCGCGCTGTTCACCCGGCCGATTCCGAGCGAGGAGCCGAGGCGGGCGGGCTTGACGAACACGGGCAGGCCGAGCGGAGCGAGCCCGGCGAGCTCCCCGGCGGGATCCGCCCGGTAGCGCTCCGCCCGCGCCGAGCGATAGCCGACCTGGGGAACGCCCGCGTGGGCCATCAGGTCCTTGAACAGGACCTTGTCCATGCACAGCGCGGAGGCGAGCACCCCGGCGCCGACATAGGGGACGCCGAGGCACTCGAGCAGCCCCTGCACGGTCCCGTCCTCCCCGAAGGGACCGTGGAGGGCGGGGAAGACGACATCGGCCCCTTCGAGGCCCCCGCCCGGCGCGAGCGTGAGCGCCTGTCCCTGCTCACGCCAGGTGCCGTCACGCGCGATCTCGATCCCACGCACCTCGCAGCCCGCTTCGCGCAGCCCCGCCACCACCGACGCGGCCGAAGCGAGCGAGACCTCGTGCTCGGCGGAGCGACCGCCCCCGAGCACGGCTACGCGCGGCGCGCCCATCAGGAGGTGGTGGAGGTGGTGGTGGTGGTGGTGTTGGTGGACGCCGTGTAGCGGCCGACGACGACCGTCACGGTGCTGTTCTTGGCGGCGGGACTGCCAGCCGCCGGGCTCTGGTCGATCACGACCCCATCGTCGCTTGACTTGGTCACGTTCTTGCTGCGCTCCCGAACCTGGAACCCCGCCGCGGTCAGCGCGCTCGAGGCGGCGGCGGCGGTGTCGCCCTTGACGTCCGGAACATTCGTGGTGGTCGGCGTGGAGGCGGAGGCGATCACGAGGCTGACGGTCGAGCGCGGCGCCACCTTCGTGCCTGCGGTGGGGCTCTGGCTGATCACCTGCCCGGGCTTGATGGTGCTCGAGGCCTGCGTGGTGCTCGAGACGCCGAAGCCCGCGGCCTTCAGCGTCGCCCTCGCGTCCGCCTGCGCCTGGCCAGTGACGTCGGGAACCGGGACCAGGACCGCCGTCTTGCCGGCGGAGACGAACAGCGTCACCTCAGAACCCGCCGGCACCGACACACCGGCGCCCGGGTCGGTGCTCGTCACTTCTCCGGCCGGCAGCGACGAGCCCTCGCTCTGGACGCGAGCGACCTTCAACCCCGCCCGCTTGATCGCCTGCTTGGCCTGAGCTTCCGGCAGCCCCACGACCGGCGGCACACCGACGTTGCCCAAGCCTTGCGAGACGGTCAACGTAACCGTCGATCCCGCATCGGTCCTCACACCTCCCAGCGGGCTCTGGGCGATCACAGTCCCGGCCGGATGGGTGTCAGTCTGATTGATCAGGTTCACGTTGAAGCCGGCGTTCTGAACCAGCGTGCGGGCGACGGCGACCTGCTTGTTGACGACCGGCGGTACTACGTCCTGCGCCGGCCGCGTCAGCAGGTACGCCGCGACCCCCGCGCCCACCAGCAGCAGCACGAGCGCGGCGATCCACGCCCACTGCCGCCGGCTGAGTCCCCGGCGCTCGGGAGGCGTCGAGGGGTCCTCCAGCGGCAGTGGGGCTGGCTCGACAGATGCGTCTTGGGCTGGCGGTGGGGTTTCGGGCGCGGAGCTCGCGGCCGTTCCCGCGACCGCAACCCCACCGGCGGCCCCAACCGCAGCAGCCGCAACGGCGGGCATCGAAGCCGTCCGCTGACCGATCTGCCCCGAGACGATCCCCGCCTTGACCTGTTCGAGCGCCGCGATCAGCTGCTCGGCGTCGGCGGGGCGGTCGGCGGGGTCCTTGTTGAGCGCCCACAGCACCACCTGCTCGAGCTCGGGCGGGATCGCCGAGTTGATCCTGCTCGGCGGGACGGGAGCCTCGGAAACGTGCTTGAGCGCGATCGTCACGGCCGACTCCGCATCGAACGGCACCTGGCCGGTGAGCAGCTCGTACAGGACGACGCCAACGGCGTACAGATCCGAGGCCGCACTGACGGCGTGGCCCTGTGCCTGCTCGGGAGACAGGTACTGGGCGGTCCCCATGATCGAGCCGGTCTCGGTCATGTCCGAGGCGCCGGCGCGCGCGATCCCGAAGTCGGTCACCTTCGCCTGGTCGGCATCGTCGATCATCACGTTATGGGGCTTGAGGTCACGGTGGATCACGCCGCGCCGGTGGGCGAAGCGGGCGGCCTGAAGGATCTGAAGGGTGATCTCGATCGCGCGCAGCGGCTCGATCGGAGCCTGCTCGGCGATCAGCTGCTTGAGCGTATGCCCGGGGAGATACTCCATCGCGATGTAGTAGGTGCCGTCGTACTCGCCGCGGTCGTAGACGCTGACGACGTTCGGGTGCTGAAGACCCGCCGCCGCTCGCGCTTCGCGGCGAAAGCGCTCGACGAAGCCAGGGTCTTCCGCGAAGCGACGGTGCAGCAGCTTGACCGCGACCTTGCGCCCGAGCTGCTGATCCTCGGCCAGGAAGACGTCGGCCATCCCGCCTCTGCCCAGGCGTGAGAGCACCTTGTAGCGGTCGTCGATCAGCGTTCCGGGGCTCGGCTCGGGCATCGCTACCGGCCCTCTGAGAGCAGCGTCTTGATCACATCTCGGGCGATCGGCGCCGCGACCGTGGCACCGAAACCGCCCTGGGTCTGCTGCACCGTGACGGCGACCGCGACCTTCGGGTTTCCGGCCGGGGCGAAGCCGATGAACCACGGCTCGGTCAGGTTGGAGCCGGGCAGGCCGATCGACGCCGTCCCGGTCTTGCCGGCGACGTCGATGCCGCCGAGCTGCGCCGGCGTGCCGGTCCCCTCCTCGACCACCTTCTTCATCATCTGAGCGACCTCCTGCGCGGTCGACGGCTTCATCACCTGGCTGTAGACGCTCGGCTTGATCGTCTCGACCGTCTTGCCGTCCTGGTCGACCACCTTGTCGGTCAGCCGCGGGACCATCAGCTTGCCGCCGTTGGCGACGGCCGCCGCGACCATCGCCATCTGCAGCGGCGTGACGAGCAGCCCACCCTGCCCGATCGCGATCCGGCCGATGTCCTCGTTCGAGCTTCCGGGCGGGTAGGGGCGGCCGGTCGTGCCCGAGAACGGCCGGCTGGCGACGAGCTCGTCGGGCGGGTAGTCCAGCGGGGGCTTTACATAGAAGCCGAACCGCCGCATGTACTTGGTCATCGTCGCGCGCCCGAGCTGCTCGGCGACCTGCGCCCACACGGTGTTGACCGAGTACGTGAGCGCGGTAGTCAAGTCGATCGAGCCGAAGCTCTGGTTGAGGTCGTTGGAGAGCGGGACACCGGAGACGGTCACCGGCGAGTTGCCGTTGATGGTCGAGCTCGGGGTGAAGCTGCCGCTGTCGATCGCGGCCGTGGCGGTCACGATCTTGAAGGTCGAGCCCGGGGGATCCCCCGCCTGGGTTGAGCGGTTGTAGGTGGAGATCCCGGGGCCGGTCGCGTTGGGGTTGTTGTTGTCGTAGCCCGGATTGGCGTACATCGCCAGGACCGCGCCGGTCTGGGGGTCGAGCGCGACCACCGAGCCGGCTCGACCGCCGAGTCCCTGCTGGGCGATCCGCTGGGCCTTGGGATCGAGCGTCGTGTACACGTCGTCGCCTACGCGCTGCGAGCTGAGCTGTCCGAAGATCGAGCTCGCCCCGGTTTGCAGGCCCCGCAGCTCCTCGCCGCGCGAGCGCTCGAGCCCGGCGCTGCGCGCCTCTGCCGCAATCGAGTAGCCGACCGCCTGGGAGAAGAGCCGGCGAGTCGGATAGAAGCGACTCCAGGTGCCGCCCGGGGCGGGCACCGACCGTGCCAGCACGGTGCCGTCGTCGGCGAGCATCCGACCGCGCTTGATCTTCAGCTCGTCGATCAGCGTGCGTGCATTCAGGGTGTTGTCGTTCAGCGCCTTGGCGTCGAACACCGCCCAGCGCGAGGTCCACGCGACCAGCAATGCGAACAGCACCACGAGCAGCCCGAACAGGCGGAAGATCGGACCATTCACGCCGGTGTCTCCCTCCGCGCTCGATCGGAGACCAGCAGTAGCAGCGCCAGCAGCACGAAGTTGGCCACGATCGAAGAGCCTCCGTAGGAGATGAACGGCAGCGTCACCCCGGTCAGCGGGATCACGCGCGTGACCCCACCCACGATCACGAACACCTGCAGCGCGAGGATCGCGCTCAGCCCGACCGCCAGCAGCGTAGAGAACGAGTCGCGGGCCAGCAGCGCGGTCTTGAACCCACGCGCGATCAGCATCAGGTAGGTGAGCAGCACCGCGACCCCGCCGAACAGCCCGAGCTCGTCGGTGATGACCGCATAGATCATGTCCGTCTGCGGCGCGGGCAGCAGGTAGTGGGGCGTGCGGAAGCCCGGAATCGTCAGCACGGCCTGGCCGAACCCCTGGCCGAACAGTCCCCCGGCGGCCTGGGCGAAGAGCGAGTTCGCGAGCTGGTAGCTGCCGCCGACCTTGTTGTAGAGCGCCGGGCTGAACGGGTGCAGCCAGTCCTGGACGCGATCTTGTACGTGGGGGATGTGCGTGCCCAGGTACCAGGCCCCGAGCGCGAACGCCGCGAGCCCGACGACCACGAACGACAGCCGGCTGGTGGCCACGTACAGCATCGCCAGCAGGCCGCCGTAGAACATCAGCGAGGAGCCGATGTCGTGCAGGAGGAACATGATCATCATCGCAATCCCCCAGATCACGACGACCGGCCCGAAGTGCTTGATCGGCGGGATCGTCACGCCCAGGATCCGCCGCGCCCCCAGCACCAGCACCTGCCGCGTGTCGCGCAGGTAGCTGGCGAGGAAGATCACCAGCCCGATCTTCGCGAACTCCGCCGGCTGGAACACGAACAGGCCGGGGATGTGGACGCCGAGGTAGGCGCCGTTGGCCTGATAGCCGATCCCCGGCAGGCGCGGGAGCACCAGCAGCCCGAGCGAGACGGCAACGATCGTGTAGCGATAGCGCTCGAGCCGCCGGTAGTCGCGGAAGACGACGATCGTGGCAGCGAACAGGAGCAGGCCAAGCACGAACCATTGCGCCTGCTGGCGCGCGAGCGTGGGGTCGATCCGGTAGACCATCACGAGCCCGAAGCAGGCCAGCAACGCGACCAGCGGAAACATGTACGGGTCGGCGCGCGGCAGCGTGATCCG
>QHBV01000032.1:0-5037 GCA_003244035.1 Solirubrobacterales bacterium | reverse complement strand
GCGTTCGAGCGCTGGATGAAGACGCCGGCGAAGCCCGCGGTCACCAGCAACGACGCAGGAATCAGACCGACCAGCTCGCGGTTGCGCGCGCTCATCCGCTCAGCTGACCGAGCTCCAGCGCCCTGATCACGCCAGACGCACCCGACTGGGAGCGCAGCTGATGGTTGAGCAGGGTCGCGCGGCGGTCCGAGGGGACGAGCGCGGCCGGGACCCCCGAGACGTAGAAGGTCTCGTACAGGCGCACGCCGGTGGGCAGCTCGTATGGCAGGCCCCGATAGATCGTGACGATTCCCTGCCCGTTGGTTGCGATGAAGTACAGCTGGCGCGTCGCAAGGTAGCCGCCTGCGCCGATCAGGAACAGTACGACCACGGTTGCCAGCAGAGCGGCCAACGGCTTGGCGAAGCGACGGGGACGGCGGGCCGTGGCTGCCGGTGCCGATCCCAGCGGGCGGGCGAGGGGTGGCCGTGCCCGCGAGTGACCGAGCGACGGTGGTGGGGCGGGGGCGGAATCCGGCGCCCGCGACGCGCTCGGCGCCGGGGCACCGACGATCGTCGAGTGCTCGTCGGCGACGGAGCCCTCGACCTCCTCGACGCGGAACAGGACCACCGTGATGTTGTCCCGCCCACCGGCCTGATTGGCTTCGTGGATCAGTCGATCGGCCGCGCGGGCCAATCCCTCCGTCGACCCGAGAATCTCGCGGATCTGCTGCTCGCTCAGCATTGCGGTCAGCCCGTCGCTGCACAGCAGCAGCACGTCGCCGCCGCGAACCGGGTAGCTCCAGGTGTCGACCTCGACGCTGCGCTCGGGGCCGAGGGCGCGGGTAATGATCGAGCGTTGCGGATGCTCGGCCGCCTGCTCCTCGGTCAGCTTGCCCTGGCGCTTGAGCTCCTCGACCAGCGAGTGATCCTGAGTCAAGCGCCTGAGCGAGCCATCCCTGAGCATGTACGCGCGGCTGTCGCCGACATGCGCGATCGAGATCTGAGCGTCGTCGAGATAGACGGCCGTCAGGGTCGTCCCCATGCCCTCCAGCTCGTGCTCGGAGCGTGAACGCTCGTGGATCTGCGCATTGGCATCCTGGACGCGGCTCGCGAGCCGCTCCTCGAGGCTGCCCTCGCCTCCAACCCCCTGCGCGAACGCCTGCACGGCGATCTGCGATGCCACCTCGCCGGCCTTGGCGCCGCCCATCCCATCAGCGACCACGAACACGGGCGGTCGGGCGAGCGCCGCGTCCTCGTTTCCCCGGCGCTGGCGTCCGGTGTCGGTCCGCTCGATCGTCTCAGCCGCGCGGAGCATGGCCGATCAGCTTTCTTGCCGCGGTTGGAGCGGTCGCGAGCAGGTCATTGCAAATAGGAGAACTCAGAATCGCCAATCCGGATGCGGTCGCCGGGGTGCAGCGGCTGCGGTCCAGTGAGCGGCTGTTCGTTCAAGTAGGTGCCGTTGGTGGACCCCAGATCCTCGATCACGACCACGTGGCCCTGCCGCGTGAGGCGGGCGTGATGCGACGACGCGAACGGATCGTCGAGCCGGATCTCGACATCCCCGCGGCCCAGCGTAGCGCCACCCGCCAGATCGTAGGCGACTCCGGACTCGTGACCGGGGGCGCGCTCCACCACGAGCCGCGGCTCGAAGCCGTCGGGAGAGTCGACCAGCCTGTCCGCGGCCGCGTGCATCCCGGTGGCATCCTCGGGCTGGGCGCGATCTGGAGCCGCGCTCCCGGGGGCCCGCCGGAGATCTCTGAGCGCGCTCCACGCGACCCACAGCAGGAACAGGTAGAGCACCGCAAGGAACCCAAACTTGAGTCCTACCGAGACGGGCGCGAGCATCCGGGACTACTCCAGCGCAAACCTGATCTCGCATGTGCCGAGCTCGATCTGATCCCCGGGCCTGACGACCTCGGGACGCTCGATCCGCCTCCCGTTCAGCGACGAGCCGTTGGTAGAGCCGAGATCACTCAGGACCCACGATCCCCCCCGCGGACGGATCTCCGCGTGCTCGCGGGATACATTCGGATCGTCCAGCACGACATCGCAGTTGCGGCTACGCCCTAGTGTCACGCCGGCCGACCCAACCACGATCCGCCTGCCGTCGAAAAGCAGCAACGCCTGTTCGGAGCGAGCGAGCGCGCGCTCCGCAAGCGGCGCCGCGACCCGGCCAGCGGTGCTGTAGACCATCGTCCGACCGGACCGCTCGTGGACGGGGGCGTAATCCGGTTCCGGCCGCGCGGAACCCGGATCCGCCCGCGCCGGCTCCGCCACGTGGGTCTGGATCCCGAACTCCCCCAGCCCCAGCCCCTGATCGGTCTCGAACTCGATCACCGGTCGCGACACGAGCGCCAGCTGCTCGCGCCGCGCGTGCTCGAGCAGGTATCCGGCCAGCTCGTCCGTGAGCGCTTGCTCGTACTCGGCGAAGCGCTCGCGATCGCGCGGCGAGAGGAACACGCGGTATTCGTTCGGGACGTAGGTTCGCGAGACGGAGAAGGACCGGTGCTCCTCCATTTCACGGGCGAGCTTGCGCGCGATCTCGACCGGGCGCACCTCCGAGCGGAAGGCGCGGCTGAACGTACCCTCGACGAGGCCGGCGATCTTGCTCTCGATGCTCCGCAGGACACTCATGGCTGGGGCCGGGCGCTCGGGGGGTAGCGGCCGGGCGCTGGGCGCGGCCCCATGCTACGGAAGTTCGCGCGCGGAACCCGCCGCGTCTGCGACGGGTCTCATGTGTCCGCGCGGGCGGGCGAGTAGCCGGGGCAGGAGCGCCACAGCGGCGCTCGCGATCGCGCCGATCACAGCAGTCTCGGGCGCCGCCGAGCCTCCCGACCCGTGAGCGATCGCGATCGCCGCCTGCGTACCGGCGAGGGTTGCCGAAGCCCAGACGATGATCAGCAAAGCCCCGAGCGAGCGCGAACGGCGCGTGGCCAGCCACGGAAGCGCGAGCGCGGCCAGTCCCCACACCGGTGCGCCCGCCAGCGCACCGGTGTGGACGATCGGAAGTAGAGCGTCGTGAAGGGTCAAACGCAGCGAGCCGGTCCAGGCTCCGGGAGGGGTTGCGCGGGGCGGGCGGGTGTACAGGCCGGCTCCGAGAAGCGGAGCCGCCAGCAGAAGCCACAGCCAGCCGGCGATGCCGAGCGCGGCCCGGCGCCACGCAGTCGGCGCCGCGAGGGCCGCGAGGGCCGGCCAGGCCCCCGCGAGTCCGATCATCCCGAGCGCCGGGGCGAGCGCCGGCAGCGGCCAAGCGACGCCCTTGCGCATTAGCAGCGCGACGGGGAGCAGCGCCGCCAGCAGGATCACCAGCGCAGCGCCCGGGCGGTGCGCCACGGTCGCACTCACGGCGAGAGCAAGACTCAGTGCGAGCCACCCGACGCGCGGGAGCGCCAGCACGAGCGCGCCGGCAAGCACTGCCACGGCGGCCGGAGCGAGGATCGAGGGCGCAAGCAGATCTACCCAGCACCACGCCGCCACGGATGCGGCCGTGGCGGCGGCCAGGACGCGAGCCGCCCAGGCGCCGAGGATCGGCCAGGCTTCCAAGACGCGCTCGGGACCCGCCCGGCGGATCGGACGCGGCTGCCTGCCGGCGAGGATTCCCGGAGAGTCCCGTACCTGGTCCAATGAGAACGACAGAGCCTCACGGAGGTCGCCGATGCTCCCTCGCTCCGCCGGTCGCGGTCGCAGGGCCTGATCGAGCGCACGCGCCAGCTCGTGCGGAAGATCGCGACGCCGGTGGCGCAGCGGTGGCAGGTGCGCGCCCAGGCGCCGGGCACGGATCGCGGCGGTGCCGGTGCGGACCGGGTTCCTGCCCGTCAACCCCTCGTAGGTGACCAGCGCCAGGGCATACAGATCGGCCGCTTCTCCCGCGGGGAGCCCCTCGGCCTGCTCGGGCGCCATGTAGGCGGCGGTCCCGACTACGTCGCCGGTGCGCGTCAGCGCATCCCCGCCGAGCACCCGCGCGACGCCGAAGTCTGTCAGCTTGGCTGGGTGCGCAGGGCTCGCCGGTCGCTCTGGGATCAGCACGTTGGACGGCTTCACATCTCGGTGCACGACCCCCTCGGCGTGGGCGTGGGCGAGCGCATCGCAGAGAGCGATCGCGACTTCGATCACATCGCGGTCAGACAGCCTTCCCGCCCCCAGCAGCTGGCCGAAGGTAGCCCCCCGGACGAGCTCGGAGACCAGATACGCGTCGTCGTCGTCGACGGCCGCCTCGTACAGCGTCACGATCGCGGGATGGGCGAGCCGCGCGGCTGCGCGCGCCTCGCGCTCCAGGCGTCCATCGACTATCCGCTCCCGCGGCACGACCTTGACCGCGACGTCGCGATCCAGGCGCTCGTCGCGCGCCAGCCACACCGTGCCAAACGCGCCGGCGCCAAGGCGTCGCTGGAGCCGATAGCGATCCAGGACCAGCGGCGCGTGGGCGGGCGCGTTGCGCCCCCGGGCGAGACGGCGCACGGTCGCCAGCTGATCGGAGCCCATGGCGAGCTGTTCCACGTCAGGGCGCCGGTCCCTGCGCCGGCGCCCTGATCCGCAACCTCGCGCGCTTGCACGGACGCTTGCGGGATTGCATGTTCACCCCCCACGCCGGTCATACTGAGCGCTTCCGGATTCCCGCAAGGAGCGAGCAACTTGTCGTTCTTCGACGAGGCTGACGAGCCTCGCACAGAGCCGCGCACGGCACCGTCCAGGCGCCGTCCCTCGGGGACGGGTCGCCGCCCCCCGAGCGACCAGCAGGTAATCCGCATCCGCCAGGCGGTCGCCGCCGCCGGCCTGTTGATCGTGGTGATCCTGCTCGTGCTCGGCGTTCGCAGCTGCCAGACGAGCGCCGCCACCAGCGCGCTGAAAGACTATGCGAACGGAGTCTCGACGTTGATCGGCCAATCGGACCAGACCGGCGCGCAGCTGTTTCGACAGCTCACCGGCGCCGGCGGGGCGAGCAACGTCGCCAACCTCGAGACCCAGCTCGAGACGACGCGGGTCCAGGCCGACTCCGAGCTCAGCCGTGCCCGGGGCATGAGCGCTCCCGACCCGGTCAAGGCCGCGCAGCAGATCTTC
>QHBV01000031.1 GCA_003244035.1 Solirubrobacterales bacterium | reverse complement strand
GTAGAAGTCCAGGTACTCGTCGATCTGGGACTTGCGCTTGCCCTCGGCGGGCTCATTGATCGGGAACTTGATCTTCCCCGAGCCGTCGGTGACGACCTTCGACATCAGCGCCGAGTACTCGGTCGAGATCGCAACGTCTGAGAAGTGGATCAGCTCGGTCATCCCGAACACGCGCTCGTAGTACCCCACCCACTCCTGCATGTGGCCGAGCTCGACGTTGCCGACCACGTGGTCGATGCCGACCAGCAGGCCGTCGGGCCCGGTCGGTCGGGCCTCGCGGGCCGCGAAGCCTGGCAGGAACGCACCGGCATAGTCGGCGCGCTGCACGAACTCATGACGGGTCTCGCCGTAGGTCTGCACAGAGGCCAGGACGACCCGGCCGTGCTCATCTGACTCCTCGTAAGGGGTCCGCACCCCTCGCGCGCCGTGCGCCACGGCGTGCTCATAGGCGGCGGCCGCGTCGGGCACGCTGAGCGCGATGGAGCGCACGCCGTCGCCGTGGCGGTGATGGTGAGCAGCGATCTCGTCAGAGCCGGTGAGCGTGCCGGTCAGCACCAGGCGGATCCGACCCTGCTCGAGGACGTGGGAGACCCGGTCACGGCTCCCGGTCTCCAGTCCGCGATAGGCGGTCTCGGTGAAGCCGTAGGCGTGCGTGTAGTAGTAGGCGGCCTGGGCCGCGTTGCCGACGTACAGCTCCAGGTGATCGATGCCGTGGACAGGCATCACCTCGTGCTGGCGGCGAGGGGGGGCATCAAGGGCGTGGATAGTCACATCTGCAATGATCCGGTCCTCAGCCGCCCGACTCAAGGCCGGTACGTTGCGTCTGAACCGCTTTTACAGCCCAAATGGACGACATTGACCGAACGATCGTTGTGCTGATGCGGGAGAACGCTCGGCGATCCTTCCAGGACATTGGCCACCACGTGCACCTGTCGGCGCCGGCGGTCAAGCGGCGCGTGGACCGGTTGGAGCGCGACGGGGTGCTGCTGGGCTACAGCGCCGTCGTGGATCCCGAGGCGTTCGGCTGGCACGCCGAGGCGTTCGTGGACATCTACTGCGAGGGCAGCATGCCCGGCACAGCGATCAAGCGGGCCGTGGCGCGCGAGCCGGGCGTCGTCTCGGCCCATACGGTGGCCGGCGAGGCCAGCGCCCTGCTGCACGTGAGGGCGCGTGACACCAAGGACCTGGAGGCGGCGCTGGAGCGCATCCGCGCCACCGACGGGGTGACGCGCACGGTGACCGAGGTCGTCCTCTCCACCCTGTTTCAGCGATGAGACGGCCGTATCCCGACGGTCGCCCGCCTTCGATCCGGGACTTCATGGCCTTCGAGGAGCACATCGTCAACGCCCGCCGACACCGCGGGCAACCCGTGCCTGCGACCTGGTACGAGATCCCCGTCTTCTACTTCACCAATCCGGGAGCGGTGTTCTCAGACGGCGACGACATCCCCCGCCCGGCCGACACCGAGCAGCTGGACTACGAGCTGGAGCTGGCCTGCGTGATTGGCGTCGACGGCCGCCCCGAGGGCTTCACGATCATGAACGACTTCTCCGCACGCGACCTGCAGGCCCGCGAGATGGCGGTCGGGCTGGGGCCGGCGAAGGGCAAGGACTTCGCCACCGCGATCGGGCCCGTCCTCGTCTCACCCGACGAGCTGTCCGACGGCCTGGACCTGCGCGCGATCGCCCGGGTCAACGGCGAGGTGCGCACCGACAGCCACACCGGCCCCATGCACCACTCGTGGGACGCCCTGCTGGCTGCCGCGGCGCGCAACACCCCCGTGGGGCTGACCGCCGGCGAGGTGATCGGCTCGGGCACCGTCGGGCGCGGCTGCATCCTCGAGCACGGGGACGGTCGCTGGCTGGCGCCCGGCGACGAGGTGGAGCTGGAGATCGAGGGGATCGGGGTGCTGCGCAACCGGATCGTCTGACCAGTGCGGCAGTACCGACGTGGTGCGCCTCGAGGCAACCCTCGTGGCACCGGCGACGATCAGCCGCCGAAGCCGACCCGGTGAGCCTCGTTGTCCACGAGCACGTAGACGATCTTCGAGAGGTCGAGCGCGACCGTCGAATCCACCGCCTCGAGGTCGTGCCAGCCACCGCTCTCCAGGGCCGCGCGCAGCTTGGTCAGCTCGTCGGGCGCCACGCGGGCGCTGAGCACCGGTCCGCCGAGGAAGCCGATGTTGATCTTCTGGGGCTTGTCGTTATCCGCCATGTTCAGTGTTCCTCCGCTGGCTGCACGATTTCGGTGAGCACCCCGCCGGTGGAGGCGGGGTGCAGGAATGCCACCCGGGAGCCGCGGATCCCGACCCGGGGCTGTGAGTCGATCAAGCGCAGGCCCGCGGCGGCACAGGCGTCGAGCATGTCCTGGACGGACTCGACGCGGTAGGCGACGTGGTGCAGGCCTGCGCCCCGGCGCGCCAGGAACTTGCCCACGGCGGTGTCCGGCGCGAGCGGCGCAAGCAACTCGACGTGGGAGTCGCCGACGTCCAGCAGCGCGGCGTCGACACCCTGCTCGGTCACCGTCTCGCGGTGCACGAGCCCCATCCCGAGCTGGTCACGGTAGAGCCCCAGCGCGGCGTCGATGTTCTCGACGGCGACACCGACGTGGTCGATCGCGGACAGCATGCCGCGCGAGGATATCGGGCGCGGGGCACCGGGTCTGGTCGCTAACGGATCTGGTCGCGGTCGGGTTCAGGCTCGGTGCCCCGCCGCCCCGCATCATCCGGGCGACGTGGCCTCGGCCCCACGCTCGATTACTGAACCCGCGCTAGACGCGGATTCGGCGCATAGGCACGGCCGACCTTGGCGCACGGCTGTCCGTCGAGCAGGACCACGTCGGCGGTGAAGTCGTTCTGGCCGCGGATCAGTGAGGACCCGACCCCGTAGGCGTCGACGGCCACGCCGCCGGCTTCGAACGCGCGGATGCGGTCGGCCGTGAAGCCCCCGGAGGCGACGATCTTGACCTCCGTGAAGCCGGCGCCATCAAGCGCCCCGCGGACCTTTTCCACCAGCCGCGGGTTGACGCCGGTGGGCGGAAACCCGCCCATGTCATCAAACAACGATCGGTCGACGAGCTGCTCGGAGGTGTCGAGCCGGACGCCCCAGAGCTTCGGGCCGAGCGCCTCGGCGACCGCCAGCGCGGTGGTGACGGAGTCGTTCTCGAAGTCGACCAGCACGGTGATGTTCATCTCGGTGTGGAAGCGATCGGAGAACTTGAGCGACGCCTTGACGGTGTCGCCGCCATATGCCGCGATCAGTCCGTGCGGGACGGTCCCGATCCCGCGCCCACCCCACCACGAGGCCTGCGCATCGGTCGAGACCCCGATCGCCCCCGCGACGTGGGCGCTCCAGCCATCGCCGGTCTGCACGAGCCAGTGGTCGTGGCGCGCGGGAAAGTAGAAGATCTGCTTGCCCCCGGCGGCCGCCACGACCTCCGAGACGTTGCGCATGATCAGCGAGCGCCGCGCGAGGCCGCCGAGGTAGACGGTCTCCAGGTGCGCGAACAGGCTGTAGTCGCCCTCGATCGTCAACACCGTCTCGCGCGGAGCGATCCGGTCGCCTTCTCGCAGCGCGTGCACCTCGAGCTGGTCCCAGCCTTCGATCCACCTGTCTTGCTCGGCATGACCCGAGCAGGTCTTCAGGATCGCGATCGCCTCGTCGATCCCCCCAAGCACAGAGTCGTGCTTCTGGAAGACCTGCATCGTCACCCGCGGGTGGTGACCCTCGCGTTCGAGCAGCTGCTTGGTGTAGACGAAGTAAGCGTCCGAGTAATAGCCGTCGCGAATTCGCTCAATCGGCAGGCGGAAGATCTCAGGATCCAGGCGCCTCGACACGTCCGTGGCCATCGACGCCAGTCTATTTCCGAATCGACTCGACCGAGGGTGTGATCTGCGCTCGCCGCAAGCACGTATCAGAGATTGATCAACGTCCTCCCTCGACGGAGGACCCGGAAAGAGAGACGAATACATGCTGGGTCTTGATAACCCAATCCACATTATGTTCCTACTGCTGCTGGTGCTGCTGGTGTTCGGCGCCAAGCGCCTGCCCGAGATGGGCCGCTCGCTCGGCACCGGCCTGCGCGGCTTCAAGGAGTCGCTCAGCGGCGAGCACAACCCGGTGTCCTCGCTGACCGCGGGCGAGCCCGAGCATGCCCAGGCCGTCCACGCCTCGTCCGATCCGGCACCGGTTCGGGTCCCCGTCGACGACGCGAGCGCGCCGCAGGCGTGAGTCTGGCCCGGCGGCGCCGCGTGCGCCGCCGGTCTGCGCCTCGGTAACTCCCCACCCAGTCCAAGATTGCGAGACACGATGGCTGTCGCGGTTGGCCGGATCGGCCACGAGGATCGGCTGAGCGTGGTCGACCACCTGGACGAGCTGCGCATGCGGCTGATCATCTCGGTGGCCGCCGTCGCGGTCGCGTTTGCGTTCTGCGTATGGCAGAACCACGCGCTGCTGCACATCATCAACAAGCCGCTCGCGACCCAGACCCAGAAGCAGGTACGGGCTGGTCACGGACCACTGGGGGCCACCTACGCAGTCCAGCAGAACGCCCGCGCCGCCGCTGCTGACGTGCAACGCGTGATCGCCGTCCTCGGTCGCCCCGGAAGCGGCGTGAGCCCGGCGGCTCGCGCCTCGCTGCTTGCGCTCGCGCCAGATCTCCAGCGAGCCGTCTCGCGCCTCTCGGCCCCGGCTCAGGGTGACAAGCCGGTGACGCTGGGGATCGGCGAGCCCTTCGCCACCACGATCGGCGTATCGCTGCTGTTCGCGCTGATTCTGGCGCTGCCTGTCGTGCTGTTCGAGCTCTACGGCTTCGTGCTGCCGGCGTTCGGCCCGCGTGAGCAGCGGGCGGTCAGGCCGCTGGTCTTTGCGATTCCGGTGCTGTTCGCGATCGGGGTGCTGTTCGGCTACTTCGTCGTGCTGCCGGCGGCCGTGCGCTTCTTTCAGAACTTCAACAGCAACCAGTTCAACGTGCTCGTGCAAGCTGGCCAGTACTACCACTTCGCGACGATGACGCTGCTCGCGATGGGGCTGGTGTTCCAGGTCCCGATCGGCATCCTCGCGATCACCCGTGCCGGGATCGTCACCGCGCGGCAGCTCCGCCACAACCGCCGCTACGCGATCCTCGCGTGCGGAGGCGTCGCCGCGGTCCTTCCCGGCGACGCGATCACGCTCGTGCTGGAGACGGTGCCGCTCTACCTCCTGTACGAGGGGAGCGTGGCGCTCGCATCGCTGGTCGAGCGCCGTCAGGCTCGCCGCGACGCCCGAGCCGAAGCCGAAGCCGAAGCGGTCTGATCTCGGTGTCCGCGCTCACACGTGTCCGTGCGCTGATCCTGCCACTCCTGGTGGGCGGGATCGTTGCCGTCGCGGCGCTGCTGGTCAAATCCGGCCCCACCGGCGGCGCCGGCGGGGCGACGCAGGCATCGCTTCCGGCCGGACGCAGGGGTGCCGTGACGATCAAGAACTACAGCTTCATCCCCGCAAAGCTCACGGTCAGGGCCGGGACCAAGGTGGTTTTCCACAATCGCGACGCGACCGCGCATACCGCCACGGCCGACGCGGGTGGCGTCGACACCGGCACGATCGCTCCCGGCGGCGCCAAGCGGGTCGTGTTCTCAAAGTCGGGCACCTATACCTACCACTGCTCGTTTCACGCCTTCATGACCGGCACGGTGACCGTCC
>QHBV01000030.1:3717-4409 GCA_003244035.1 Solirubrobacterales bacterium | reverse complement strand
GCCGACCTGGCGCGCTTCAACCGGGCCGCACGCGGCTTGCTGCGCGGAGACGACGAAGGGCCGTCGCTCGGGGACTGGCTCGAGCAGCAGCGCTTCTCCCGGCCGTTCATTGAGCGCCTCATCGTCCCCCAGGCCTCCGCGGTGTGGTCAGCCGACCCGCATCAGATGTGGACCTTCCCCGCCCGTTTTTTGGCGGAGTTCTTCGATAATCACGGCATGCTCTCGTTGCGTGGTCGCCCGCGCTGGCGCACCGTTCGTGGCGGCTCGGCTCGCTACGTCGAGGCCCTCGAGGGGGAGTTCCGCGGCCGGCTCGCACTCAGAACGCCCATCCAGACCGTGACCCGCGGCAGCGACCACGTGCTCGTCAAGCCCCGGGGCGGCGATGCCGAGCGCTTTGACGAGGTGGTGCTCGCCACGCACTCCGACCACGCGCTCGCGCTCCTCGGTGACGCCTCCGATCGCGAGCACGAGATCCTCGGTGCGATCCCCTACCAGGCCAACGAGGCGGTGCTTCACACCGACGTTCGGATGCTGCCCCGGCGCCGCCGCGCCTGGGCGAGCTGGAACTACCACCTGATGCAGCCTCCCGGCCTGCAGACCACCGTCACCTACCACATGAACAAGCTGCAGTCGCTGCGCGCCGAGCGGGAGTTCTGCGTCACGCTCAACCGCACCAGCGAGATCGACCCAGC
>QHBV01000030.1:3217-3650 GCA_003244035.1 Solirubrobacterales bacterium | reverse complement strand
ACGCACTTCTGCGGCGCCTATTGGGGCTGGGGCTTCCACGAGGACGGGGTCGTCTCAGCGCTGCGTGTCGCCGAGCGCTTCGGAGTGCGGCTTTGACAGAGAGCTGCATCTACGCCGGCACGATCCGCCACCGCCGGCTCGAGCCCAGCAACGAGTTCAGCCATGCGCTCGCATTGGCCTACGTCGACCTCGAGGAGCTTCCTGCGCTGCTGCACGGCAAGCTGCTCGCGCGGGGCCCGGGGCCGCTGCGCTTTCGCCGCCGTGACTACTTCGGGGATCGGACCGTGCCGTTGGCGGCCGCCGTTTCAGACCGTGTGGCGGAGCTCTCGGGCGTCCGCCCGGAGGGCCCGATCCGGCTGCTCACGCAGCTGCGGTCGTGGGGCATGTGCTTCAACCCGGTCAGCTTCTACTACTGCCTCGATCGCTGCGCCCA
>QHBV01000030.1:562-3124 GCA_003244035.1 Solirubrobacterales bacterium | reverse complement strand
GCTCGCCGATGCTCCGGGGGACGTTCGCCAAGGAGCTGCACGTCTCGCCGTTCATGGGCATGGACCACGTCTACCAGGCCCGCGCGACCGAGCCGGGTGAGACGCTGTCGGTCCACATCGAGAGCATCCGGGCCGGCATGCCCGTGTTCGACGCAACGCTCGCGATGGAACGCAGCGAGCTGACGCGCGCCTCGGCCGCGCGGATGACCGCTCGCTACCCGCTGGCGACGGCCCGGGTTCTGGCCTTGATCTACGGCCACGCTGTCGGCCTCAAGCTCGCGGGCGCGCGCGTGCACCCACATCCGCGGGCCGGCGGGGCGATCGGATGAGGCCGGGCTCGATGATCCTGTGGCGGATTGTCGCCTCGCTGCTGCTCCGGCAGATCCGGGTCGGGAGCCTGACGGTCGTCGAAGGGGGTTGTCGTCGGGTGTTCGGCGCCGGGCCACCCACGGCGACGATCGAGGTCCGCTCCCCCGAGTTCTGGCGGATGCTGATGCGCGGCAGCCGCGGACTCGCCGAGTCCTACTCGCAGCGGCTGTGGGATTCACCGGATCTCGTGGCGGTGATCAGGCTCGCCGCCCGCAACGCGATCCTGATCGACCGCGTCCGTGCGCTCACGGCGCCGTTCTGGACCCCGGGACAGCGCGTGCGAGCCCTCCTGAACCGCAGTACCCGCGGGCGCAGCCGGCGCGACATCGCCGCGCACTATGACCTCGGCAACGAGCTCTTCTCGCGCATGCTCGACCCGACGATGATGTACTCGTGCGCGCTGTTCGAGCGCGACGGGATGACGCTCGAGGAGGCGTCGGTGGCCAAGCTCGAGCGCGTCTGCGAGCGGCTCGAGCTGGGTCCCCAGGACCACGTGCTCGAGATCGGGACCGGCTGGGGCGGCTTCGCGGTCCATGCCGCGGCCACGCGGGGCTGCCGCGTCACCACGACGACGATCTCCCGCGAGCAGCACGACTATGCCGTCGAGCGGGTCCGCCGCGCGGGGCTGAGCGACAAGGTCACGGTGGTGATGCGCGACTACCGGGACCTGCGCGGCTCCTACGACAAGCTCGTTTCGATCGAGATGATCGAGGCCGTCGGCTGGCAGCACATCGGCACCTTCTTTGCCAAGTGCTCGGAGCTGCTGTCGAGCCACGGCGCGATGCTCCTGCAGGCGATCACGATCGACGACCGCGCCTACGAGGTCGAGAAGGCGTCGAGGTCGTTCATCAAGACCTACATCTTCCCCGGCGGCTGCCTCCCCTCGATGGAGGTCATCACCCGCAACGTGGCGCGGCGCACGGACCTGCAGACGGTCGGTCTGGAGGACATCACCGACAGCTACGTCGAGACGCTGCGGCGCTGGCGGCTGAACTTCGCCGCCCACGCGCACGAGCTGGCCCAGCTCGGATACGACGAGGGCTTCCAGCGCCTGTGGAGCCTCTACCTGAGCTACTGCGAAGGCGGCTTCGCCGAGCGGCGGATCTGCGACGTGCAGCTGCTGCTGGCCAAGCCCCTGTGGGCGGTCAAGTCCCGCGCGGCGGTGCGCAGCGCCACGATCGCGGCGACCGGCTGACCGGTCGTAAACGCCGACAGCCCCCTTGCAGGGGTTCTGCGAATCGTTAGGGTCGCCGGCGTGTTGGGTACAGTCGGACGGATCGCAAAAACCGGACTGTCAGTTATCTGACCATCCAGTCAACCGTTTGGCGGTGCGATCCGCAGAAACCCACAGAGCGTCTTCGAACCGTAGACGCATACCGTCCCAGTTCGAAAGGAACATCATTTCTATGGATCATCTCAGCCTTGAAGAGATCGACGTCGACGGCGCGATCCGTGAGGGCATGGAGGAAGTCTCCGGCGACACCCGCATGAGCTTCCTGCGCAAGGGCGCAATGGCCGGCGGAGCTGCCCTGAGCGGCGGCGCCATCCTCAGCGCGCTCGTTCCCGGTGCCGCGATGGCCAAGACCAGGGGCGGTGCTCCGCCCTCCAGCTTCGGCGCGGGCGACATCGGCATCCTGAACTTCGCTCTGACGCTGGAGTACCTGGAGAGCACGTTCTACAACGAGGGTGCCAATAACAACGTCTCCCACGGCGACCGGCGGCTTCAGCGCCTCGTGGCGACCATCCAGGCCGACGAGAACGCGCACGTCAGGCTGCTCAAGAGCGCGCTCGGGTCAAAGGCGGCCAAGAAGCCGAACTTCAACTTCGGTAAGGCCGTTCGCGACCGCAAGACGTTCGCGCTGACCTCGTACGCGCTGGAGAACACCGGCGTGCACGCCTACCTGGGCCAGGCTCCGAACATCAAGGATCCGAAGATCCTGCTGACGGCGGCGAGCATCGTCACCGTCGAGGCGCGCCACTCGGGCGCCATCGGCCTGTACCTGGGCAAGGGCATCGCTCCCAGCGGACCGCTCGACACCGGCCTCTCCGCCAGCAAGATTCTGGCGATCGTCAAGTCGACGGGCTTCATCAAGGGCTAGCCGACTCAGGCGCTGAGACGCGCCGACAGTCGACTGCAGAAGGTCAGGCGGGCGGGTCTTCGGACCCGCCCGTCGTCGTTTCCTCGTCGATCGT
>QHBV01000030.1:0-520 GCA_003244035.1 Solirubrobacterales bacterium | reverse complement strand
TGTCATGCCGTTGCGCAGCGCCCCGCGCACGTGGATCGCGATCTCGTTCTCGCGCCCCAGGGCGGTGAGGACGGCCAGCGTGATCGCCGAGCGCGTGCGCCGGTCCAGGCCGGGACGCGTCCACACGCCACCCCACGCATAGCGGGTGATGAAGTCCTGAAACGGGGCCGTGAAATCGGTGCTGGCCTCGATCGCCCGGTCGACATGCGCGTCACCGAGGACCGCGCGGCGGACCTCCGTCCCGGCCTCAATCGGATCGCGCCCGCCCTCCTCAGCCATCCGGGCGCTCGTGGTGCGCAGCCAGAGCGCGATCGATCAACGCCTGGGTGCCGTCGGGAAGCGGCCGCTCGGAGGCGGGGGCGGCGGCGAGGTTGGCCGCCATGCGCGCGCCGTCGACGCGCAGACCGCCGAGCAGCGTCTCAGACCAGGCGGCCGCCGAACCCGTCACTCTGAGCAGCTCGAGGTGGGTTCCCCACTCGGCCTGCCAGGCGCCGGCGGCGCGCTCGTGCTCCTGCTCCAT
>QHBV01000029.1 GCA_003244035.1 Solirubrobacterales bacterium | reverse complement strand
GGCGCCTGAGGTCGACTGGATCACATAGACCCTTTTCGGTTATAGCCCGCGCGGGAGTACGCTCACGGGCAACCATGGGGCGGCTACGGCGAGACATCGGGCGGCGGCTGAGCTACATTCCGCGCTTCATTGGCCATTTCAAGAATCGGCGTCAACTCGGCCAGTCGGTTGGGCCTGCCCTCCGCAGTGCCCGGGTACGAATGCGGCAGCCCCGATGACCCCCGCGCGGATCGTCGGTCTCTGACCCACGCTGGCCCGTCGGGTTTCCCGGCGGCCCTTTTTCTTTGAGCCGTTTCGGCGTGCTCATCCGGCCGAGGGAAAGCTCTTCCACTAACCGAAGCACGGCATTTCTGCTCCGCTGCTAACGAGCCCCCTTGTCCCGCAGCCATTGGGGGAGGCCCCTGCTCCCCGGGCCAGACGACGTCCGGGTCACGATCAGCCAACGGCGGTGTCCGCGGCGCGGACGATCGTGTCGGCCAGCTCGCGCGCGTTTGGTCCTGAAATGGTCCTGAAATCAGGAACTTAAGCACCGTTCATGTCCGGGGCCCAGACTTTCGATCGCGACGTACCTCATAGCAGCACCTCCTCCCGAGAAGCACAAGCCGGCCCGCACACCTAGCGGGCCGGCTTCTTTTTTGCCCGGCGATCCCCCTGCTGCTCGAAGGTCCAGTGGGGGCGTGAAACGAACCGGCACCGTGGCGGAGCAAAGGCCCTGCAACCTCTGTTTAGCCGCTAAACTAGGTGGGGTGAGGACGGCTATCCACGAACGGCTCTTCCCCGAGCGTCGCCCCGGCGACACCCGGGGCGGCGGGGCGCCCGTGCCCAACACGGTCAACCGCCGGGAAGGGATCGAGAATGGAAACGCTCGACCTCACCTTGTCCATCATCGCGGCCGTGGTCGGTATCGGCGACATCGCGCTGCACTTGCTGGGCAAGCGGTAGCAGCAAGGTCCGAGGCGGGCTGGGCCTGCCTCGGCCCCGCTGCCGAGCTATGGAAACGCTCACCGACAGTGTAAGGCGGCGGATGTCAGAACCCCAACAGCCCCTCCTTGATGGCATCAAGCGACTCGCCAGGGTCGGCTTGGACTGGCGCTATGCGCAGAAAGACGCGATCGCCATCGCCGCTCAGCGCGACGCACTGATCCGGTACGCAAGCCAACTTGGCGCGACAAGGCGCGACGTCGCTCAAGCCGCCGCCATCACGCCAGGGCGCGTACAACAGATCCTCGACCAACATCCGCCAGCACCGCAGCTGCCACCGCCGCGCGCCCTCGAACCGCTCGCCGATCACGCCGCCGCGGATGTGCATCACATACAGACCTTGCTTACACCAGGCCACAGACCCGCCGTTGCCGCGCTGCCGGCGGTCGCGGTCGCGTTTGCCCAGCGCGCGATCGCGACCGCCGCGCGCGGCGTGGAGCACCCCCACCGCCCGATCATGCTCGCCGGAGCCTACGAGACGCTGCTCGAATGGCCGCTGCTCGACGTCGTCTCGGCCGCACAGATCGCGCACGCCGAGCTCGCGCCCCTTCTCGCCGAGCACGACCGCCAGCAGTTCTGCCCGCTGGACCGCGCGCGCGACGCGCTTGCGGCTGTGCCCGGACACGCGGACGGTGAGGTGCCCCAGTTGCGCTTCCTCGTTCGCGCTGTCGAGCGCCACCTTTACGGGGCTGCCAAGACGTTCGCATTCGCCAGCGCTGCCCGACTCAATGACGCATATGACGCCGGCCTGCAGCTCGCCGACGCGTCAAACGGCGTTCTAAGCGCGGCGGGCTACGCGCTCGCCGCCGCCGCACGCGCACCCGAGCTGCAGGCCACACGCGCGAACGGCACCTGGGCCAGCCATATCGACCGCTACCGCTGAGCGTCTCGCTCGGGACTGCAGGGCAGGCGAGGACGCAAAAGCAGGTGTCGCCCGATGACACGAATAGTCGCGTTCCCGCTCAGACGCCGCGGATCACGCGTATAGAGTCGCGCTTTGCTGCCAATCCGTGGCTATTCCGGCCCCGAGGCCCAGGCTGCGGTCGAGGTGCCCACGACCAGCCGGCCGCACGGGCTATCGACCGGTGGTCTCCTCGGCGGCCAGCCCCGGCTCGTCCTCAAGGGCGTGGACCGCGCACAGCGTCGGTCCGCCGGACTCCAGCACGGTCTGCATTTCGGTCGCCGTCAGCTTCACACCGCATTCTTCGCAGCGCTCGCCGACCGCCTCGACGGCGGGTTCCCCAGAGCTCACGGCCGCGAGTCTAGCCACGCGCACCCGCGCGCCATCGCCGCCCAAACGTCTGCACAACCTCTGTGTTGGCCGGTGTTCATCGACCATGGGCAGCAGCCGCAGCTCTCAGGAAGCAGCGATGGTTGATGGTTGATGTGCTCACCGGCGGGTGCGAAATCGTCTGCTACCCCGATCCGGATAGGTTGTGGGGTGGGGGTTGATCGGTGGGCGGCGGGTCGTCGAGCAGCAACTGGGGGACGGTCACGAGGCGGTAGCCGCGTTGTTGGAGCCTTTGGATGATGCGCGGGAGCGCCGCGACGGTCTGCGAGCGGTCGTCGCCGCCGTCGTGAAACAGGATGATCGCGCCGGGTCGGGCGCCGCTGAGGGCTGTGTAGATGATTCGCGGTATCCCGGGGCGGGCGTAGTCGCTGGTGTCCACTGTCCAGAGCGCCATGATCATCTCGCGAGCGCGCAGCAGCTCGAGCGTCGTCGCGTTGAACGATCCGTAGGGCGGGCGCCACACCAGCGGCCGGGGAGCGCCGGCGGCGCGGATCGCCTGCGCGGCCTGATCGATCTCGACTGCCTGCTGGGTGCTGGAGAGCTCGGCCATCGGCGGGTGGCTCTGGGTGTGATCGCCGATCGCCATGCCGGCACGAGCGAGCGCCGCGGTGTAGCCCGGATCGGCGCTGACCTGACGCCCGATTTCGAAGAACGTCGCTTTGACGCGGTAGCGCTCGAGCACCGCGAGGATCGGGAGCGTGAACGCGCTGGGCCCGTCGTCGAAGGTCAGTGCGATCTCGCGATGGCGGGTGCTGCCGGCGGCGATGTAGCTGGTGTAGTGGACGCGCTCGTTCTGGAGCAGCTCCGAAGAGAAGCCCCCGCCGCCGGCCCCGCCTGGCGGTGATATTGCCGAACGCGGAGCGCTGCGCGCCGTATCGCCGGTCCCGGTCCCCAGAGTCCGTGCCGCGCGAGACCCGGGCGCCTGCCCGTCGAGGATCAGCAGCAGCACGACAGTCACCACCGCGGGCACCGCGACCGCGGTGACCCGGCGGCGGAGGTAGACAAGGCGTGCGCGCCTCGCGGGATCTACCGGCCGATCATGGGGGCGTCCAGTTCGGCGCATCGCCACCATTTTCGACGAGCACTCTCGCCAACCTGTGCAGTCGCGCCGACCCAACGCTCGGGTTCGCAAGGTAGGGGCTGCTGATTCGCTATTGGATGGGTGCGCAAGCGGTCTTCTGGTTGATCCTCAGCGGCCCTCGTCGCGTACTGGCTCAGGGACGGTCGATCCACGACCCGTGTTGGACGCCGGTGTCAGTGGCGCTGACGGTGGCTTTGAGCGTCGCTCCCGCGGGCGAACTTGAGGAGAGGCGTTGGGGTGCCGTTAACGAAGCTGTCACGAGGGGCAATGTGGGGTCCCGCCGGCATGCTCGACGATCCGCGCAGCGGGCTGTCCCGTCGTAGCGGCAGTCTGTCGAGCATGCCACGCGAGCCACGTCGCCGCGGAGGCCCACGCCCTACGATGATCTCGGGCTTCGCGGGCGCATGCCATGCCGCGCCGCCTTGCGCGCCGTTCCCCGATGGCTTCCTCACCAGACGGAAGGCTCTTGGTATGTCCATCACCGTAGCGGCGCTCGAGCTGATCCCCGAGACATCTGCCGCGGAGCAACTCGTCGCCGACGCTTACGCCATCGATGCGTCGATCGAGGACGCCGCGCGCGTTCGAGACTGCGTGCCGCTGTGGTTTCACACGTTCGCGCTTGCCCCGGGCGTCTACACGCGCGGGATCGCGCGCGACCATGGCTACCGCCTCGCCGTCCTCGATCCCGAGCGCTTCGCCGGGCGCAGCGTGCTCGACGTCGGCGCGTTTGACGGCTTCTACAGCTTCCTCGCCGAGCGCCGCGGCGCGTCACGCGTCGTGGCGGTCGACAACGAGCAGTACGTCGACTGGGTCGCTGCACGCTTCGGCGTGCAGCTTGCCCCGGCCGCCGGATTTCACGCGATCGCGCAGCTGACCGGCTCGCAGGTCGAGTACCGCCAGATGGACGGCTTCGCCGTACGCGACCTCAAGGAGCGCTTCGACGTCGTGCTGTGCTTCGGCATCCTGCACCGCGTGACCGACCCGATCGCGTTCCTGCAGACCCTCGCCGACGTGCTGGCGCCCGGTGGCGAGATCGTGCTTGAGACGTACGGCTCGAAGCTCGACGCCGACACGCCCGCGATCGAGCTGCGTGAGCCGGGCGACGTCTACGCCCGCGACGACTTCACATACTGGGGCTTTCCCGCCGAGGGCCTGCGCCGCCTCGGGCGGACCGTCGGCCTGCACAACGTCGAGGTCGTCGACGAGGTCCTCATCGACGGGCATCCGCGAATCGTGGCCCTCATGCGCGCCGCGACCTGAGACCGCCACTTCGCGCTCAGGCGGCGACCGCCTGCGCAGCCATCCGGCTGCGCAGATCTGACGGGCAGTCGCTCGTGATCGCATCGACGCCCAGGCTCGCGGCGCGGGCCGCGAGCGACGGGTCGTTGATCGTGCCTGTGCAGACGCTGAGCCCGTGGGCGCGAAGACACGCGACAAGCTCAGGATGCAGCAGGAAGTGCTCGATGCACACGCCGCCGACTCCCGAGCGCCGCGCCGAGCGCGTCGGGCGCGTAGTCCGCCCACGTCACGAGGCGCGCGGCGACGGCCTCGCTCGCGGCCTGCTCGCAGGCGGCGACGTGGAAGGACAGCACCTCGACGCGCCGATCGGCGCGCCGCGTCACGGCACGCGCCACGGCGGCCGCGGTCGCTCGCGCGAGCAGCGGATCGGCGTAGGCCTTGACCTCGACCTGCACGACAAGCTCGCGCGGCACGGCGTCGAGCAGCTCCTCAAGCAGCATCGGCGTTTCGCCCGTCGGCGCACCGTCTCGGTTCAGCAGGCGAGCCGTGCGCAACTCCGACCACGGCGTCTGGCGCGCCCAGCCGCGTGCCGTCGTACGGCTCTCGATCCGAGGATCGCGCAGGAGAGCCAGGCGACCGTCGGCCGTCAGGCAGACATCGGTCTCGACGCCGTCGACCGACCCCGCGAGCGTCGCGCGCAGCGCCGCACGCGAACTGTCGGGCCCCACGTCGCGACCAAGTCGATGCGCGTAAAGCGCCGGGATGCTCGCCATCAGCACCCACCCTGGCGGCTCGAGCACGCGCCGTCGTCACGCGCTTGTGACCATCCGGTGGCGATCCGGTAACCCAGGCCCCGGCGAACGATCTACGGCGGCCCCACAAACGAGATAGCCGGCCCCGTCCGCTGTCTCACGCCGTCGGCGTGTCCACCGGGCCAGCACGTCAAGGCTATCCTCGCGCTCGCGCGTTCCGCAGCTCGCCGCGACCGCTATGGGGTCTCCTGAGTAACGGCGCCAAAACGGAGGGCGATGCTACTTCTAACGCGCGTTAGGGGTCGTTTGGCTCAAGAAGCGGTCGTCGGTCCTCTCGGTCGGTGGCTCGGGCGAGCCGGTGGTCTCGCCGAGCATCGGGCGTCGCCGATGCTCGTTCATGGTTGCCCATGGTCAATGGATCCCGGGGGGGCCGGTTGTTGGTGTTCAGCTGCGTCTTGTCTGGCGTGGGCCTTGTCCTGGAGGGTGAGCGCGCCTGGGTGGCCTCGACCGGGCCAGGGGGTTAGCAGGAGCAGGATTCGGGCACTTGTGCGTGCGTGGGCGGCGTGACGCTCGCGCGGGTCGAACTCGACGAGGAGTCCGGTACTGCCGCTGACCGGCTGCTGGTTGTCGGCGGTGATCTCGACTTCGCCGGCGATGACGGTCACCCAGGCGCGTTCGTGGACTTGATGATCGGTCATCGACTCCCCGGCGGGGATCTCGATCACGATGGCTCGCGCGGCGTCGGTCGAGGAGAGGATCTGCGGCGAGTGAGGTCGCAACTCGAGTTGGGTGATGTCCCAGGTCTTCATGGTCGGCTCCGATTCGCCGTCGGATGCCGACGGCATTGGGGCTGCGGATGTACCGGATGTGCTGCGGTCGCGGTCGTCAAATTGATTGCCGGTAGCCGAAGAACTCGTGGTCCTCGTTGTAGCCGCCGTAGCCGCCGCCGATCCGCGAGAAGTCGGCCACGAACTCGACGCCCTTGAGCCACTTGACCTGCTTGAACCCGAGCTGGGTCTCGTTGCGTAGACGCAGTGGGGCGCCGTGCCCGTAGGGCAACGGCTGGTCGTTCATGTCGTAGGCGAGCATCGTGAGGTGGTTGCCCATCTGCTCGATCGGGTGCGCGTCGTAGTAGACGCCGCCGTCCGGGCCATCGCCTAGTGAGTAGAACACGACCCACCTGGCCTCCGGGAGCGGCTTCGCGATGTCGATGATCGTCTGCATCGATACGCCGCCCCACTTGGCTACGCCCGACCAGCCCTGGATGCAGAAGTGCTGCGTGATCTGCTCGTGATAGGGCAGCGCCCGCAGCTCGGGCAGGTCGAGCTCGACGGGGTTTTCGACGAGGCCGTTGATGCGCAGCCGGTAGTCGGCGAAGCCCCCGTCGAAGAGGGCTGTGTACTCGTCGGAGTCGGGGTACTCGCCGTTGTGCCAGAAGTACGGGGAGACGTCCTTCTCGGTGTATTCACCGGGGGTGGCGTCGACGTGCTCAAAGAGGCGCTGGACCGGCCCGATCAGCGCGAACCCGACGCGCTGCACGACCCGCGGGTGTCGCAGCGTGAACGGCGTCGCGGCCACCCACGCGACGATCACAAGGACCATCGACGCCGCGAAGATCCACGCTCCCGTCAAGCCCTGGCCATCCTGGGCGGCGTAGACGTGGTTGAGATTACGCGCGGCCCCGGTGCTGAGCGCCAGCGCGACTGTGAGCGACGATGAACAGCAGAAACCAGACGAGCACGAGGAAATGCAGTGAGCGCGCGGTCTGGATGCTGAACACGCGGCTGATGCGCTTGAAGCGTGTCGAGAGCGCCGGGGACATGCCGAGTCCCGTGATCAGCGCGAGCGGTGCGACGACGAAGATCGTGACGAAGTACGCGAGCAGCTGGAGGCTGTTGTAAGCGACCCAGCCGTGCTCGGTTGGCCAGTCCAGCGACAGGTACTGGAGCGCGACCGACGCTGCGTTGGGAAGGACGTCCCAGCTCGTGGGCACCACGCGCCGCCACTGCCCGGTTGCGAACAGCAGGGCGTAGAACGCCAGGCCGTTGAGGAGCCAGAGGACGTCGGGTGCCGAGATGCCACCAGCGCGCC